>NZ_JBVJDK010000002.1:0-131616 GCF_055582325.1 Streptomyces sp. NPDC042100
CCACGGCCTCGACGCTCACGCCGTGGCGGGTGCAGATGGTCACCACCGCCGACAAGAACCTCTACCACACGGCCCGCGACAGCAACTGGGACTGGTCGGTCTTCGGCGACGTCCAGAAGGCCGCCGGGACCATCGGCGACATCCAGCTCGCCGCCGACGCCGCGATCTCCGGCACCAACCACGTCCTCGCCCTCGGCGGCGACGGCATCGTCTACCAGGCCACCCGCAACCCCAGCGGCACCTGGGTCAAGTTCAAGCCGCTGACCAGCGAGCTCGGAGCCCTCGCCGGGATCCGGAAGATCTCCGCCACCTCGACCGGCAGGGGCCTCGCCCTCGTCGCCGTCACCGACGGGCGTGTCTACCACGCCGCCCGGGACTCGGCCGGCAAGTGGAGCAAGTGGGGCGACGTCACCTCCGCCGTCGGCACCATGCCCGGCAAGCCCACCCAGATCACCACCACCCACGTCGGCGCCATCACCCACGTCGGCGTCGTCGTGGACAACGGCCGAGCCCTGCACACCATCCGCAACGCCAACGGCACCTGGGGCAAGTGGGGCGACATCACCAAACTCACCGGAGCCCCCGCCAAGATCAGCGGCATGGCCTTCGCCGGCACCGGAAACGACATCCAGGCCGTCCTGGCCGAACCCAACGGCGAAATCAAGCACGTGATCCGCTCCGGGAAGAACGGCACCTGGGGCAAGTTCGGCGATCTCACCCCGGTCCTCGGCACCGGCGAGATCCACAGCATCAGCGCCGCGTCCGCCGACGACGAGTTCCACACCACCACCATCACCAGCGGCACCATCAAACACACCGTCCGCCACACCAACGGCACCTGGGAACCCGCCGACACACCACCCGGCGCCCCCACCAACCCCACCCACCTCGCCATCACCGGCAGCTGGAACTAACACCCCGAACCCGTGTAGGGGCCGGCTTGTGCCGGCCCCTACACGGGCAACACCGCATCAGTGCCGGCCCGCCCCCTCCAGCCCGCCTCGCAGAGGCCGCGGCGAATGCGCAGCCGCATGACCCGGCACGTCGAGTGGCCCTGTCGGCGTCCGGGGCGTCCAAGCCGAGGGGTGCTCGTTCTCAATTCCGCAAGCAGCCCTTGGAGCACACCACCAGGAGGAACCCGTGTCACACCCGCAGCGGCTCACCCCCGAAGAGAAGCTCGCCGACGCGAAGGGGCGGCTGGGCCTCCCGCGTATCGTCGTGATCTGCGGTTCCACCCGCTTCATGATCCAGATGGCCGAGGCCGATGTGCGGGAGACCCACGCCGGGAAGATCGTCGTCAAGCCGGGCATCGACATGAAGTCGCCCCACGCGCTCTGGTCCGACCCGGTCGAGGCCACGGCGCTGAAGGTCCGGCTCGACGCCTTGCACCGGGCGAAGATCCGGCTCGCGGACGAGGTGCTCGTGGTCGGCGACTACATCGGGGACAGCACCCGATCCGAGATCACCTACGCCCGGTCACTGGGCAAGCCCGTGCGGTTCACGCACCCCGCCGTCGACCCCGACGCCTGACCGCCAGGTGTATTGATCACGGGCGTTGTTCACGCGGGTGATCAATACACCTGGCGGATCAGCGGATCAGCGGCCTCCCGAGGCGGCCGTAAGACCGTCCCGCGCAACCTCGTCGTCCCGGGCCACCTCGCCGCCCCGAGCCGCCTTCGCGTCCCGCTCCTCCGCGTCCCGCAGGGCGTTCATCTCGGCCCGCTGTTCCGGCGTGCGGTAGTCGGAGAAGTACACCAGCGTCATCGAGGTGAGGAAGGCGGCGGCGATGGCGATGGCGTAGGTCGCCGCCGGGGAGAACACCGGGATGGTGAGCAGGGAGGTGAAGGCGAAGGCGTTGGCGTCGACACCGCCGAGGGTGCCCACGATCACGCCGCCCACCAGGCAGCCGACGACCATGCGCGGGTAGATCCGCTTGAAGCGCAGGTGGATGCCGTACAGCGAGGGCTCCGAGATGCCGCCGAACAGGCCGGCGGCCAGCGCTCCGGAGGCCGTCTGGCGCATCTCCTTCTCGCGGTGGCGCAGCGAGAGCAGCAGCACGCCGGCGGTGGCGCCGAAGCAGGCGAAGTTCCACGCGCCCATGGGGCCCTGGATGAAGTCGTAGCCCAGGACGTTGATGTTCTGGAGCATGAGGGCGTTCAGCGGCCAGTGCAGGCCCAGCGGCACCAGGAACGGGTACAGCAGCGGAATGATGACCGCGAAGACCATCGGGGCGTTCTCGTTCAGCCAGGACAGGCCCTCGCCGAGGCCGTTGCCGGCCCAGACGCCCATCGGGCCGATGAGGAAGGCGGTCGCCGGGATCATGATGAGCATGCTGAAGAACGGCACGAACACCATGTGGACGTTCTCCGGGAAGACCCGCTGGAGCCCCCGGTAGACCAGGGCCAGCACGGCGACCATGAGCAGCGGTACGAAGACCTGGCCGCCGTAGTCGTTGAGTTGCATCGGCAGGCCGAAGACGTGCGCCACGCACTGCTGGGCGCCGAGCGTCGCGTTGGTGGTGCAGGTGACGCCGGGGACCTTGCCCTCGGCGCCGAGCATGCTGGTGAAGTTCGGGGTCATGACCGCGGCCATCACGGCGGTGCCGACCCAGGGGTCGATCCGCAGCTTCTTGGCCGCGTTGTAGGCCACCATGATGGGGAGGAAGAACAGCACCGAGCGCCACATCGCGTCGACGAACACCCAGGTGGCGGACTTGTCGGCGGCCCGGGTGTCGATGACGCCGAAGGCTTCCAGGACGGCGGTTCCGGCGATGATCAGCGAGGCGCCCAGCAACACGCCCATGAGGGGCCGGAACGAGTCGGAGAGATACTCGAAGAAGTTGTCGACCAGGGCGTAACGGCCGCGCCCCTTCGCCCGGACGGCGGCCTTGACCTCCGCGTCGGACTGCCCGCCGGACGCCTCGCCGGACGATCGGCCCCGCGCCCCCTCCGACGAACCGCCCTCCATGGAGGGCAGGTTCATGATGGCGGAGTGGACGCGCCCGACGGCGCCGCCGATGACGATCTGGAAGCGGTCGCCGGACTGCGGGACGGTGCCCATGACGCCGTCGAGGGCGTCGAGGGCGGCCTTGTCGACCTTGGAGCCGTCACGGAGCTGGAACCGGAGCCGCGTCGCACAGTGCGTCAGACTCTCGACGTTCCGGGGTCCGCCCATCAAGCGGAGGATTGTTTCTGCTTGTTCCTCGGTTTCCCGTGCGGATGTGCTCACTATGCGTCCTTGCATATGGTGAAACGGATATGGCCGAGCAGGAATCGGTCCGTCACACGACTACGGGTGACTGACGTCCACTCATGATTCATCGCCATACCGCGTCCGGCAGGTCCCAAAGGCCCCGGAATGCGGAGCCGTTGGTCCCGAGAAGCGAGACCGCCGCCGGTGCCGGTCCCGGTGCCGACGTCGCCCGAGGCGGTCATCCGGGCCGGCAGGTGCGGTGGGCACGCCCGCTGACGCACGCTCACCTGCGCGATGGTGAAGGCCACCGCGCCCCACGTCATGCCGAACTGGCCGAGGACGAGCGGGGCGACCGGGAGCGCGGAGGCGGCCCCGCCCTGGGCCCCGGCCGCCGGGAAGGCCGCCGTGGAGACGCCCGCGAGCAGCAGGCCGACCGTCATGGTGCGGCCCGCGTCGAGCCGGGCCCGGACCTTCGGAAGGGTGAACGCGGCCAGCAGGCCGCCGAGCGTGCCGACGCCCCGGCGTGGAGGGTGTCGATCGCGACCACGGGGACGCATCGGACACCCTCCCGCACGGTCAGGCCGCCCGGTTCACGGAGAAGACGACCCGGACGCCGACCGTGGAGTTGATCCGCTCGTTGAGCCCCCAGATCCGGCCCTGCGCCGGGTCGTAGCCGAGGTTCTGGGTGTAGACGGGCGCGGTGGTCAGGACGTGCGGGGCGGTGTTCGGGGCCGCCTTGTGGATGCAGGAGTACGGGGCGCCCGACGGGTCGCCCGAGCCGCCGCCGACGCCGCTGGGGCAGTCGCCCGCGAGGTACCAGTCGGTGCCGTCGGTCGCGGCGCCCTGCATGGCCCAGATCGGCGACGTATAGGCGGCGGTGGCGTGTCCCGCCGGGATTCCGGTGGCCGGGTCGAGGGCCCAGCGGACCACCCGGCCGCCCGCGGCGCCCGGCTTGTACTCGGCGGAGACGAGCCCGGGTTCGCCGGTGCGGTCCAGGCTCAGGGAGTTGAGGCAGGGCCGGTCGCCGGTGGCGGTGGAGCAGGCGCCGCCGTCGGCGGTGGTGACGTACTGGCCGATCATCGGCAGCGCGTAGGAGCTCCAGCGGGCGGACGAGGTGGTGCCGGAGACGCCGACGGCCTCGGTGCTGGAGTTGACCTTCCAGATGTGCCGCAGGTCGTAGACCTGGAGCCAGCGCCCGTTGGCGACGAAGACCTTGTCGCCGTACCAGACGACGCCGTCGCTGTGGCTGGAGACGCCGGTGAAGCTCCCCTTGCCCTCGGCGTCGACGGTGGGGCGGACCAGCAGCAGGTGGTTGTAGCGGATCTGGCCGCCCTCGGCGTTGACGAGGCTGAGGCGGCTGAACTCGTTGGCGACCTTGGCGCCGCCGGTCTGCATCCCCCGGCTGAAGTGCCAGGAGGCGAGGAAGGCCGGGCGGCCCTCCCACAGCCCGCCGGGCTGGGCGTCGTACGACCCGGTGAGGCCCTGCGGGGTCCAGCCGCCCGCGTCGGTGTACGAGTTGGAGGTGTCGTCGGCCTTGTCCCAGCAGAAGCCCGAGGGGCTGAGGGAGGCGGCGAGGCCGGTGGTGTGGCAGAGGCCCGGCCGGCCGGTACGCCCGCCCGAGGTGAGCACCTGGGTGGCGTTCCGGACGGTGACGGCGCCCTGGGTCTCGACGGCCTCGATGGCGGCGGCGTTGTCGGTGAAGGTGGTGCCGGGACGGAGCTGGAAGCTCTCGACGGTGGCGGCGTCCACCGCCGCGAACGGCATGGCCGCCTGGGCGGGCGCGGCGGCGACGAGGGAGGAGGCGAGGGCGAGGAGAGCGGCCCCGAGCACGCCGAAGCGGGTACGTGGTTTCTGAAGCATGGCCAGAGATCCTAGGCGGGCCCGGACGCGCCCCGGACGGCGCCCGGCGCGGAGCGCAGGACGTGGTGGAGCTCGCCGAGGCCGCCCGGACCGAGGGTCCTTCGGTGGCCGGGGTCGGCGGCGATCGCTTCGAGCAGGGCCCGTCCGCGCGCGTCGCCGCGCAGCGCGAGCCCGGACGCGGCGGCGATCCGCCCCGCCAGGTCCGGGTGCCCGAGCTGCTCCGCCAGCGCGGCGCGCAGCCCGGGGGTGTCGGCGCGGAGCCAGGCCAGCCGTTGCAGCACGGGCACCCGCACCTCGGGTACGGGGTCCCCGGCGAGGCGGACGAGGGCGTCGAGGACCTCGGGGTCGGCGGCGGGGTCCTCGGGGTGCGGGGGCAGCGCCGCGCCCACGCAGCGCCGGACCCCCGCGTCGGGATGGCGGGCGTGCCGGAGGAAGGCCCGCGTCTGGCCCGGCCGGCAGTGCAGGCCGAAGGCGTGCATCACGGCCCGGAGGGTGTACGGGTCGTCCTCGGTGTCCAGCAGCGGGCGCAGGAAGCCGGCGGCCTCGTCGGCGAACGGCGCCTCGACGTCCTCGACGGAGATCTGGGGCGGGAGGCCCAGACCGCCCAGGGTGGCGATCCCGAAGAGCCGGTGGAGGCGGGAGGCCCCGTCGCGGGCGAGGTCGCGGGCCCAGACGAAGGTCTCCCGGTCGAAGCGCAGGCCCAGCCGGAAGGACGAGGAGAACCAGTCGGCGTGCTCGGGGTCGCCGGAGACCAGGGCGCGGGCGAGGAGTTCGTCGGCCGGGCGGTGGATGCCGAGCGCGGCCTCCATGTCGGTGACGATCGCCCGGTGGGCGGGCGGGGGCAGGGCCCCGGCGTCGAGGGCGTCCCGGGCGGCGCGGAGGGCCCGCCGGTGCGGGCCGCCGCCGAGCGCGGACGCCCGGGGCTCCGAGGGCGGCATGGCCTGGAGCTCGGACGCCCGGGGCTCCGAGGGCAGCATGGCCTGGAGCTCGGCGGCCCTGCCGTGGGCCGCCGCCCAGGTCACCGGGTCGAGCCCGTCGGGCCCGGGCCGGTCCAGGTCGACCCGGCCCGTGAGCGCCGCGACGAGCTCGTCGCGGCCGGCCCGCAGGGCGGCCCAGAACAGGGTGGCGGCGACGGCGGGGCCGACGGGGGCGTGGCCGTCGAGGAACTCGGTGACGGTGAGATCGTCGCCGCGCTCGACGGCGGCCAGGAGCGTGGGCAGTTGCACCGGGTGATGATGCCCGGGAGGGTGGGGCGGGGCGAGTGGTTTACGGGGAGACTCGTCGCCCCCTCCCCCCTCCCCCCCGGCCCCCATCCCCCATCCCCCTGCCCCCTCCCCTCTGCCCCTCCCCGGCGTCAGCTCCCGATGCTCTGCTCGGAGGTGTTGCCGCCGATGACGGCGCTCTGGCTGTCACCACTGGGGCCGGGCCGCCCGGCGTGATGGGTGTGTCCGGCGTGCTCGGCGTGATCGGCCTGTCCGGCGTGCTCGGCGTGCTCGCCGCCGGTGCCGAGGATCCCGGCGAGTCCGCCGCCGGGCAGGTCGAGCGGCGCGGCCTGGGCGGCTCCCGCGCCCGCGCCGAGGGCGGCACCGGTGGCGAGGAGGAGGGCGGCGGCGAGGGCGCGCCGGGAGGTGCGGAGTGCGTTCATGGGCTGCCAACGAGCGGGCGAGGAGGGGGGTTGCGCGCCGCGCCGGGTGGGGGCCCGGGTCAGATGATGTGCCCGGTGTTGACCCCCTCCACGGCGACGAGCGGCCGGCTGAGGACGAGTTCGCCGACGCCCTTGTTGACGTCGCCGCCGACGCCCTCGGCGGTGACGTCGGGAGTGTCGCCTCGGCCGACGAGTCCGGTCGGGTCGGCGTGGGCGGTGCCGGTCAGGGAGAGGGCGGCCCCGGCGAGGGCGAGGGCGGCGAGGACGCGCTGGGTGTGCTTCACGGCCTGCCCAACGAGCCCGCCGGGGACCGGGACACCGGCCCTCCCGGCGTTCTGCCCCGGGCCGCGTGGCGGACGACAGGGACATCGGGCTCTACCTTCACGCCTGGGCCTGGTGCGACAGCGGGACCGGCGAGTTCCGGGTGAGGGCTACCTGCCTCGCCACGGACTACGGCCTGTTCGCCACCGGCCCCTGGACGAGGCCAGGCCCGGGGACGTACTCCGACCTCTGGTGCGGAGACCCCTTCCATACGGTCACAGACAGGTGGGTGGAGACCAGGTAACCCTCCCCAGCCGGGACAAGCAGGGTGTCCGAACTTCAACGGGCCAAGTCGACACACCCGGCGGCCTACGCTGTTCCCCGTGAACGAGATGCCGCAGGACCACCGCCCGGCCAAGAGCATCCGGGTCCTCCTCGCCGAGGACCAGGGCATGATGCGCGGGGCGCTCGCGCTGCTGCTGGGGCTGGAGCCCGACATCGAGGTCGTCGCGCAGGTGGGGCGCGGGGACGAGATCGTGGACGCGGCGCTGCTCGCGCGGCCCGAGGTGGCGCTGCTGGACATCGAGCTGCCGGGGCGTTCGGGGCTGGACGCGGCGGGTGACCTGCGGGACGAGGTGCCGGACTGCCGGGTGCTGATCCTGACGACGTTCGGGCGGCCGGGGTATCTGCGGCGGGCGATGGAGGCGGGGGCGGCCGGCTTCCTGGTGAAGGACGGGCCGGTGGAGGAGCTGGCGGAGGCGGTCCGGAAGGTACTCCGGGGGGAGACCGTCATCGATCCCGCCCTCGCCGCCGCGGCGCTCAGCGCGGGCCCCAATCCCCTGACCGCCCGCGAGCGGGACGCGCTCGGGGCGTCGGTGGACGGGGCGACGATCGCGGACATCGCCGAGGCCCTGCACCTGTCGGAGTCGACGGTCCGGAACTACCTCTCCTCCGCGATCGGCAAGACGGGCACCCGCAACCGCATGGAAGCGGTCCGCGAGGCCCGCCAGCAGGGCTGGCTGTAGCCGCGCGTCAGCCCTTCCGCTCCCGCGCGTAGCGCTCGTCCATCGTGCACACGAAGTCCGGGTCGTCGCTCACGCACAGGGTGCCGCCGGCCTCGATGACGTTGACGGTGAGCTCGCACGCCCCGAACTCCTGCCCCTGGAAGGTGAGGCCGAGCGAGTCGCCCGAGGCAGCGGTCTCGTCCCCGCCCTCCGAGCCGCCGCGGTCGACGAAGAACACCCAGCTCCCGGTGGAGTCGCCGTCAGGGCAGGACGGGTACGTGTACGAGTCCAGGCCGACCGACTCGAACCGGAAGGTGTGGTCGGCGGCGAAGGTCACCCGGCCGCCGGAGTCGCCCGCCCACGTTCCCACCAGGTCGTCCCGCGTGATCGTCGTCGTCTCCTGCTCCCAGAAGTGGCAGGAGGTCGCCGCCAGCAGAGCGGCCGTCACCGGAAGCACGCGCGCCCGTCTCCCCCACCTCGCCACGCTCATCGCCCTCACTTCTCCCGCTCCCGCCCCGGCAGCCACGCCGCCATGAGGACCGACGTCGCCAGGAGGACGCACGCCGCTACCCGGAAGGCCGCCGCGTAGCCCTCGGTCAGGGTCGTGGCGGTCGGGGTGTCCGTGGTCCAGGCGGCCGCGACCGTGGAGAGGATCGAGAGGCCCAGCGCGCCGCCCATGGTGCGGGAGGTGTTGATGAGGCCCGAGGCCAGGCCCGCGTCGGCGGGCGGGGCGCCCGTCGTGGCGAGGACCGCGAGCGGGGTGGAGCCGACGCCGATGCCGAACATGATGAGGACGCCCGGGATCAGGATCGACGTGACGTACGTGCCGTCCGGCGTCATCGTCGACTGCCAGGCGAAGCCGCCCGCGGCGATCAGGATGCCCGCGACCGCGACCGCGCGCGGGCCGAAGCGGGGCAGCAGGCGGGGGGCGAGCTTGGAGCCCGCGATGACGCTGACGGAGCTCGGGACCAGGGCGAGGCCCGCCTGGAGCGGGGTGTAGCCGAGGACGTTCTGGGCGTACACCGTCATGAAGAACCACGAGCCGAAGGTCGTCGACGCGCACAGCGCCATCGACGCGTTGGCCGCCGACACCGCCCGCGTCCGGAAGACCCGCAGCGGCATCAGCGGGGCCGCCGCCCGCGTCTCCCAGAACACGAAGGCGCCCAGCAGCAGCGCGCCCGCCGCCAGCGGGGCGAGCGTCGAGGGGGCGCCCCAGCCCGCCTCCTCCGTCTGCACGATCCCGTACGCGAGGGTCGCGAGACCGCCCGTCACCAGCACCGCGCCCGGCAGGTCCAGCCTCCGCCCGCCCGGTACCCGGCTCTCGGCCAGCCACAGCCACGCGCCGACCAGGACCAGCGCGCCGATCGGCACGTTGATGAGGAGGACCCAGCGCCAGGAGAGCAGGTCCACCAGGAGGCCGCCCACGAAGCCGCCGGCCGCGCCGCCCGCCGCCCCGACCGCCGTCCAGGTGCCGACCGCGCGGGTGCGCGCCGGGCCCGCCGGGACGGCGGCGGTGAGCAGGGTGAGCGTGGAGGGGGACAGGATCGCCGCGCCGAGGCCCTGCACCGCGCGTGCGGCGAGCAGCTGCCAGCCCTCCTGGGCCAGCCCGCCCGCCACCGACGCCAGCGTGAAGAGCGCGAGGCCCGCCACGAACATCCGCTTGCGGCCGAACAGGTCCGCCGCCCGGCCGCCCAGCAGCATGAAGCCCGCGAAGGCGATCGCGTACGCGTTGATCACCCATTGCAGGCCCGCGGCCGTCAGGCCCAGGTCGGTCCGCATCGACGGCAGCGCGACGTTCACCACCGACACGTCCAGCACCACCAGGAACTGACCGGCGCAGGCGAGCAGGACCACCAGCCAGAGGCGGGCGTCCGGACCGGGGTCCGATATGGAGGAGGGCGTGGCGTTACTCGTGTCGGTTCGCGGCATGACGGTCATGGTCGCAGACCGGCCCCGCCCCGTACATCGCCCCTTACATCGCCACGTATGCCGAGACGAATGCTGAGACTAACGCCGGGACGTTTTCCGAGACGTACACCGGCCGGAGCCCCCGCCTGTCCGCCCCGCCTGTGCGCCCCCCCTTACCCCCGCCGCAGCAGCGTCACCACCGCCGCCCCGCCCAGCCCGATGTTGTGCGCGAGCCCCACGTCCGCCCCCGGCACCTGTCGGCCGCCCGCCTCGCCGCGCAGTTGCCAGACCAGCTCGGCGGCCTGGGCGAGGCCCGTCGCGCCCAGGGGGTGGCCCTTGGAGATCAGGCCGCCGGACGGGTTGACCACCCACCGCCCGCCGTACGTCGTCGCGCCCGACTCGACGAGTTTGCCCGAGGCGCCCTCCTCGCACATGCCGAGCGCCTCGTAGGTCAGCAGCTCGTTGATGGAGAAGCAGTCGTGGAGCTCGATCACGTCCACGTCCTCGATGCCGAGCCCCGACAGCTCGTAGACCTCGCGCGCCGCCGCCCGCGACATCGGGCGGCCGACCACGTCGATGCAGCTCCCGGAGGCGAAGGACTCCTCGGTGTCGGTGGTCATGGCCTGCGCGGCGATCTCCACCGCCCGGTCCCGCAGCCCGTGCTCGGCGACGAAGCGCTCGGAGACGACGACCGCCGCCGCCGCGCCGTCCGAGGTCGGCGAGCACTGGAGCTTGGTCAGCGGGCGGTGGATGGTCTTGGCAGCCAGGATCTCCTCGACCGTGTACACGTCCTGGAACTGCGCGTTGGGGTTCTGCGACGAGTGCCGGTGGTTCTTGGCGGCGACCGCCGCGAGCTGCGCTTCGGTGGTGCCGTACCGGTCCATGTGCTCGCGGGCCGCGTTGCCGAAGATCTGGGCGGTGGGCGGGGACATCTCGAAGCCGTGCCCGGCGGCCATGATCCCGTAGTGGCGGGCGACCGGCGAGGTCTTGAAGTCGCCGCCGTCCGAGCCGCCGCCGAGCGCGCCGCGCGCCATCTTCTCGAAGCCCAGCGCCAGCACGCAGTCCGCGACGCCGCCCTCCACGAGCTGCCGCGCCAGCATCAGGGCGGAGGAGCCGGTGGCGCAGTTGTTGTTGACGTTGTAGACGGGGACGCCGGTCAGGCCCAGTTCGTAGACGGCCCGCTGGCCGGCCGTGGAGGCCTGGAAGCAGTAGCCGACGGGCACCTGCTCGACCAGCCCGTACGGGATGCCCGCGTCGGCGAGCGCGGCCGTCCCCGCCTCCTTCGCCATGTCCCAGTACTGCCAGTCCCGGGTCTCCGGCTTCTCGAACTTCGTCATCCCCACACCGACGATGTACGCCTTCGTGGAATTCGTCCTACGCGTCGCATTCATCGAAGTCCCTCCCTCGTCCTCGGTCGCTCGGTCGCTCGTTCGCTCGGTTGCTCGGCTGCCCGGTCGCCCGGTCAGTCCCTCGGCAGGCCGAGCAGCCGCTCGGCGACGACGTTCAGCTGTACCTGGGTGGTGCCGCCCGCGATCGTCAGGCAGCGCGACATCAGCAGCCCGTGCACCGCCCGCTCCCCCGGGCCCTCGCGCAGCGCGCCTTCGGGGCCGAGGAGTTCGAGGGTGAGTTCCGCGAGTTTCTGCTGGTGGACGGTCTGGACGAGCTTGCGGACGCTGGCGCCGGGCCCCGGTTCGAGGCCGGAGACCTGGAGCAGGGTGGTGCGCAGTCCGATGCAGGCGAGCGCGTGCGCCTCGGCGACGAGGGCGCCGATCCGGGCGCGTACGGCTCCGTCCTCGTCGCCCGCGCGCTCGATGAGCGCTTCGAGGCCGGTGTCGAAGGCGACCTGGTCGGCCATGTGGACGCGCTCGTTGCCGAGGGTGTTGCGGGCGACCCGCCAGCCGTCGCCGGGCTCGCCGACGACGGCGTCGGCGGGGAGCACGGCGCCGTCGAACCACACCTCGTTGAAGAGCGATTCCCCGGTGATCTCCTTGAGCGGCCGGATGTCGATGCCGGGGGTGTTCTTCATGTCGACGATGAAGTAGCCGAGCCCCTTGTGCTTGGGGGCGTCGGGGTCGGTGCGGGCGAGGAGGATGCCGTAGTCGGCCCACTGGGCGGCGCTCGTCCACACCTTCTGGCCGGTGATCCGCCAGCCCGTCCCGTCCTCGGTGCGTTCCGCGCGGGTGCGGAGGGAGGCGAGGTCGGAGCCCGCCTCGGGTTCGGAGAAGAGCTGGCACCACTGCTGTTCGCCGCGCAGCGTGGGCCCGAGGTGCCGGGCCTGCTGCTCGGGCGTGCCGTACGCGAGGAGCGAGGGGACCACCCAGGTGGCGATGGACAGCGGGCTGAGCCGCACCCCGGCCGCGTCCATCTCGCGCTGGACGGCGAGCTGGCGTACGGGCCCGGCGCCGAGCCCGTACGGGGCGGGGAGGTGCGGCGCCGCGTAGCCGGTGCCGGCGAGGGCGCGGCGGGCGGCGCGCGGGTCGAGTCCGGCGGCGGGCGCGAGCGCCGCGCGGGCCTCGGCGCGGAACGCCTCTGCCTCCGGCGGGAGTTCGACGCGCAGTTCGCGCCGGGTCCCGGCGGCGGCGCGGCGGACGGCGGCGATCCGGTGCCCGTCGCCGCCGCCCAGGAGCTGCCGGGCGACGAGCGCGCGGCGCAGGTGGAGGTGGGCGTCGTGTTCCCAGGTGAAGCCGATGCCGCCGAGGATCTGGACGCAGTCCTTGGCGAGCCCGTACGCGGTGTCGAGCGCGGCGCCCGCCGCGAGCGAGGCGGTGAGCGAGCGCGCGTCCACGGTGTCCTCGCGGGCGGCCCGCGCGGCGTCCCAGGTGAGCGCGCGGGCCTGCTCCAGCCGGACCAGCATGTCGGCGCAGAGGTGCTTGACACCCTGGAACTGCCCGATGGGCCGGCCGAACTGCACGCGGGTGCGGGCGTGTTCGGCGGCGATGTCGAGGGCGCGGGCGGCGGTGCCGCAGGCGTCGGCGGCGAAGAGGACGCCCGCGAGGTCGGCGACGAGCGCCGGGTCCCCGACCGCGACGACCCGGTCCGCGGGCACGAAGACGCCGTCGGCGGCGACCTCGGCGGTCGGCCGGGTCGGGTCGGCGCTCTCGTGCGCCCGTACGGCGAGGGTGCCGGCGTCCACCGCGAGCCACACGGTCCCGTGCGGGGCCCGCGCGGCCAGCAGCAGCAGGTCGGCCTGCGCGCCGCCGAGGACCGGCGGGGCGGTGCCGTCGAGGACGTAGCCGTCGGCGGCGAGCGCGGGCGCGGCGGTCAGGCCGCCGGGTCCGAGCGCGACGGCCCCGGCCCGCTCCCCCGTCGCGAGCGCCCCGGCGTCCTCGGCGCGTCCGGCCCGGTGCAGGACCTCGGCGGCGAGGACGGTGGGGAGGTACGGGCCGGGCAGCAGCGCCCGGCCGGCCTCCTCCAGGACCACGGCGAGGTCCACGAGGTCCCCGCCGCCGCCCTCGCACTCCTCGGGCAGATGGATGCCGAGGAGCCCCTGCGCGGCGGCCCCGTCCCAGTAGCCGGGCCGGCCCGTCGCGCCGCCGGGCGCGTCGAGGTGCTTGCGGACGTCCTCGGGCGGTACGGCGCGGGTGAGCCAGCCCCGGACGGATCGGGCGAGCTCCCGCTGTTCGTGCGTGATGGCGATGCCCATGGCACGGCAGACTAGAACACGTTTCAATCTGACGGAAGGTCAGAAACGCGGCGGATCGCGGGCGGATCGCGGAACCCTTGGGGGCAACGCGTGCACCTGTGCTTGCCCGTCACGTGACGGGCTGCGCCTCCTGGCCGACGCGGTCAGAGACGGCCTGGTCGAGGATGTCGGCGAGTTCGGCGGGGGCGGACAGCATCGGCCAGTGCCCGGTGGGCAGGTCGAAGCGCCGCCACGGCGGCTGGTTCAGGTAGTCCAGCATCGGCACCCCGGCATCCAGCAGCCCCGTGAAGTCATGGCAGGTGACCAGGACACGGTCGACACCGGGACCGGGCTCGGTCGGGCCGGCGAGGCGCTGGGTGTAGGTGCCGAACGGCTGAGGGGTGGCACGCGAGCGCAGAGTGTCCCGCCGGCCCTCGTCGAGTCCGTCGAGGCTGCCGGACAAGCCCAGGACCTCGAACGGCGGCATCGGCAGCCGCCACCCGTCGCCAGACGCGTCGACCTGCCGGCGGAGCTGGTCCGCCGCCTGCGGTGGCATGAGGTCAAGCATGCACATGCCCGCGGCGAACGGGGCGCTGTCCACATAGACCACACGCTCCAGCCGGTCACCGAGACGTCCCGCCGCCCCGGTCACCGGAGCAGCCGCGTAGCTGTGGGCGACCAGCGTGACCTCGCGCAGATCGTTCAGCTCGACGAGTCCCGTGATGTCCGCGATGTGCGCGTCCAGGCCCGTCTCCGGTCCGCCCTGGTCCGCGTGCTCGGCCAGGCCGGTAAGCGTCAGCGGGAGCGTCGTGTGACCGCGCTCCCGCAGC
Source organism: Streptomyces sp. NPDC042100 (assembly GCF_055582325.1). Lineage (NCBI taxonomy): Bacteria > Bacillati > Actinomycetota > Actinomycetes > Kitasatosporales > Streptomycetaceae > Streptomyces > Streptomyces sp. NPDC042100. Next base: position 14,323 of record NZ_JBVJDK010000002.1, read on the forward strand.
GCGCGGGCGGTGTCTTCCCAGGCCCACGCCCCGAGCCAGGCGCCGGGTACGAGTACGAAGGTGGCCATGTGATCTCCCAGAAGTAGGTGCCGCGGGGAGCGTAAAGTCGATACAGGACAGAATCCGCCCTGAAATGTCGAGTGATCCGTGTCGCATCCCCTCACCCGTGTGCTGACCCTGCTGGAACTCCTCCAGTCGAACGCCCGACTCACCGGGGCGGAGCTGGCAGACCGCCTGGACACCGACGTCCGAACCGTGCGCCGGTACACCGCCCACCTGCGGGAACTGGGCATCCCCGTGGAAGCCGAACGTGGCCGCCACGGCGGCTACCGACTGGCTCGCGGCTACCGGATGCCACCTCTGGTCCTCACCAACGAAGAGGCCCTCGCCGTCGTGCTCGGCCTGCGCGCGGCAGAGCGTCTGGGCATGGGCACTGCCGCGCCGGCCAGTGCCGGCGCCTTGGCCAAGATCGAGCGGGTGCTCCCGCACGCCCTGCGCGAACCGCTCGCGGCCATGCGGGAGACCCTGTCCTTCACCGCCGACGCCGTGACCGGTCAGGCGCCCGGCACCGGCGTCCTGCTGGCACTCGCCCAGGCGTCCCGCGCCCGCACGACCGTCGGCATCAGCCACCAGTCCTGGCGCCAGGCACACACCGAACGCGACATCGACCCCTACGGCGTGGTCTTCCACACCGGCCGCTGGTACGTCGTCGGCCACGACCACCTCCGCGACAGCCTGCGCACCTTCCGCATCGACCGCATCAGCTCCGTCACTGCCCGAGCCGACAGCTTCACCGCACCCGACGGCTTCGACCCCGTCGTCCACCTGACCTCGACGCTCGCTCAGGGGTCCTACCGCTGGCACATCGAGGTGACGATCCACGGCCCCCTCGATGAGATCGCCCGCCGGCTGCCTCACTCAGCGGTGACCCTCGCCGCCCAGCCCACCGGCGTTCTCATGCGCACACGGGCAGAGCAGCTGGACGGCATGGCCCACATGCTCGCCTCCCTGGAATGGCCCTTCACCATCCACCAGCCCGACGAACTACGACAGGCGCTCGAAGATCTGGCCGCCCGGCTCATCGCGGCCGCCCAGCGGCGACCGGAAGGACCGTCGCGGTAGATGCCATCGGCCACGTCACAGCGCTCTGACGCACGACGCCGAGGACGGCACCCCTGATTGTCAGTGGCGGGTGCCAGGGTGTGGAACAGCAGCCGGGACCGCCGGCGTCGAGTGAATGAGCGAGCACACCATGGGCACTTGGGACATCGGCCCCTTCGACAACGACACGGCCGCCGACTTCTCGTACCGCATCGACAAGGCCGAGGGCCCCGACGCCAAGGCGGCCGTCCTCCTCGTCGCCCTCCGCGAGGTCACCGAGACCGGCGACGACGACTTCCTCGACTCGGACATCGCCGTCGAGGCCATCGCCTCCGCCGCGCTCATCGCCGCGCAGTGCCCCGGCGGCGAGCCCGTCACCGTCTCGTACGGCCCGAAGGAGCCCCTGCCGCCCCTCCCGGCCGACCTCCGGCCCACCGCCGTCGCCGCCCTCGACCGCGTCCTCGGCCCGGAGTCCGAGCTCAAGGAGCTCTGGGAGGAGTCCGACGGCGACCAGTGGAAGGCCGTCATCCTGCGGCTACGCGCGGTCCTTGCGGGCGCGGACGCGTAGCCCCACCGCCACCGCCGTCGCCGCCACCACGGTCACCGCGAGCAGCAGCAGCGTCGGGTTCAGCCACCCCGGCACGACCTCCCGCCCCGCGCACACCAGACTCACCGGCAGCACGCTGGACGAGTCCGGCGACACCTTGATGCCCGCGTTGAACCAGCAGGCGTCCTCGGGGAAGAGATACGGCTGGTACGACAGCCCGTACGCGTGCACCGCCGCGCCCGCGATCCCCGCGAGCACGGCGACCCACGTCGCGAGCCTCGCCGGCGCGGGCGCGGTCAGCCCGCGCCCGCGCCGCCGCCGCAGCCAGGGGGTGGCGGCGATCCCCGCCCAGAGCACCAGGATCAGGACGAGGGCGACCGGCCCTAAGAGCTCCATCGGCGATCAGCGCCCGAGACGGCCTTCGGCGGCGGCCGTCACGAAGGCCGCGAAGGCCGCCGGGGCGGCCAGGAACACGGGCCCGGCGGGCCGCTTGGAGTCCCGCACGGCGACGTGCGCGGTGAGGTCGGCGACCTCGATGCACTCGCCGCCGTTGGAGCTGCTGTACGACGACTTGCTCCAGGCCGCGACACCGAGCGGGGAGCATTCGACGCAGTCGCCGCCGTCGGAGCCGCTGTACGAGGACTTACGCCACCGCAGGTCCTGGTTGGTGCCCATACCGTTCCTCCATCACGCGTGCGATCAGCGCCGCCGTGTCCTCCCGGGAGAGGGCAGCGGCTTGCAGCCGAGCGTATCCGACGGAACGTTCCCTGATCACTTGCGGATTGGCGGTCATATGCCCGGAGTCGTAGCTCTCCGCGTAGAAGATGTCCGGGTCATCATCGAAGCGCAACAGGCTGAACGAACCAGTCATCGCCGCATGCTGCCCCACCCCGAACGGCAGCACCTGCACCTGGATCCACTGGTGGTTGCGAAAGCTCAGTAGGTGCGTGAGCTGCTCCCGCATCACCTCGGCTCCGCCGATCTCCCGGTACAGGACCGCCTCGTCCAGGACGACACAGACCACGGGCGGATTCTCCCGCTCCAGGATGCGCTGGCGCTCCATTCGGGCGGCGACCTGCTCCTCGACCCGCTCGGGCATCTCGACGCTCAGGACCGCCCGCGCATACGCCGACGTCTGAAGCAACCCGTAGACCAGTTGGGACTGGTACGTCGAGATGTACGTCGCCTTCGCTTCCATCTCCGCGTACGGCTGGAACCAGTTCGGGAGCTGGCTCTTGAGGACCAGGCCGATCAGGCGGCTGAACAGGCCGCCCGTCATCAGCGCGGCGTCCAGGCGCTCGGAGAACTGCCGGGTCGGCAGCTTCTTCGCCGTCTCTATCTGCCCGATCAGCGAACCCGTGCAGAAGAGGATGTCGCCCAACTGGTCCTGGCTGAGCTTCGCCTCCTCCCTCAGCCGACGTAACTCCGAGCCGTAGTAGTCCAGCGGCGAGGCGCTGGGGTCGAGACTACGGGTGTTGGCCACGGCGAGGTCACCCCCTCAAATGGACGCTTCTACACGTTGACTCCACTCCGTAGCCGAGCGTAGGGAAGCGACTCCACTCTGGTGGCATGAATCACGGAACAGACCTCTATCCAGCGGAACTTACCGCCAGCTACCGGATGGGCTTCACCGTCGGTGAGCACTCCGCCGGTCACATCCGCCACATCCTGCGCATGTTCCTCGCGCGTTGGGGGCTCGACAAGCTGTCCGATTCCGGCGGGCTCGCGCTCACCGAGCTCATCGCGAACGTCGTGCGGCACGTGCCGGACCGCCGCTGCACCGTGCTGATCCTGCGCGAGTCGCACGGGCTGCGGGTGGAGGTGGCGGACGGCGTGGCGGGGCCGCTGGCCGCGCGGGCGGCGGGGCCGCTGGAGGAGGGCGGGCGGGGGCTGGCGCTCGTGGAGGCCGTGACGGACCGGTGGGGGGTGGTGCCGGGGCCCGAGGGGAAGACGGTGTGGTTCGAGTGCGACGGGTAGGGCAGCATGGGCGCCCGTAAGCGCGTACCCGCCAGTAGGAGGAGCCGACCATGGTCGCCACCGAGCCCACCCCCGAGATCCTCGCCGCCTTCGAGGCGGCGAAGGGCTTCATGCCCGTCAAGGAGGGGCTCGCGCTGTACGCGGCGGCGGCCGGGGCGGCGGAGCTGGGGCTGCCGCTGCTGGAGGTCGGCACGTACTGCGGGCGTTCGACGATCCTGCTGGCGGACGTCGCGCGGGCGGCGGGGACGGTCGCGGTGACGGTGGACCACCACCGGGGCAGCGAGGAGCAGCAGCCGGGCTGGGAGTACCACGACGCGAGCGTGGTGGACCCGGAGGTCGGCGTGATGGACACGCTGCCGACCTTCCGGCGCACCCTGCGCAAGGCGGGGCTGGAAGACCACGTGATCGCGGTCGTGGGGCGGTCGCCGCAGGTCGCGAAGGTGTGGGCGGGGCAGCTCGGCTTCGTGTTCGTGGACGGCGGGCACACCGACGAGCACGCGACGGCCGACTACGAGGGCTGGGCGCCGAAGGTGGCGCCGGGCGGGACGCTGGTCATCCACGACGTGTTCCCGAACCCGGAGGACGGCGGCCAGGCCCCGTACCGGATCTATCTGCGGGCGATCGGGTCGGGCGACTTCGAGGAGGTCGCGGTCACCGACTCGCTGCGCGTGCTGCGCCGGCGCGTCAGTACCTCCTGAGCAGGGGCTGCGTGCTGCACCGGAACGAGCCCCCGAGGGACCGGGTGACGCTGAAGTCCACGTACTCGACGTGGACGCCGAAGTCCTCCAGCCGCTTCCCCACGGAGGCGAAGACGGGGTCGGTCACATAGACGTCGGGGCTGAGCGGGAGTCCGTTGGTGGCCAGCAGGGTGGCCTGCTCCAGGTCGACCGTGACCCGGTCCCAGTCCCTCAGCGACTCGGGGAGGCCGTCCGGCAGCGCCTCCTCGCAGACGACCAGCAGGCCCTCCCGCACCAGCCCCAGCGCGCAGTCGAGGTGCAGCATCCGCTCGTGCAGCCGGACGGTCTCCACCGTGTAGCCGTGCGGCTCCAGGAGCTTGGCCAGCCAGCGGATGCCCGGCGGGTTGGAGGCGAGCCCCGAGGTGCCGACGAAGACCCGCCGGCCCAGGACCAGGACGTCGCCGCCTTCGAGGAAGGGCCCGGGGCCGAGGGTCGGGTCGTCCGGGGCGGCGACCTCGGGCATCGGGACGGCGACGTAGGCGCAGTCGGCGGGATACACCTGCTCGCGGATCACCTCGCGCACCGGCAGCACCTCGCGGCGGCGGTGCAGGAAGCGCATGGACGCCTCCACGACGTGGTGGCCGACCGTGAAGAAGGGGTCCCGGGCGAAGAAGTTCGCGTATCCGTCGGATCCCGCGGCCTCCTTCTCCGCCGGGGTGAGGAGCCGGGGGCTGTGCACCCGTACGCCGTGCCGTTCGAGCACCGTGCGGAACTCCGCCCGCTCCTTCTCCCAGCGGGCCTGCCGGGCGGGGTCGGTGTCCCGTAGGTCGCCGCCGCCGCCCGCGCTCCTCGCCGGGGATTCCTCGGGCAGGAACCGCATGTCGTGCGAGGTGGCGGCGGACGCGGGGATGCCCACTTCGCTCCGGGCCAGCACCACCGTCCGCAGGGGGGCGAACTCGCTCTCGACGTAGACCTCGGACACGTCGGACGCGTCGGACACCTCGGACATCGACTCTCCTTCCGGCGCATACCGGGCGAATAGCATGGATTCCCGTCCGAATATAACGCGGTCCCGCCGGGAACGCGGACGGGGCGCCCGGCCCGGACGTACTCCGGGTCGGACGCCCCGCGCTGAGCCGGGTGCCCCGAGGCGGGCCGGCTCAGAACCCCGACGTCACGTACAGGCAGTTGGTGTAGCTGTAGCCCGACTCGATCTTCGCGTCGCTGGGCTTCTTCATGCCCGCCGACGTGCCGGTGCCCGCGCGCTTCTGGAGCATCCTGTAGCTGCCCGGGGGAAGCATCAGGGTCCGCTTGGGGTATTTGGAGGAGGGGCCGGAACACGGCTTGACCTTCTCGCCGACCGGCAGCAGCAGCGTCGGGTAGCTCTTGCAGCTGCCGCAGGACGGGATGGTGAGGCGGCCGGTGACCGGTCCGGTGTAGAGGAGTTCGACCTCGCCGGGGCCGTCGTTGCTGATGACCATGACCTGGCCGGAGCCGTCGACGGTGGCGCCGCTGGGCACCTTGTCGCCCGCCGCCGGGGTCTCCTCCGCGATCTCGGCGGCGATGGCGATGCTGCGCGCCTGGGCCGCCTGCGGGCTGTCCGGATAGGTCTTGGCGTAGTCGGTCATCGCCGTGGACGCCTCGCTGAACTCCTTCTTCTTGAAGCGGTCGAGCCCACAGCCGAAGTCGCCGCGCTGGATGACCCGCTTGGTGTCGGCGACGAGCGCCGCGTAGGTCTCGGCCGGCAGCGCGTCGACGCCGGTCCGGAAGCGGCCGAGCTCGGCGAGCCCGTCGCAGGGCGCGATGCCCAGTGCCTTCTCGCGGGTGCGCAGGCCCTCGCGGAGGGCCGGCTCGATCTTCTGCGTGAACGGCGACTGCGGGAAGGTCTTGGTGAGCAGGTTGAGCTGGTCGGCCGCGCTGGTCTCCGCACCGGCCGCGCCCATCGTGGTGGTGCCGCACTGGAAGAGGGACTCGGCCAGCGGCTCGTCGGCCTTGCCGACCAGATTCCCGAGGAGGCCCCGGTCGATCTTGTCGGGCAGCGCCCGCAGGTGCTTGAGGCCCGGGACGGCCGCGCAGTAGTCCTTCTTCGCGTACGGAGCGGAGACCGAGGCGTAGTAGGCGACGAGCCGGTCGGGGACCCGCTTCGCCGCGCGCGAGTCGGGGTGCTCCTTCGCGATGTCCCGGTAGGTCGCCAGGACCGAGGCGTAGGTCACCTCGGAGCTGGTGAAGGACTGGCCCTCGGACCGCTTCACCAGCCCGTCGGCGGCGGCCAGCGTGTCCAGGAGCTGCTGCTCGACCGCCTCGTCGCGGGCGGCGGCGTAGGCGAGGGTGCCGCCGCCGGGGACGGCCAAGGCGAGCGCGAGGGCGACGGGCAGCACCAGCTTCCGGCGGCCCGGGGCCTCCAGGGCGGCGGGGGCGGCGCGCAGGCCGCGCCGGTAGCCGTCGGCGGCGAAGGCCAGCAGGAGGACCGCGTACCCGACGACGACGCCGAGCGGGACGCCGTCCGGATCGGCGGGCAGCGCCACGACGAGCAGGGCGATCGTGACGGCCCAGCAGACGGCCGCGGACGCCCAGTGCCGGAGCAGGACGTAGCCGAGGCCGAGACCGGTGAGGTTGAGGAGGGCGACGGCGGCGGCCTGCGCCGGATTCGGCGGGCCCGGCGGCGGGCCGGGCGGCGGCGGTGGCGTGGCCGGCATCACCGGCGGCTGGTCCGGGGGCGCGGGCGGCTGCCCGTACGGCCCCGGCCGCGGCTGCGGCGGTAAGCCGGAGTCCGCGTAGGGATTCGGCCGCTCCGGCGGGCCGGGCGGCTGCTGGGCCCCCGGTCCGGTCCATTCCCAGGGAGACGGCTGTCGTCCCCGGTCCCCGGCGGCGTTGCCCTGGTGGTCGTGTGCGTCGTGCGCGTCGTGTGCGTCCCCCGCCACAGGTGTTCCCCCTCTGTGGTCGTTGCTGCGGTGCCCCCCACATACCCTTCACCCTCCGCCCACACACGTCCACCGATACGGGCAATCCGGGGCCGGAGGGCCTACAGTCGCGGGGTGCCGAACGACCACCGGAACCTCCGCGCCCTGCCCCTGGCCCTCCCCCTGGCCCTGGCCGCCGTCGCCGCCCTCGCGGGCTGCGGGGGCCCCGCCGGGACGGCCGCGCAGGGACCGTCCCGTCCCCCGGAAGCGCAGGCCGGCGCCCCGGCGGACGCCTCGGCCGGGGCCTCGGCGGGCGCCGACGCGCAGACGCGGACCGCCGCCCGGGAGTCCGGCGCGATCCCGGCCGGACCGGGGCGGAAGCTGCCGCTGGCCGGGAGGACGATCGTGATCGACCCGGGCCACAACCCCGGCAACTTCCGGCACACCACCGAGATCAACAAGAAGGTGAATATCGGCACCAACCGCAAGGAATGCGACACCACGGGCACCTCCACCAACGCCGGTTACACCGAGGCGGCGTTCACCCTCGACGTCTCCCACCGGCTGCGCGACCTGCTCACGGCGCGGGGCGCGAAGGTGGTCCTGGTGCACGACGCGGACCGCCCCTACGGGCCGTGCATCGACGAGCGGGCCCGGATCGGGAACGCCGCGAAGGCCGACGCCGTGGTGTCCGTGCACGGGGACGGCTCGGCGTCCGGGAACCGCGGCTTCCACGTGATCCTGCCCGCGCTCGTGAAGGGCGGCGGCGCCGACACCACGAAGATCGTGGGGCCTTCGCGGGCGCTGGGCGAGAAGCTGGTCACGGCCTTCGGCCGGGCGACCGGCAGCGCGCCCGCCAACTACATCGGCTCCGGTACCGGGTTGGACGTGCGCGAGGATCTCGGGGGGCTCAATCTCTCGACCGTCCCCAAGGTGTTCATCGAATGCGGCAACATGCGTGATCCGAAGGACGCCAAGCTGTTCGTCGACGCCGGGTGGCGGCAGAAGGCCGCCCAGGGGATCGCCGACGGCATCGGGGCCTACCTCAAGGGGTAGCCCGGCGCCCGGGGGGCGCGGACGATAGATTCGCTCCGTACTCCGCACTCCGTACGATGCTCCGTGCTCCGTACGATGCTCCGTACGTGGGGGTCGCCCCCGTGATCCGCGCCACCCCGACGAGACGACCCGACGAAGGACTCTTACGTGAATATCCGCTCCCTCACCCGAGGCGATGGCGTGCTGATCGGTGCAGCGGTGGTGCTGTTGATCGCCTCGTTCCTCAGCATCTCCGGCTGTGACGCCGGCCCGGCGATCTGCGACAAGGTCGACCTGCCGAACTCGTGGGACGCCTCGCCGCTCGGCTGGGGCGCCTACTTCCTCGGCATCGCGGGCGCCGCGCTCTCCGTGCTGTCGCGCGCGCTGCCGCAGCCGCGCAAGGTGGCCGGCCTGGAGCTCGGCCAGGTCGGCCCGGCCTTCGCCATCGCCTCGGCCTGGACCCTGCTGATGTGGATGTTCGAGTCGGACAACGCCGGCGCGGGCCTCATCCTCGGCCTGATCGCCGCCCTCGTGCTGGCCGGCGCGGCCGTCGCCGCCCCGCTCGTCCCGGCCCTCAAGGCCCCGCTGGTCGGCGCCCCCCGGCCGCAGGCCCCGCAGCCGTACGGGATGCAGCCCGGCCAGCCGGGCGTCCCCGGCGGCTACGGCTACCCGGGCGCCCCGCAGCAGCCGTACGGCGCCCAGCCCGACCCCTCGCACGGCGGCCAGCCCTTCGGCGGGCAGCCGGGGGCCCAGCAGCACCAGGCCCCGCAGGCGGCGCAGCCCCAGCCGCAGCAGGCCGCCGCTCCGGCGCCCTCGGACTTCGCCCCGTTCTGGTTCGCCGTCCCGGTGGCCCGCCCGCTGTACGCGGAGGACGGCTCCCAGGCGCCCATCGCCGAGCTGGCGCCGGGCACCTGGTACCTCGCGGTGGACCAGCGCGGTCCGGCCCTGGTCGCGCAGACCCAGGACGGGCGCCGAGGCGTCCTCCAGGACACCACGGGCATCCAGCGCGGCTGACCCCGCCCGACTCCGGACCGGCCCCCACCCGTGGGGACCGGTCCCCACCGGCCCTCCGCCCTTCCGGGCGGGGGGCCGTTGTCGTACAGTCCAGGCGCCATCCACACATCTGACACGGCGTCAGAAAGGTTGCCCGACATGCGCCTTGGACTCGCCCTCGGCTACTGGGGCCGCGGCCCCTCCGCCGCCCACCTCGACCTGGCCCGCGAGGCCGAGCGGCTCGGCTACCACTCGGTGTGGACCGCCGAGGCGTGGGGCTCCGACGCCTTCACCGCGCTCACCTGGATCGCCGCCCACACCAGCCGCATCCGGCTCGGCACCGCCGTCGCCCAGATGGCCGCCCGCACCCCGACCGCCACCGCCATGCACGCCCTCACCCTCGACCACCTCTCCGGCGGCCGGATGACGCTCGGGCTCGGCCTGTCCGGCCCGCAGGTCGTGGAGGGCTGGTACGGGCGCCCCTTCCCGCGCTCGCCGCTCACCGCGACCCGCGAGTACGTGGACGTGATCCGGCAGGTGCTGCGGCGCGAGGGGCCCGTGACGCTCGACGGGCGCTACCACTCCCACCCGTACGCCGGCGCCGACGGCACCGGGCTCGGCAAGCCGCTCAAGCCGATCACCCACCCGCTGCGGGCCGACCTGCCGGTACTGCTCGGCGCCGAGGGACCCAAGAACATCGCGCAGACCGTCGAGATCGCGGACGGCTGGCTGCCGCTCTACTGGTCCCCCGGCCGCTGGGCCGAGGTCTACGCCCTGCCCCCGCTCCCCGAGAGCTTCCTGGTCGCCCCCATGGTCCGCGCCCAGGTCTGCGACGACGTCGCCGCCGGACTGCTGCCCGTGAAGGCGATGCTCGGCTTCTACATCGGCGGCATGGGCCACACCGCCCGCAACTTCCACGCCGACCTCATGGGGCGCATGGGCTACGAGGACGAGGCCCGGCACATCCAGAAGCTGTTCGCCGCCGGGCGGCGCGAGGAGGCCGTGCTCGCCGTGCCGGACGCCTTCGCCGACGAGATCTCCCTGGTCGGCCCGCGCGAGCGCATCGCCGAACGACTCGCCGCCTGGCGCGCGGGCCCGGTCACCGACCTCCTGGTCACGGCCCCGGACCCGGAGACGCTGCGGGTACTGGCGGAGCTGAACGGCTAGCCGATCGCCTCGGAACGAGGCACGCGGGCACCCGTCACACCCCCGGCGGCGGAAGCCCCCGGGCGGGGTGGCGTCGCGGACGCGGCGCCCTGGCGGACGCCGTACCCCCGTCGGCCCCGGCGGCCAGACAGCGAGGAACGTACCCGTGCCACGCCCCCCGGAAGGACTCTCATGCACGCCAAGGACGCGCCGAAGCCGTCGCCGGCGACAAGGGCGGAGGCGGGCCCCCGTCGAGACCGGCCGCGCGGCGGCCGGGTCACCCCCACCGCCGGCGCCGGCGGTGACCTGTCCCCGGAGACGCTGTTCGCCCTCCAGCGCACGCTCGGCAACGCCGCCGTCTCCCGACTGGTCGAGGAGTCCCGACACCAGCACGGCGCCGGCTGCGGCCGCACACAGAACCCCGAGGCCGCGCCCGCCCCCGTACAGCGGGTGCTGACGGATCCGGCGGAGACGACGTCTTCCTCCTCCACAGCGCCCGCGCAGGTGACGGGGGCCCCGACCGCCTGGACGTTCGGCACCGAGATCCGGAACACGGCGGACGTGAGCACCCATGGGCTGACCAAGGCGAACACACTCGTCGTCGACGCGAAGCACTCCGGCGACATGTACCACCTCCGGGCCGCCCTGATCGTCAACCCGGATCTCAAGCTCCTCATGTACGGCCTGCTGGACGACTTCGACCCAGAGGCCGACGGAAAGCGGATCACGGATACCGTGAAAAACAGGAGGAATGCGGAAGCTAGAATCAAAAACAAAGTCGACGCCCCCTTCCCCCCTCCCGAATATAATCCCGCAGCTGATTCCACTGAGCGAGAAACGAAGGGGCACGAAGGGGAAAAGAAAGGTCGGCTCAAGGAGGCCAAGGAACCATCACCCGAGGCCGTCAAAAGGGCCGAACGCAAGGCGGAGACGAAGGAAGAAATCGACACGGAGATCACTGCGGCCCAGGCCAGACGCCCCGCGGAGAAACGCTCCGTCGAACGCAAGGCCGGGCAGATGTACCAGCTCCACGAGGACATGCCCGGCAGGGTCTTCTACACCAAGGAGATCCCGAGGAAGCTGAAGCTCGGACACAGCGGCGACAGTAAATCCACCGACTACTTCAAGGAAGGCATGGAGAAGAAGCGCGCCTGGGTCGGCGAAGGGGGCAACGCGGCGGAGGTGCAGGACTTCTACCACAAGTATGCCGCTCCGGATGAGGACACCAAGCGGCGTTTCGACGCCGCCCACGCGGACCCCGAGCACCCGCTGAGCAAATTCCAGGAAGGCGTCCGGTACGTCATCGTCAACTACCGGGACAGCGGCCACTCCGGGGAGGGGAACGCCCCCGCTCTCGACACCGGGCGGGAGGGCCTGGCCCAGCTTCGGGCCATGATCAGCGAGCACCCCGATCTCAAGGGCGCGCAGCCCGTCCTCATCGGCGACATTCCTGGACCGATCCCCGGCGACGGGCCGAACCTGCACAAGTACTGGACGTGGCCCGGGATGACGGGCCGGCGCTCCGAGCTGGCACTGCTGCACTACCTGAACGAGAAGTTCACCATCGTCGGCGCGGTCGGGATGCGCAGCGGCGTCACCGACCAGTTCGCCTTCGCCGGGATCAAGACCCTGTCGATCGACATCTCCCCGGACCAGGCCAGGCCCCAGCCCGGCCAGACGGTGGACGACGAGACGGACCCGACGAAGTACCCGGCCAAGGGCTGGGAGCGTGGCGGGAAACTGGAAACGGTCTTCGGTCCGAGGTACGGGCGGGCCTTCCTCAGCCAGGAGAGGGCGGACGACCAGAAGGTCACCGACCGCACGTGGGCGGGCCCCTTCGGGGAGCAGGACCAGGCGATGCTCCGCGACGCGATCGCGCACTTCTTCGCCGAGAGACGCGGCGACGGAGGCACCCTCGCGACGGACGACGCCTTCCGGCACCCCTCCCACCCGCTGCACACAATGCACCCAATGCACCCAATGCACCCGCACAGCATCGCCGCGCTCGACGAGAGCGGTCCGCTGGGCCCTGCGAAGAAAGAGGCGATCCTCAAGACGATCAAGGAGCTACAGGCGATCGAAGAGGAGGCCAAGAAGAAGAGGGAGGGGCTGCCGACGACCGGGTAGCCGCCCGGAAAGCGTTGTCGACGCCCGTAGGCGGAGCTCAGCCGCCGGTGAGCTGGGAGGTGCTGGGGACCTTGTCGACGACCTCGGCGCCCGCGCTCTTCCCCGCCTCCTTCACCTGGTTGATGATGCTGTCGAAGGAGCCGATGTCGCCGTCGGTCGCCTCGCCCTTGCGCAGCTTCGTGCCGAGCTCCTTCAGCGACTCGATGCCCGCGCTCAGCGGCGCCACCGCCTTCGACAGCAGCGGGTCGCCCTTGGCGTTGTTCACCGCCGCCTTGAGCCGGTTGTAGGTGAAGGCACCCGCCAGGCCGGCCTTGACCAGCGCGAAGGTGCGCCCGTCCGCGCCCTTCTTGAACTTGCCCGCGCGGTACGGCTTCACGATCCACTGGTAGGCCGCCCCCGCCGCCAGACCCGCGTTCGCCACGAACCGGGTCTTGGCCAGCTTCTGCTGCTCGAAGCTCGCGGAGCTCGTCGGGGTCGCCGGGCTCGCGCCGGAGCTCGTCGTCATCGACTGCGAGCCGTCGCCGCCGCACGCGGCGGTCGTGGCGAGCAGCGCGCCGGAGAGGAAGAGCGCGACGAGGGCGCGCCGCGCGCGGACGAGGCTGGGCACGAGGGACCTCCCTGGGACTGGGGCGCCGGGCCTGATCCGCCGGGCAGGGCCCAGCCTCACCCGGGGCCCCGGGGGCCGCCACCGGGGTGGGCCCGTCCGGGGCGCGGGCGCCGCCGCCGGCCCCGGTCCGCTATCCCTTTCTCCGTACGTCTTCGCAGGTCAGAGCCGTGGGACGTCCCACGGCGTCCCTGGGACGCCGTCGCGTCTGGTCCGCCCCGCGCGCCCGCCGGAGAGTGGATACGCGGCCCGGGACGGCTCCGGGCGGGGGAGGTACGGAAGTCCGATGGTGAGGCACCGCGTGTGTACGGGTGGCGGTCGGTGTCAGTGGTTCTACCGGGCGCCGGACGCCCGGCTCGGCCGGGGGATCGACGGCTACCGGGGGTTCCGGGCGGCGGCCGGGGTGCCGCAGGAGCGGCTGGTGGTGCCGAGCGGCCGGGTGTCGCTGCTGATCGGCTTCGGCGGCGAGCTGCGGGTCCCGGACGCCGAGGGGCGGCACACGTCCCTGGTGTCGGGCCTGCACACCCGGGCGCGGGTGCTGGGGCACGGCGGGGACGTGCAGGGTGTGGAGCTGGCGATGGCCCCCTGGGCGGCCCGGCGCTTCTTCGGCGCCACCGGGCTCGCCGAGCTCACCGACACGCTGGCGGACCCGGCGGAGGTGCTGGGCGGCCGGGTGCGCCCGCTCGCCGAGGCGCTGGCGGAGGCGCCGGGCTGGCCGGAGCGGTTCGCGCTGCTCGACGAGACGCTGCTGCGCTGGTCGGCGGAGGCGGAGCGGCGGGGGGCCGCGGCGGAGCCCGCGCCCGCGGTCCTGGAGGCCTGGCGGCTGCTGGAGCGGTCGGCGGGGGCGCTGCGGGTCCACGAGGTGGCGGCGGCGACCGGCTGGAGCGAGCGGCACCTGGAGAGCCGCTTCCGCGAGCAGATCGGGCTCGGGCCCAAGCGGCTGGCCCGGGTGCTGCGGCTGAACCGGGCGATCGGGCTGCTGACGGACGGCGAGCGGGCCGCCGACACGGCCGCCCGCTGCGGCTACTACGACCAGGCGCACCTGAGCCGCGAGTTCACCGCGATGACGGGGCTGCCGCCGGGGCGCTTCCTGGCGGACCGGGGGACGGCGAGCGCCTGGATCGCGGGGTGAGCCCGTGCCCGTAGCCGTACCGGTACCCGTGCCCGTACCGTTCCCGGCGGATTTCTCCAATACGGGGGCGGGGGCCGGCTGCGAGGCTCGCGTACGCGTGCGGGGTCGTCCGGCGCTACAGGGGTGCGCCGGACGATCTCGGGGCGGCCGGGGCTACGGCTGCTGGGACTTCTCGGCGCTGGGGATGAAGCGGCCGGTGCAGGTGGGCACGCTGTCCTTGCCGTTCTTCTTCGGGAGGGCGGCGCAGACGAAGACCGAGCCGTCGTCGGGCGCCGCGATCAGCGGGGTGTAGACGTCCCGGTCGTAGTGGACGACGTCGGCCTGGGCGGCGCCGTCGGAGTTGTTGACGACGACGGTGGCACCGACCTCGGCGAAGGAGATGCGGCCCCAGGCGGCCTTGCAGGCGCGGCTGTAGCGCAGCTCGATGACGAGGTCCTTGGGGATGGAGCCGGTGCGGACGGTGACCGCGTCGGCGCCGCAGTTCATCTTCTTCGGGTCCTTGCCCTCGCAGGCGGTGAGGGTGCAGCCGGCGGCCGGGCCCGCGACCTTCACCACGGGCTTGGGCGGGGCCGGGGGCTCGCCGGAGCCGCCGGTGAGGGCGAGCACGCCGTAGGCGGCCGCACCGGCGACCAGGAGGACGGCGAGGGTGAGGGAGGCCCACAGGGTGCGGCGCTTGCGGGCCGGGGCGGCGGCGCCCGGAGCGGCCTGGCCCGCGCCCGCGCTCTCACCCGCGCCCTCGGCAGGGGCCTCGGCCGCGCCCTCGGCCGCGTCCTCAGCCGGGGCGTCCGGCTGCGACCGGGCGGCCTCCTCGGCGTCCCAGCGGGCGAGCAGCGGCGCGGGATCGGTCCCGCACAGCCGCGCCAGGCTCTCGACGGCGTCCCTCGGCGGGAACTGCTTGCCGTTGACCCACCGCTCCCACGACGACTTCGCGTAGTGGGTCTTCTCGCTGAGCTGGGCGAAGCTCGATCCCGACGCCTTCTTCAGCGCGAGCAGTTCGCCAGCAAGGTCCGTGTCCGACCCCGCACGGTCCATTGTGGCCGCTTCTCCCTGATATGCATGCCCATGCCAGCCATGGACGTGGACATACTAGAGCCGGTTGATCAACCGGTTTTACGTGCACCGCGCACCGATCAACGCGAGCGTCAGGCGCAGCAGTCGGGGTCGAGCCCGCGCGGCAGCCGCTCGCCGCCGAAGACCGCGACCGTCGCCTCGTCGCCGCCGAGCGCCGCCGCGGCGAGCAGCAGCGAACCGGCGGTCCAGGTGGTCCGCTCCTCCGGCCAGACCGCCTTCTCGCCCTCGAAGACGTACCCCGTCCAGTAGGCGCCGTCGGCGTCCCGCAGGTGCCGGACGGACTGGAGGATCTCCAGCGCCCGGTCCGACTGCCCCATCGCCCAGAGGGTGAGGGCCAGTTCGCAGCTCTCCCCGCCGGTGACCCAGGGGTTGGGCACCACGCAGCGCACACCGAGCCCCGGCACGACGAAGTCGTCCCAGCGCTCCGCGATCCGCGCCTCGGCCCGCTCCCCGCTCACCGCGCCGCCGAGGACCGGGTAGTACCAGTCCATCGAGTAGCGGGACTTGTCCAGGAAGCGCTCCGGGTGGCTGCGGATCGCGTGCCCGAGCGCCCCGGCCGCGAGCTCCCAGTCGGGCTGCGGCTCCTCGCGCTCCTCGGCGATCGCCAGGGCGCAGCGCAGGGCCTGGTGGACGGAGGAGCTGCCGGTCAGCAGGGCCTCGGCCACCGGGGTGCCGTCGGGCTCCCGCTTCCAGCCGATCTCGCCGCCCGCCTGCTGGAGCCGCAGCACGAACTCGACGGCCGCGTAGACCACCGGCCACATGCGGTCGAGGAAGACGTCGTCGCCGGTGGAGAGGTAGTGGTGCCAGACGCCGACGGCCACGTACGCGACGAAGTTGGACTCCAGGCCTCGGTCGGTGACGTCCTCGGGGTCGCCGTCGCGGTAGGCCGCGTACCAGGAGCCGTCGGCGTTCTGGTGCCGGGCCAGCCAGGCGTACGCCCGCGCGGCGGCCTCGTGCTCCCCGGCGGTGTCCAGGGCCATGGCGGCCTCGGTGTGGTCCCACGGGTCCAGGTGGTGCCCGCGGAACCACGGTATGGCGCCGTCCTCGCGCTGCACGGCGAGGATGCCGGCCACGGTCTCGGCGGCCTCTTCGGCGGTCAGCACGCCCTCCAGCACCAGGTGCTGGGCCATCCGCTCGGGAGAGGTCACTTGACGGCGTCCACGGAGGCGGCGTCCAGGGGGGCGGTGTCCACGGAGGCGGTGTCCACGGGGAGCGCGGGGGCGTGCGGCTTGGTCGCGTAGGCCACGAAGCTCTTGCCGACGACCGGGTTGAGCAGCTGCTCCGCGACCCGGGTCAGGGCGGGCTTCTTCATGATGTCCCAGACCAGGAGCTTGTGGTACGCCTTCACCGGCAGCGCCTTGTCGTTGTCGACGCCGAAGGCGCACTTCAGCCACCAGTACGGGGCGTGCAGGGCGTGCGCGTGGTGGGTGCCGTACGGCTTGAGGCCGGCGCCACGCATCTTGGCGAGCAGTTCGTCGGCCTTGTAGATGCGGATGTGGCCGCCCTCGACCTCGTGGTACGCGTCGGAGAGCGCCCAGCAGACCTTCTCGGGGCCGTAGCGGGGGACGGTGACGGCGATCCGGCCGCCCGGCTTGAGGACCCGGACCATCTCGGCGAGCACGCCCTTGTCGTCCGGGATGTGCTCCATGACCTCGGAGATGATGACGACGTCGAAGGACTCGTCGGGGAACGGCAGGTTGAGCGCGTCGCCCTCCATGGCGGTGGCGGTGGCCCCGGCCGGGGCCTCGCCGGCCTCCTTCATGGCCGCGAACCACTTGGCGACCTCGCGGATCTCCTCCGCGTTCTGGTCGAGCGCCACGACCCGCGCGCCGCGCCGGTAACACTCGAAGGCGTGCCGGCCGCCACCACAGCCCAGGTCGAGCACGCGGTCGCCGGGGGCGAGCGGGAAGCGGGTGAAGTCGACGGTCAGCACGGGTTCCTGCTTTCGCGGTGGAGGGAGGCCGGAGCGCCCTGCGCGGCGATCGCGGCCCGGTACAGCTCGGCGGTACCCTGGGCGGCCCGCGCCCAGGTGAAGCGCGCCAGGACCCGCTCGCGGCCGGCCGCGCCGAGGCGGGCGCCGAGGGCGGGATCGGCGAGGACCCGGCCGAGGGCCGCCGCCAGCGCGCCGGCGTCGCCCGGCGGGACGGCCAGGCAGGTCTCGCCGTCGGGCCCGGCGACCTCGGGGATGGCGCCGCCGGTGGTGGCGACCAGGGGGGTGCCGGTGGCCATGGCCTCGGCGGCGGGCAGCGAGAAGCCCTCGTAGAGGGACGGCACGCAGGCGACCCGGGCGGAGCGGTAGAGGTCGACGAGCTCCGCGTCGGTGACGCCCTTCACGAACTCGACGGCGCCGGCCAGCCCGTACCGCTCGATGGCCTGGGCGACCGGACCGTCCTCGGCGCGCTTGCCGACGACGACGAGGTGGGCGTCGGGCTGCTCGGTGCGCAGCTTGGCGAGGGCCTCGATCAGGTGGACCAGGCCCTTGAGCGGGACGTCGGCGCTGGAGGTGGTGACGATCCGGCCGGGGACCTCGGCGACGGACGGGTCGGGCGACCACAGCTCGGTGTCGGCGCCGATGTGGACGACGCCGATGCGGTCCTCGCGGACGCCGAGGTGCTCGACGATCTCCTGGCGGGAGGTGCCGGAGACGGTGAGCACGGAGGGCAGGCGGCGGGCGACACGTTTCTGCATCCGGGTGAAGGCGTACCAGCGGCGGACCGAGGCGCGGCGCTTCCAGTCGGCGGCGGCGTCGAGTTCGAGCTGCCGGTCGACGGTGATCGGGTGGTGGATCGTGGTGACGAGCGGGGCGCCGAGGGCGCGCGGGCCGCCGAGGAGTCCGTAGCCGAGGGTCTGGTTGTCGTGGACGACGTCGAAGTCGCCGCGCCGGGCGGCGAGGGCGCGGCGGGCGCGCAGCGAGAAGGTCAGCGGCTCCGGGAAGCCGCCGGTCCACATGGTGGCGACCTCCAGGCCGTCGATCCAGTCCCGGTACTCCGCGCGCTTCGGGGTGCGGAAGGGGTCGGGCTGGCGGTAGAGGTCGAGGCTGGCGATCTCGGTGAGCGGGACGCCCTCGTCGAGCGTCGGGTACGGCTGGGAGCCGAGCACCTCGACGCTGTGCCCGAGCCGGGCGAGCTCGCGGGAGAGGTGCCGGACGTAGACGCCCTGGCCGCCGCAGAACGGGTTCCCCTTGTACGTGAGGAGAGCGATCCGCAACGGACGGTCACCGTCCGGAGCGGCGCCCCGCCGGGGGCTTGCCTCTACGGCCTCCGCGGTCATGTGCGACCCCCTTCGCGCGATGTATTTCGCGGGAGCGTAACCGCCCGCGCTAATCTAGAACAAGTTACAGACTTGATCGTTCACGATCCGCTGGCTCGATCTTCTTGATCCTTCACGGAGCACCGAATCTACCGGCTGGTAGCTCCGCCGGAAGAAACCGGATCAGGTGATTCGCGCCACGACCGGAGGGCCGCGATACTGTCGCTCCCTCACCGCACGGAACGGGGCCCCATGACCGTGGAAGACAGACCGGCTTCGCCGCCGCTGACGGAGCGCCAGGAGGCGCGCAGACGGCGCATCCTGACGGCGAGCGCGCAGCTCGCCGGGCGCGGCGGTTTCGAGGCCGTGCAGATGCGGGAGGTCGCGGAGGCGGCGGGGGTGGCGCTCGGCACGCTGTACCGCTACTTCCCGTCCAAGATCCACCTGCTGGTCGCGACCATGCAGGACCAGCTCCAGCACATGCACAGCACGCTCCGCAAACGCCCCCCGGCGGGCGCGGACCCGGCCGGGCGGGTGGCCGAGACCCTGATGCGGGCCTTCCGCTCGCTCCAGCGGGAGCCGCAGATGGCGGACGCGATGGTCCGCGCGCTGACCTTCGCGGACCGGAGCGTGAGCCCCGAGGTGGACACGGTCTCCCGGCTGACCACCGCGATCATCCTGGACGCGATGGGCACCGAGCACCCGACACCCGCGCAGCTCTCGGCGGTCCGGGTGATCGAGCACACCTGGCACTCGGCCCTGATCACCTGGCTCTCGGGGCGGGCCTCGATCGCCCAGGTGAAGATCGACATCGAGACGGTCTGCCGCCTGATCGACCTGACCGCCCCGGAACCCCCGAAGGGGCCGGGGCGCGGCTGAGACCGGCGGGGCCGACGGGGCTGGCGGGGCCGACGGGGCTGGCGGGGCCGACGGGGCCGACGGGCTCAGGGAGCCGAGCCACCGAACGGGGACTCAGGCTCGGCGGGCGCGAGGTCGCCCACGCCCGTTCGGGTGAGCTGTCCGGCCGTCCCGGGCGTGCCGCGGACGCGGGCCGCTACGGTCGCCTCCTCCACCGCGCCTTGAGGAGGCCGTCGACGTGCTGCCGCAGGTGACGACGTCCGTCGCGGCTGCCGGGGTCCTGGCCCTGGCGGTCGTCAACGCTCCGTACGCCGGTGCCGCACCGGGTGCCGCGCCCTGCCTCCGCGGCGAGTCCGAGTCGCGGGCCGACTCCTCGGTCGACGAGGGCGAGATCCGGTGGACGGAGACATCGAAGTACGACGGCCTCCGCACCCACGCGATCACGGAGTGGAACAAGCTGCGGAAGATCCGCATCGCGCCGGACGCCGTGAACACGGTCAACGACTTGGAGTTCCGCGACTACTCGAAGAACAACGGCACCGCCGCCTACTACGAGCGCAACGGCGGGATCGCGCGGACCGACTACATCTACCTGAACAAGCACTGGCTGGACGGCGCCTACAAGAACGAGCCGGGGTTCCAGCGGAACATCGTGCTGCACGAGCTCGGGCACGCGCTCGGGCTGTGCCACAAGGCGGACACCGTCGAGTCCGTCATGCGCGAGGCCGCGAGCCCGAAGACCGTGCCCACCGCCGTGGACGCCGCCAACTACCGGAAGATCTGGGGCCGATGAAGCACGCCGTACTCCTCTCGCTCGCCGGGGCCCTCGTGCTCGTCGGCTCCGCCACCGCCGCTACGACGGTGCTCCTCGACGACGACGTCACCGTCAGCTCCTCCTGCGCCCCGGTCATGGACACCGACCGGGACCTGGCCGGCCTCGTCGACCACGTCGCCCTGGTCACCGCGGAGAGCCGGTCCCGGCCCGCTCGCGGTGCGGAGGGCGAGCGGCGGGTCACCGTGCGGGTCGCCGTCGACGAGGTCCTCAAGGGGAGCCCGCCCGCCACCCTGCCCATCGACGAGGACGCCGCACAGACCGCCCGGCCCGAGTTCGAGCAGCAGCCGCTCGTGCCCGGTCACCGTTACGTGATCGGGGTCCACGACTGGGACGGCGGAATCGGCCGCAACGCCTTCTTCGCCACCAGCGCCGACGGCGACCGGCTCGCGAGCGAACGAGCCCGCTGGGCCGACGCCGTCGCCCACCAGAACCCCCGGCGCGCGGCGCCCGGGTGCGAGGACGTCGTCATCGTGCCGTAGGCAGCCCTGGGGCGAGGGGGAACGCCTGCCCCAGCCCTCCCCCAGCCTGCCCCAGCCACCCCTCGCCATCCGGCCGAGCCCGCCCGCCGAGACCGGCCCGCCGAGCCCGCCCAGCCCGCCGGAGCGCACTCGGCGCCGGCCGCCCGCTAGTCCTCCGGAGGGAACACCGCCTCACGGCCGTCCGCCAGGGCGATCGAGATCGCCTCCACCGGGCAGCCCTCCGCCGCCGCCAGGACGCCCTCGTTGGCGTCGAGTTCGGGGGCCTGGGGGTGGGACTGGCGGGCGGTGTCCAGGCGGAAGCCCTGGGGGGCGTGGTTCACGCACATGCCCGAGCCGATGCAGACCGTGCGGTCCACCTCGACGCGCCAGCGGTCGCCCATCACGCCCCACCCGGCCCCTCGTAGCCCGCCGGGAGGTGGATCATCTTGTGCTCCAGGTACTCCCCCAGGCCCTCGGGGCCGAACTCGCGGCCCACGCCGCTGTTCTTGTAGCCGCCGAAGGGGCCGAGCATGTCGAGGCTGAAGGTGTTGACGTTGAAGGTGCCGGTGCGGACCCGGCGGGCCACGTCCAGGCCGTGTTCGACGTCGCCGGTCCACACGCTGCCGGACAGGCCGTAGTCGGAGTCGTTCGCGATCCGCACGGCCTCGTCCTCGTCCCCGTACGGCAGCAGGCAGATGACCGGGCCGAAGATCTCCTCGCGGGCGATCCGCATCGAGTTGTCGACGCCGCCGAAGAGGGTCGGCTCCACGTACCAGCCGCGCTCCAGGCCGGCCGGGCGGCCGCCGCCGGTGAGGACCTTGGCGCCCTCCGCCTGGCCGATGCCGATGTAGTCGAGCGAGCGCCGCTGCTGGCGGCGGGCGACCAGCGGGCCGACCTGGGTGGCCGGGTCGAGCGGGTCGCCGACCACCAGCGCCCCGGCCGCCGCGGCGAACGCCTCGGCGATCTCCTCGTACCGGGAGCGCGGGGCGAGGATGCGGGTCTGGGCCACGCACGCCTGCCCGTTGTTCATCCAGGCGGCCGGGACGATCCCGGCGACCGCCGCCTCCAGGTCGGCGTCGGGCAGGATCACGGCCGCGGACTTGCCGCCGAGTTCGAGGGTGACCCGGGTCAGGTTGCGGGCGGCGACCTCCATCACGCGCTTGCCCGCCGCGACCGAGCCGGTGAAGGAGACCTTGTCGACGCCGGGGTGCCCCACCAGGTACTCGCTGACCTCGCGGTCGGCCGGCAGGATCGACAGCACGCCCTCCGGCAGCCCGGCCTCGGCCGCGATCTCGCCCAGGATGTACGAGTCGAGCGGCGACTCCGGGGAGGGCTTGAGGATCACGGCGCAGCCCGCGAGCAGCGCCGGGCCCAGCTTGGCGGCGGCGGTGAACTGCGGGACGTTCCACGGCACGACCGCCGCGACCACCCCGACCGGCTCCCGCCGCACCAGCAGCGGCCCGAGGACACCCGCGCGCCGCTCCTCGTACGCGTAGGAGCGGGCCACGGTGATCGCCGAGTCCCAGACCATCATCGCGCCGAGCGCCTGGGCCAGGACGGACCAGGAGTACGGGGAGCCGTTCTGCGAGCTGATCGAGCGGGCGATCTCCTCGTGCCGCACCGCGATCGCGTCCTTGATCCGCGCGACGACCTCGATCCGCTCCTCCAGCGTCATGCGCGGCCAGGGCCCGGTGTCGAAGGCCCGGCGGGCGGCGGCCACGGCCCGGTCGACGTCCGCCTCGGCGGCGTGCGGGACGCGGCCGATGACCTCCTCGGTGTGGGGCGAGACCACCTCGATCACGTCGCTGCCGAGCGGGTCGGTCAACTCGCCGCCGATGAACAGTTTTCCGTGCTCCACAAGCTCGGTCATGACCGACTGCCTCCCGGAACCACGCGCCGAATGCCGATATCCGCCCGCGACGCCCGCCGACGTTATCTGACTGTGTTTCAGAACTGATACCAGTTCTAGTTATGCTTGGCCAGACTCGGGGACCGGCGGACCCGCCCGATCGCCCCCGATCGCCTCCGCACTCTTCTGACTGATCGTCAGTTCTCGTTATAGTGCGCCGACGGCCGTACCGGTACGCAGAGACGAGGCGCCCATGACGCAGCCCACCGACCAGGTGACCGAGCACGGCGGAGGCGTCTGGTCCCTGCGGGTGCCCATCCCCGACAATCCGCTCGGCCACACCCTCGTCCACGTCCTCGACACCGACCGAGGCCCCGTCCTCGTCGACACCGGCTGGGACGACCCCGCCTCCTGGCGCGAACTCACCACCGGCCTCGGCACCCTGGGCCTGCGCGTCCAGGACGTGCACGGCGTCGTCGTCACCCACCACCACCCCGACCACCACGGGCTGTCCGGCCGGGTCCGCGAGGAGTCCGGCGCCTGGATCGCCATGCACGCCGCCGACATCGCCGTCGTCCGCCGCACCGGCAGCGCCGAACCCGGCCGCTGGCTCGACTACCTGGCCCGCAAGCTCACCGCCGTCGGCGCCCCCGAGGAGCACACCGCCCCGCTGCTCGCCGCCCGCGCCGCCGGGCACCTGCGCACCCTGCCCGGCCTGACCTCCGCCGTGCCCGACCGCGAGATCGTCCCCGGCGAGCTCCTCGACCTCGCCGGCCGCCGGCTGCGCGCCGTCTGGACCCCCGGACACACCCCCGGCCACGTCTGCCTCCACCTGGAGGAGGCCCACCCCGCCGGGCTGCCCGGCCACGGGCGGCTCTTCTCCGGCGACCACCTGCTCCCCGAGATCAGCCCGCACATCGGCCTCTACGAGGACCCCGACGACACCAGCGGCCACGGCGGCGACCCGCTCGGCGACTACCTCGACTCCCTCGAACGCATCGGCCGGCTCGGCGTCGCCGAGGTCCTCCCCGCCCACCAGTACGCCTTCCCCGACGCCGCCCGCCGGGTCCGCGAGCTCCTCGACCACCACGAGGAGCGGCTCGCCGGACTCCTCGCCCTGCTCGCCGTCCCGCTCACCCCCTGGCAGCTCGCCGAGCGCATGGAGTGGAACCGCCCCTGGGCCGACATCCCGCACGGCTCCCGCAACATCGCCGTCAGCGAGGCCGAGGCCCACCTGCGGCGGCTGGTGAAGCAGGGCCGCGCCGAGGCCGTCCCCGGCACCGAACCGGTCGCCTACCTGGCCGTCTGAGACCCGTCCCGACAGCCCCCGGGCAGTCCCGGTGTGACCCACGGCGCCCCGGCCCGGCCCCGTACGGCCGGTAGAGTGGGGGGTCGTCGTCATGCCCGTACAGGGGGAAGCCGGTGCGAAACCGGCGCTGACCCGCAGCCGTGACATGCCCCCAGGGCATGAAGCCGGAATGCCCGGTACGGGACGTGAGCGCCGGCACCGTCGAGGAATACGGCGCCGGAGGCCGGCTCCTCGGGTGCCTGGTGTCCGGTGCCCGCAGGAGAGGGACCCATGATCAGCGTTCGCCGCGCCGCCGCCGCACTCGCGGCCGGTGCCGTGCTCAGCACCACCGCCGCCGGAGCGGCCACCGCCGCCCCCTCTCCGAGCCCCTCCCCCGCGAAGCTCCCGGCCGGCCTCTACGGCACGAAGGACCCCACGTACGACGGCGTCTGGCGCCAGTCCCTCGCCTTCCTCGCCCAGCGCACCTCCGGCATCCAGCCCGCCGACCAGGCCGTGGACTGGCTGCTCGGCCAGCAGTGCGACTCCGGCGCCTTCGCGTCCTACCGCCCCGAGCCGGGCAAGCCCTGCGACGCCAAGACGATGCCCGACTCCAACGCCACCGCCGCCGCCGTCCAGGCGCTCGCCTCGGTCCAGCGCCGCTCCGCCGCCCCGGAGAAGACCGAGAAGGCAGCCCAGGCGGGCGCCGCCTGGCTCAAGAGCGTGCAGAACAAGGACGGCGGCTGGAGCTTCACCCCCGGCGGCCCCAGCGACGCCAACTCCACCTCCATCGCCATCAGCGCCTTCATCGCCGTCGGCGA
The DNA here is from genome assembly GCF_055582325.1 of Streptomyces sp. NPDC042100. Taxonomy (NCBI): domain Bacteria; kingdom Bacillati; phylum Actinomycetota; class Actinomycetes; order Kitasatosporales; family Streptomycetaceae; genus Streptomyces; species Streptomyces sp. NPDC042100. The sequence goes on from NZ_JBVJDK010000002.1 coordinate 38,988, forward strand.
GCACCCCGGCGAGATGAAGAGCGCCGAGGGCAAGAGCCCCTACGACGCCCTGCTCACCTTCGCCCTGCCCTGCACGGACAAGGACGGCGCCGGCGCCTTCGCCTACCAGCCCGACAAGACCGGCAAGCTCCTCGCCAACGCCGACGCCACCGCCGCCGCCACCCTCGGCGGCCTCGGCAAGGGCATCACCGCCCGAGGCGCCCAGCCCGAGCAGACCCCGGTCTGCACCGACCCGGCGAAGCCCGCCGTCGACCGGGCCGCCCTCAACGGCGCCTCCTACCTGGCCGCCCAGCTCGCCAGGACCGGCCACCTCACCACCCCGCCGATGCCGGGCGCCGCCGAGACCGCCGAGCTCCCCGACTACGGCAACACCGCCGACGCCGTCGTCGCGCTCGCCGCCGCCGGAGCGAAGAAGGAGGCCACCGGCGCCCTCGCCTGGCTGGAGAAGAACTCCGCCGACTGGGCCGAGCAGAGCGGCCCCGCCGCCTACGCCCAGCTCGTCTTCGCCGCGCACGCCATGGACACCGACCCGCGCAGCTTCGGCAGCACCGACCTGCTGGAGCGGCTCAACGCCTCGGGCCCCGCGCCCAAGGCGCCCGACAACTCCCAGGCGTCCACCACCGACGAGGACGAGGGCGGCTTCGACGTCTGGTGGATCATCGGCATCGGCACCGTCGTCGGCGTCGGCGTCGGCTTCCTGCTGAGCGGTCGCAAGAAGTGAGGGCCCGCACCGGCCTGGCCGGCGGCGCCGCCGGCCTGCTGATGCTGCTCGCCGCCGCGCCCGCCCAGGCCGCCGGCTACCGCTACTGGTCCTTCTGGGAGGGCGGCGGCACCGGCTGGGCCTACGCCACCCAGGGCCCGGCCACCGCCCGGCCCGCCGACGGCGACACCATAGGCTTCCGCTTCGCCGTCAGCGCCGACTCCAACGACGCCACCCGGCCCACCGCCCTCCCCGACTTCGGGAAGATCTGCGCCACGGCGAAGAGCGCCGGCGGCAGCGGCGGCACGAAGTCGATCGCGGTCGTCGTCGACTTCGGCACCGCCCAGGACGCCCCGCCCGGCGAGGCGCCGCCCGTGCCCGCCGTCCGGACCGGCTGCGCCGAGGTCCGCGCGGACGCCACCGCCGCCGAGGCGCTGGCCGCCGTCGCCAAGCCGCTGCGCTACGACACCAACGCCATGCTCTGCGGCATCGCCGGCTACCCGGCCAGGGGCTGCGGCGAGCAGGTGGCCACGGCCCCCGACGCCAGCGCGCCCCGGCCCTCCGCGACGCCCTCCGGCGAACCCGCCGCCGCGAAGGACTCCGGCGGGCCCTCCCTCGGCCTCCTCGCCGGCGGAGCCGCCGTACTGGCCCTCGGCGTCGCCGGTGTCTGGCAGGCCCGCCGCCGCCGCGCATGAGGCCCCCGGACCGGCTGCGCGCCCCCGAGGCGAACCGCTCGAACGCCCTGCACCCGGGAGCCTGGTGGCTCTGGGCGCTGGGCCTCGCCGTGGCCGCCTCCCGCACCACCAACCCGCTGCTCCTCGGCCTGATCGTCGGCGTCGCGGGCTATGTCGTCGCGGCCCGCCGCACCGACGCGCCCTGGGCCCGCTCGTACGGCGCCTTCGTCAAGCTCGGCCTGTTCGTCGTGGCTCTGCGGGTGCTGTTCTCGGTGTTCCTCGGCTCGCCCATCCCCGGCGAGCGGCTGCTGTTCACGCTGCCCGAGGTGCCGCTGCCCGACTGGGCGCAGGGCGTGCGGATCGGCGGCCGGGTCACCGCCGAACAGCTCGTCTTCGCCGTCTACGACGGCATGAAGCTGGCCTCCCTGCTGATCTGCGTCGGCGCCGCGAACGCCCTGGCCAGCCCGGCCCGGCTGCTGAAGTCGCTGCCCGGCGCGCTGTACGAGGTCGGGGTCGCCGTCGTCGTCGCGATGACCTTCGCGCCGAACATGGTCGCCGACGTGGTCCGGCTGCGCACCGCCCGGCGGCTGCGCGGGCGCCCCACCGGCGGCGTCCGGGCGCTGCTCCAGATCGGGCTGCCGGTCCTGGAGGGCGCCCTCGAACGCTCGGTGGCCGTGGCCGCCTCCATGGACGCCCGCGGCTACGGGCGCACCGCCCAGGTGCCGCGCGCCGTGCGGCGCACCACCGCCGTGCTGACCCTCGGCGGGCTGCTCGGCGTGTGCGCGGGCTCGTACGGGCTGCTCGCCGCGCAGGGCGCCGGCTACGGCCTGCCGCTGCTGGCCGCCGGGCTCCTCGCGGCCCTCGCCGGGCTGCGGCTCGGCGGGCGGCGGGCGGTCCGCACCCGCTACCGGCCCGACCGCTGGGGGATCCGGGCCTGGCTGGTCGCGGGCTCCGGCGCCGCCGTGGCCGCCGCGATGATCCGGGCCGCGTCCGTCGCGCCCGAGGCGCTGCGCCCCGGCGTCGTCCCGCTCGAAGCGCCCGGGCTGCCGCTGTGGCCGGCGGCCGCGGTGCTCGTCGGCCTGCTGCCCGCCTTCGTGGCCCCCGTACCGAAGGAGACCTCCCGGTGATCCGCTTCGCGCACGTGTCGGTGACCTACGACGGGGCGTCCGCGCCCAGCCTGAGCGGGCTCGACCTGACCGTGCCCGAGGGCGAGCTGGTGCTGCTCGTCGGGCCGTCCGGGGTCGGCAAGTCGACGCTCCTGAACGCGGTGTCCGGGCTGGTCCCGCACTTCACCGGCGGCACTCTGCGCGGCCGGGTCACCGTCGACGGCCGCGACACCCGCGACCACCCGCCGCGCGAGCTCGCCGACCTGGTCGGCACCGTGGGCCAGGACCCGCGGGCCCACTTCGTCACCGACACCGTCGAGGACGAGCTCGCGTACGGCATGGAGTCCCTGGGCCTGGCCCCGGCCGTGATGCGGCGGCGGGTCGAGGAGACCCTGGACCTGCTGGGCCTCGCCGAGCTGCGCGACCGGCCGATCGCCACGCTGTCCGGCGGGCAGCAGCAGCGGGTGGCGATCGGCTCCGTGCTCACCCCGCACCCCAAGGTCCTCGTCCTGGACGAGCCGACCTCCGCGCTCGACCCCTCGGCGGCCGAGGACGTGCTGGCCGTGCTCCAGCGGCTGGTCCACGACCTCGGCACGACGGTCCTGATGGCGGAGCACCGCCTGGAGCGGGTCGTGCAGTACGCGGACCGGGTGCTGCTGCTGCCGGACGGGGTGCTGGGCGCGCCCGCCGACGTCATGGCCGTCTCGCCCGTGCACCCGCCGGTGGTGGCCCTGGGCCGGCTCGCGGGCTGGGACCCGCTGCCGCTGTCGGTGCGGGACGCCCGGCGGGCGGCGGGGCCGCTGCGGGAGCGGCTGGCGGGGCGGGAGCCGGGGACGCCCGCGCGCCCGGCCCAGGGGCCGCGCCCGGGACCCCTGGGCCGGGCGCGCGGGCCCCTGGCCCCGGACGCCGGGCGGGGCGAGAATCCGGCCCCGTCGGCGCTTGGGGCGCGGGGGTCCGGGGGTGAAGCCTCCGGTTCCGGGAAGGGGCGGGGCGGCGGGCTCGCGTTCTTCCGGCGCCGCACCCGACCCGCGCCCGATGCCCCCGGCACCCCCGGCCGCCCCCCGGGCCCCCTCGTGGACGTCGACCGCCTCGCCGTCCGGCGCGGCCGGGTCGAGGCGCTGCGGCAGGTGACGCTCGGGGTCGCGGCGGGCGAGACCGTCGCCCTGATGGGGCGCAACGGGGCCGGCAAGTCGACCCTGCTCGGCACCCTCGTCGGCATGATCGCCCCCACCTCCGGCACCGTCCGGGTGGCCGGGCTCACCCCGCACACCACCGACCCCCGGGCCCTGATCCGGCAGGTCGGGCTGGTCCCGCAGGAGCCCCGGGACCTGTTGTACGCGGACACCGTGGCCGCCGAGTGCGCCGCCGCCGACGCGGACGCCGGGGCCGCGCCGGGCAGCTGCCGGGCGCTGGTCTCCGAGCTGCTGCCGGGAGTCGCGGACGACACGCACCCCCGGGACCTCTCGGAGGGGCAGCGCCTCGCGCTCGCCCTCTCGGTGGTGCTGACGGCCCGCCCGCCGCTGCTGCTCCTCGACGAGCCGACCCGCGGCCTGGACTACGCGGCGAAGGCGCGCCTGGTGGCGCGGCTGCGCGCGCTGGCGGCCGAGGGGCACGCGATCGTGCTGGCCACCCACGACGTGGAGCTGGCGGCGGAGCTGGCGCACCGGGTGGTGATCCTGGCCGGCGGCGAGGTGGTCGCGGACGGGCCGACGGCCGAGGTGGTCGTCTCCTCCCCCGCCTTCTCGCCGCAGGTCGCGAAGGTCCTCGCGCCGCACCCGTGGCTCACCGTCGAACAGGTGGAGGCGGCGCTGTGAGCGCGCGCGCCGCCCGCCCGGTCCGGCTGGGTCCCCGCTCGGTCGCGGCCCTGGTCCTGGTCTCCGTCGTCGGGCTGATCGCGATCGGCTGGCCGCTGCTGGCCTCGGCGGGCTCGGCGCTGACCGACCACGCCGCCGACGCGCCCTGGTTCTTCGCCCTGCTGCTGCCGCTGCTGATCGCGGTGGTGGTGGCGACGATCGCGGACTGCGGGATGGACGCGAAGGCGGTGGCGATGCTGGGGGTGCTGGCCGCCGTGGGGGCGGCGCTGCGCCCGCTGGGCGCGGGGACGGCGGGTCTGGAGCCGATGTTCTTCCTGATGCTGCTGAGCGGCCGGGTGCTGGGGCCGGGCTTCGGCTTCGTGCTGGGCGCGGTGACGATGTTCGCGTCCGCGCTGCTCACGGGCGGGGTGGGGCCGTGGATGCCGACCCAGATGCTGGCGATGGGCTGGTTCGCGATGGGCGCGGGCCTGCTGCCGGGCCCGGACCGGATCCGGGGGCGGGCCGAGCTGCTGATGCTCTCCGCGTACGGCTTCGTCGCGGCCTTCGCGTACGGCACGGTCACCAATCTCTACGGGTGGGTGACGGTGGGCGGCCTGGGGCAGGGGGTGTCCTTCCGGCCCGGGGACCCGGTCCAGGAGAACCTGGTCCGCTTCCTCGCGTACGTGCTGGCCACCTCCATGGGCTGGGACCTGGGGCGGGCGCTGCTCACGGTGGTGCTGACGCTGACCGTGGGCGGGGCGCTGCTGAGGGCGCTGCGGCGGGCCACGCGGCGGGCGAACTTCGAGGCCCAGGTCACATTCGAGGGGTCCGGGAAGGCCCTCGCGGGTGAGGCGCCTCATAGGACCCAGGTCACGTACGACCGGAGATAGTAGAGGGTTAAGGGCGGCCTAAATCCCCCCATACAGGGGCACGACCTGCGGAAACGGGCCAGAGGGTACGCCGGGACCTGGGGCCCGGGTCCGAACCTTCCTCGTACTGGGGGTGATTGCGCCGCCGTCCGGGGGTCTGTTTCTCTGGTGGACGTCGCCAGGCAGCCGGTGCTCACCGCAACGGCACGGCCGGCCGGTTCCCCCCAGTCCCCGGGTCCCCCGGGCTCTGGTTCCGGCATGTCGGAATCCCTGGCGCGGCTCTTGTCCCCGACGTTAGGTATGACGTTTTGTTCCGCTCGATCTCCACCCGCGCCGCCTCCCGTAAGAAGTCCCTCGCCGTCACCGCGGCGGTCCTGATCGGCGCCTCCGGCGCGGTCCTCGGCACCACGGGCACGGCCTCGGCCGCCACCCCGCAGGAGCTGGCCAAGAAGATCGTCCCGGCCGCGCAGTACGCGTCCTTCAGCAAGATCGTCGAGCACGAGTCCGGCTGGAACCACACCGCCACCAACTCGTCCAGCGGCGCCTACGGCCTGGTCCAGGCCCTGCCGGGCTCCAAGATGTCCTCGGCCGGTGCCGACTGGAAGACCAACCCCGCCACCCAGATCAAGTGGGGTCTGGACTACATGAACGAGCGCTACGGCTCCCCGAACGGCGCCTGGAACTTCTGGCAGTCGCACGGCTGGTACTAAGAGTCACCACGCCGCACCGCGCACACCCGCAAGGCCCCGCCCTCCGCACGGAGGGGCGGGGCCTGCGGCGTTTCCGGGGTCCGGGAGGGGCACGCCGGGCCCGCTCAGAGCCGCTGGATGATGGTCCCGGTCGCCAGCGCGCCGCCCGCGCACATGGTGATCAGGGCGAATTCCTTGTCGGTGCGCTCCAGCTCGTGCAGGGCGGTGGTGATGAGCCGGGCGCCGGTGGCGCCGACGGGGTGCCCGAGGGCGATGGCGCCGCCGTTGACGTTGACCTTCTCCAGGTCCTGGTCGAAGACCTGCGCCCAGCTGAGCACGACGGAGGCGAAGGCCTCGTTGATCTCGACCAGGTCGATGTCCTTGAGCGACATCCCGGCTTTGCCGAGCACCGCGCGGGTCGCGTCGACGGGCCCGTCCAGGTGGTAGTGCGGGTCGGCGCCGACGAGCGCCTGGGCGACGATCCGGGCGCGCGGGCGCAGCTTGAGGGCGCGGGCCATCCGCTTGGAGGCCCACATGATCGCGGAGGCGCCGTCGGAGATCTGGGAGGAGTTCCCGGCGGTGTGGATCGCGGTGGGCATGACCGGCTTGAGCCGGGCGAGGCCCTCCATGCTGGTGTCGCGCAGGCCCTCGTCGTGGTCCACCAGCCGCCACATGCCGTGGCCGGCGGACTGCTCCTCCTCGGTGGTGGGGACCTGGACGGCGAAGGTCTCGCGCTTGAAGCGCTCCTCGGACCAGGCGGTCGCGGCCCGCTCCTGGGAGAGCAGCCCGAGGGAGTCGACGCGCTCGCGGGTGAGGCCGCGGCGGCGGGCGATGCGCTCGGCGGCCTCGAACTGGTTGGGCAGGTCCACGTTCCACTCGTCGGGCCAGGGCTTGCCGGGGCCGTGCTTGGAGCCGGAGCCGAGCGGGACCCGGGACATGGCCTCGACGCCGCAGCTGATGCCGATGTCGATGACTCCGGCGGCGACCATGTTGGCGACCATGTGGCTGGCCTGCTGGGAGGAGCCGCACTGGCAGTCGACGGTGGTGGCGGCGGTCTCGTACGGGAGGCCCATGGTGAGCCAGGCGGTGCGGGCGGGGTTCATGGACTGCTCGCCGGCGTGGGTGACCGTGCCGCCGACGATCTGCTCGACGCAGTCGGCGTGGATGCCGGTGCGGCCGAGGAGCTCGCGGTAGGTCTCGCCGAGGAGGTAGGCGGGGTGGAGGTTGGCGAGCGCGCCTCCGCGCTTGCCGATGGGGGTGCGTACGGCTTCGACGATGACGGGTTCCGCGGCCATGAGCTCGTCCTCTCCTCGCCCGCCCGGGGTGTCCCGGCACCCCGGTGCGGACTCACATCCGGAACTGGTACGCGTTCTAGTTCTGTGTGCAGTCTTATGACTGCTACCGCGGGTACGCAAGGGTCCGGAACGCAACAGTTCCGGCGCCATGGCTTGCCTCTTGCAGAACTCGTTACTACCTTTCCCGGCAACTTCTGATGGGTCGTCAGACAATGCAGACACTGCACTGACAGGTCAGACAAGGACGTGTTGCCGATGCCGTGCCCTCACCTCTCCGAGGGGTTCGACGCCACCGACCCCGATCTGCTCCAGGACCGGATCCCTCATCCGGAGTTCGCCCGGCTGCGGCAGACCGCGCCCGTCTGGTGGTGCGCCCAGCCCCCCGGCGTCACCGGCTTCGCCGACGAGGGCTACTGGGCCGTGACCCGGCACGCCGACGTCAAGTACGTCTCCACCCATCCCGAGCTGTTCTCCTCCAACGAGAACACCGCCGTCATCCGCTTCAACGAGCACATCAGCCGGGACCAGATCGAGGTCCAGAAGCTGATCATGCTCAACATGGACCCGCCGGAGCACAGCCGGGTCCGCCAGATCGTCCAGCGCGGCTTCACCCCGCGCGCCATCCGGAGCCTGGAGACCGCCCTGCGCGACCGGGCCCGCGCCATCGTCGAGGAGGCGAGGGCCGCCGCCGCGAAGGACGGCGGCTTCGACTTCGTCACCAAGGTCGCCGTCGAGCTGCCGCTCCAGGCGATCGCCGAACTCATCGGCGTACCGCAGGAGGACCGGGCCCGGATCTTCGACTGGTCGAACAAGATGGTCGCGTACGACGACCCCGAGTACGCCATCACCGAGGAGATCGGCGCCGAGGCGGCCATGGAGCTCATCGGCTACTCGATGAACCTCGCCGCCGCCCGCAAGGAGTGTCCCGCCAAGGACATCGTGAGCCAGCTCGTCGCCGCCGAGGGCCAGGGCAACCTCTCCTCCGACGAGTTCGGCTTCTTCGTGCTGCTCCTCGCCGTCGCCGGCAACGAGACCACCCGCAACGCCATCAGCCACGGGATGCACGCCTTCCTCACCCACCCCGACCAGTGGGAGCTCTACAAGCGCGAGCGGCCCGCGACCGCCGCCGAGGAGATCGTGCGCTGGGCCACCCCCGTCGTCTCCTTCCAGCGCACCGCCACCCAGGACACCGAGCTCGGCGGGCAGCAGATCCGCAAGGGCGACCGGGTCGGCCTCTTCTACTCCTCAGCCAACAACGACCCGGAGGTCTTCGAGAACCCCGAGACCTTCGACATCACCCGCGACCCCAACCCGCACCTCGGCTTCGGCGGCGGCGGACCGCACTTCTGCCTCGGCAAGTCCCTGGCCATCAAGGAGATCGAGCTGATCTTCGAGGCGCTCGCCGACGAACTCCCCGGCCTCACCCTCGCCGGCGACCCGCGCCGGCTGCGCGCGGCGTGGCTCAACGGCATCAAGGAACTCCGGGTGACGGTGGCCTGAACACCCCGGACCACGACGCGTACACCCCCCGCCGCACCCTGGGCGGGGGGTGTACGTTCGGCGCCATGAGCAACGAACAGGATCAATGGAACGCCGTCGACGCCTACTTCACCGACCTGCTCGCCCCCGGCGACGAGGCCCTGGACGCCGCGCTCGCCGCCTCGTCGGCCGCCGGGCTCCCGGAGATCGCCGTCGCCCCCAACCAGGGCAAGCTGCTCAGCCTCCTGGTCCGCGCGCAGGGCGCGCGGAACGTCCTGGAGGTCGGCACCCTCGGCGGCTACAGCACCATCTGGCTGGCCCGCGCGCTGCCCGCCGACGGCCGGCTGATCACCCTGGAGTACTCCGCCGCCCACGCGGACGTCGCCCGCGCCAACCTCGCCCGCGCGGGCCTCGACAAGACCGTCGAGGTACGCACCGGCGCCGCCCTGGACACCCTCCCCCTGCTCGCCGAAGAGGGCGCGGGCCCCTTCGACTTCGTCTTCATCGACGCCGACAAGGCCAACAACCCGCACTACGTGACCTGGGCCCTGAAGCTGTCCCGCCCCGGCACGCTGATCGTCGTCGACAACGTCGTACGCGGCGGCCGGGTCGCCACCCCCCACCCCGACGACCCGGCCATCACCGGCACCCGCGCCATGTTCGACCTGATCTCCCAGGAACCCCGCCTCGACGCGACCGCCTTCCAGACGGTCGGCTCCAAGGGCTACGACGGGCTGCTGATCGCCCGCGTGACGGACTGACCCGAGCCGGTCATATCCTGCCTTTCATGAGCATCGTGAAGATCAACGTACTGACCGTGCCGGCCGAGCAGCGCGAGGTCCTGGAGCAGCGCTTCGCCGCGCGGGCCGGGGCCGTCGAGGGTTCGGACGGGTTCGAGTGGTTCGAGCTGCTGCGCCCGCTGGAGGGGACGGACCAGTACCTGGTCTACACCCGGTGGCGCAGCGAGGAGGACTTCCAGAACTGGATGAACGGCTCCATGAAGGCCGCCCACCAGGGCACCTCCGGCGGCGAGGGCGGCGCCGAGCGGCCCAAGCCCGCCGCCAGCGGCTCGACCCTGTGGTCCTTCGAGGTGGTGCAGACCTCTTCGCCCAAGGGCTGAGGCCGGCGGGCCGGGGCCGCCGGGACGTCCCGGCGGCCCCGCTCCCGTTCAGGGGTGGCGGTGGTCGCCCGGGGGCTCCGGTGAGCGGGGGCGTTCCGCGTCCGAGCCGCCGAGCTCCGCCGTCAGCTCCTCCACCAGCTTCACCAGGTCCGTCGGCCGGTCCGGCCCCCACCAGTCGCCGAGCAGGTCGGCGAGCGAGTCCTCGCGCGCCTTGGCGAGCAGCACGGCCGTCCGCGCACCCTCCTCGGTGAGCACCAGGTCCAGGCCCTCCCTGGCCACCAGCCGCCGCTCCTCCAGCTCCCGCGCCGCCTCCGTGATCGACCGCAGCGGTACGGGGGTCGTCTCGGCGAGCCGGGCGGGCTCCACCGTGCCGTGCCGGCGCACCCGCAGCAGCAGCCAGCTCGCGGCCGGCAGCAGGTCGAGCCCGGCGCGCGCGGTGATCTTCTCGTAGATCTGCTTGCGTCCCGCCCGGGAGCCGAGCAGCGACAGCGCGCGGGCGCACTCGTCGCGCGAGGAGCGCTCGACCGGGTTGGAGGCGAGGGTCTGGCTGGGGTCCGGCGCGGTCACCGCGCCGCGCAGCCGGTCCTCCTTGAGGAAGCAGGCGACGACGAAGCCGATCAGCACGACCGGCGCCGCGTACAGGAACACGTCGGTGATGGACGTGGCGTACGCGTGCAGCACCGAGGGGCGCAGCTGCGGCGGGAGGGCGGCGATGGCCCGGGGGTCGGCGGCGATCGCCCCGGCGTCGGCGCCCGGCGGCAGTTGCTGCCCGGCCAGCGCGGCTTCGAGCTTGTCGGTGAGCCGGTTGGTGAAGAGCGTGCCGAAGATCGCGACGCCGAAGGAGGCGCCGATGGAGCGGAAGAAGGTCGCCCCGGAGGTCGCGACGCCGAGGTCCTGGTAGGAGACGGCGTTCTGCACGACGAGCACCAGGACCTGCATGACCAGGCCGAGTCCGGCGCCGAAGACGAAGAAGTAGACGCTCATCTCCCAGGTCGAGCTGGTCTCGGTCAGCCGGTGGAGGAGGACCAGGCCGAGGGCCGTGACAGCGGTCCCGGCGAGCGGGAAGACCTTCCAGCGGCCGGTGCGGGAGACGATCTGGCCCGAGCCGGTCGAGGTGAGGAGCATGCCGAGGACCATCGGGAGCATGTGGACGCCGGACATGGTGGGGCTGACGCCCTGCACCACCTGGAGGAACGTCGGCAGGTAGGTCATCGCGCCGAACATCGCGAAGCCGACGATGAAACTGATGACGGAGACCAGGCTGAAGGTCCGGATCCGGAACAGCTTCAGCGGCAGCACGGGTTCGGCGGCCCGCCCCTCCACGTACACGAACCAGACCAGCAGCACGGCGCCGAGCACGGCGAGCCCGATGATCTGCGGCGAGCCCCAGGCCCAGGTGGTGCCGCCGAGCGAGGCGACCAGGACCAGGCAGGTGGCGACCGAGGCGATGAGGAAGGTGCCGAGGTAGTCGATGGTGTGCCGGGTGCCGCCGACCGGGATGTGCAGCACGGCGGCGATGACGAAGAGGGCGACGACGCCGATCGGCAGGTTGATGTAGAACACCCAGCGCCAGGAGAGGTGTTCGGTGAACAGCCCGCCCAACAGCGGCCCCAGCACGCTGGTGGCGCCGAAGACGGCACCGAACAGGCCCTGGTAGCGGCCGCGTTCGCGGGGCGAGACGAGGTCGCCGACGATCGCCATCGACAGCACCATCAACCCGCCGCCGCCCAGGCCCTGGACGGCGCGGAAGGCGATGAGCTGGGGCATGTTCTGGGCGAGGCCGCAGAGCGCGGAGCCGATGAGGAAGAGGACGATCGCGCTCTGGAACAGCTTCTTGCGCCCGTACTGGTCGCCCAGCTTGCCCCACAGCGGGGTCGCGGCGGTCGAGGCCAGCATGTACGCGGTGACCACCCACGAGAGGTGCTCCATGCCGCCGAGCTCGCTGACGATGGTCGGCAGGGCGGTGGAGACGATGGTCTGGTCGAGCGCGGCGAGCAGCATCCCGAGCAGCAGCGCGCCGATCGCCACGAGCACGGTGCGGTGGCTCTGGCCCTCCCCGGGCGCGGGGCCTCCGCCGGCGCGCGGCGCGCGTACTTCCTGGGCCATGGGTGTCTCCTCCGGCCGGGCCGCTGGGGGTTCGTCCCCCTCCGTACCCCTCCATCCTGGTTGCTTTGCCCTGGTATGGCCTGCGGAGGACGTACGGAAGGGCACAGCTGTTCCCCCCGGCGGGGCGGGCTGGCTGCATAATCGCTCGCAGGTGAACCCGGGGAGGGACCCAGCGATGTCCGGACACGTCTGTCCTGAATGCGGTGTACACAGACCTGACTGCGCGTGCGCCCGCGCCCGGGCCCAGGCCGCGGAGGTGGCGGCGGCGGAGGACTTCGACCCGCTGCGGATCCGCCCGTACGTGTCCCTCGGCCCGACGGACGCCCCGGACCCGCTGACCGATCCCCTGCCGGGCCGGCTGCCGGACCAGGTCCCCGCACCCCCGCCGGTCCCCCTGGCCGGACCGCTGCCCGCCGAGGTCCCGGCACCCCGGGCCGGCGCGGACCCGTCCGAGACGATGCCGCTGCTGCTGCCGGGCGTACGGGCGGGGGGCCCGGCCGCCGCACCCGGCCCCCTGGCCGCGCCCGCGCCCGTACCCCTGCCCGTACCTCCTCACGGCGGCGGACCCGCCACGGCGCCCGTCCCTCCCTACGACGACGGCGGGCCGGTCACCACGGTCATTCCGCCGTACGACGACGGCGGGCCGGTCACCACGGCCATTCCGCCGTACGACGACGGTGGGCCAGCCACCGCGCTCATTCCCCCGTACGACCCCGCCCACGGCTCCCCGTACGGCCCCGGGCACGGCGTCCCGCCCACCCCCGCGCACGACCTGGGGGCCGCGCACACCCTCGCGTACGACCCCGACGGGGGCCGCCGGCGGTCCGGGCGGGGGCGGGCCCTGGCCGTCGCCGGGGTCGTCGCCGCCGCCGTCGTCGGCACGGCGGTCATGGCCGCCGCCCTGATCGGCGGGGACGGCGCGGAGGACCGGGCCGGGGTCCCCGAGGTCACCACCAGCGCGTCCGAGAACGTCGCCGTCTCCGAGGCGCCGAGCACCGAGGCCACCCCGTCGGAGACCGCCTCCCCCTCCGCCCGGACCACCTCGGCGAGCCCTTCCGCGACCGGATCGGGATCCCCGACGCCCGCGCGGACCACGGCGGCGCCCACCCGGACGGCCCCGGTCGCGGTGGCGCCCACCCGGACCGGCACCACACCCTCCAGCGCGCCCGCCGCGACCCCGAGCGCGACCGAGGAGCAGGACGGGCCGACGCTGAGCCTGGGCGACTCGGGCGACGAGGTGCGGGAGCTCCAGCGGCGGCTGCGGGAGCTGTGGCTGTACACGGGGCCGGAGGACGGGAGGTTCGGCAGGAAGCTGGAGCGGGCGGTCGAGATCTACCAGTCGTACAAGTACATCGGCGACGACCCCGAGGGCGTGTACGGGCCGAGCACGCGGCGGGCGCTGGAGGCCGAGACGACGGGCTGAGCGGGGCCCGGGTGGGGCCGAGTGGCGCAAAAGGGCCCCTTTTTTGTATCGTGGATGAACAAAGTGGCCCCGCCCGCACTCCCTGACCGGCGGGCGGGACCGCTCTGTCCCGTCTCCGACCATCCCTCCTGGAGATCCCCGATGGCTGCCACCACCCCGGCGTCGTTCACCGCACGCGCCCTCCTGCTCGACATGGACGGCACGCTCGTCAACTCCGACGCCGTCGTGGAGCGCTGCTGGCGGCGCTGGGCCGAGCGGCACGGACTGGACCCGATCGAGGCCCTGAAGGTCGTCCACGGGCGCCAGGGCTACGCCACGATGGCGGTCCTGCTGCCGGAGCGGCCGATGGAGGAGAACCACGCCGACAACCGCGTGATGCTCGCCGAGGAGACCGCCGACCTCGACGGGGTCGTGCCGGTGCCGGGCGCGCCCGCCTTCATGGCCGCGCTCGCGAGCCTGCCGCACGCCCTGGTGACCTCCGCCGACAGGGCGCTGGCGGGGGCCCGGATGGGCGCCGCGGAGCTGCCGATGCCGGCCGTCCGGGTGACCGCCGAGGACGTGAGCGCGAGCAAGCCGGACCCGGAGGGCTTCCTGAAGGGCGCGGTGGAGCTGGGCTTCGCGCCCGAGGACTGCGTGGTCTTCGAGGACTCCGAGGCGGGCATCCAGGCGGGCCGCGCGGCCGGGATGCGCGTGGTGGGCGTCGGCCCGCGCGCCGCCGCCTTCGCGCCGGACGCCCACGTCGAGGACCTGACCCGGCTGACCGTGACCCCCGGCCCGGACGGGACGATCACCCTGACGTTCACCGGCTGACTCCGGGCGGGGGCGCCCCACGCCCCCGGCCACCCACGGCCCGGCCCGCCCGGCTACCCACGCCCCGGCCCGGCCGACCGCCCACATCCCGGCCGGCCCGCCCGGCCCGCCGCACACCCCGGCCCGGACCCGACCCAGGACCCCGCCACGGGTCCGGGCCCGGGCCTCGCCGTTCACGCCCGCACGAGCCTGCCCCGGGCCACCAGCTCCAGCGTCACCGCGACCGCCACCGCCTGGACCAGGAGCAGGGCGACCAGGACGAAGAGCTGGACCGCGCCCGCGTGCAGCGGTGACGCGCCGCCCAGGAGCATGCCGACGAACGCGCCCGGAAGGGTGACCAGGCCCACCGTGCGGGTCTGGTCCATGCCCGGCAGCAGCGCGTCCGATGCCGCCTCGCGCGCCACCTCCAGCCGCGCCTCGCGGTCCAGCAGGCCGATCGCCAGGCCAGCCTCGACCTCACCCCACCGCCCCTTGATCTCGTCGAGCGCCCGCCGTCCGCCGAGGACGGTCGCCGTGAGCGCGCCGCCGATGAGGATTCCGGCCACCGGGATCAGGGTGATGCCCCGCGCCGGCACGAGCCCGGTGAGGACGAGCGCCGACACCACCGGGACCACACCCGCCGCGATCGGCACCGCCGCCCACCGCCAGGCCCGGCCGGGCGCCGGGACGATCCGCCGCCCGGCCGTCCGTACCGCCACCGCGTACATCAGCAGCAGGAAGCAGGCGAGCAGCGCCGCCGAGCGGACCACCCAGCCGATCACCAGGGACACGGCGACGAGCTGCACCGCCGCGCGGGCCCCGGCGACGAGCGTGTCGCGGGCGCGGCCGAGGCGGGTCAGCGCGACGACCCCGGCGGCGAGGGCGAGCAGGACGGCGAGGACCGCCCCGAAGGTCACGTTCACTTCCACGAGCACGCGCCAACCCTAGGACCCCGCAGGGGAACTGCCGCCCCGTCACGCCCTGTCGTCTCGGCACGCCCCACCCCTTGATGTGACGTGCTCATGTCGCCACCCTGTTACCTGGCGCTCCCCCCACGGAAACCCGGCGCGGTCACGATGACCGGGCCGGCCGGCGCCCGTCCGCACCCCGCGCGGGGGCCGGTCACGGCCACGGTCCCCCCACCCCAAGGGAGTTCGCATGTCCGCCGCCAGCGTCTACGCGCGTCGCATAGCCGTCCTCGCCGCCTCCGCAGCCCTGAGCGTCACCGGCCTGCTCGCCACCGCCCCGGCCGCCCAGGCCGCCCCGCCCACCCCGGTCAGCGCCGCCACCGCCCGCACCTACCTGGCCTCCCTGACCGTCACGGCGGCCGGCTCCACCACCGGCTACAGCCGCGACCTCTTCCCGCACTGGATCACCCAGACCGGCACCTGCAACACCCGCGAGACCGTCCTCAAGCGGGACGGCGTGAACGTCGTGACGGACGCGAGCTGCGCCGCGACCGCCGGAAGCTGGTACTCCGCGTACGACGGCGCCACCTGGACCGCCGCCTCGGACCTGGACATCGACCACGTCGTCCCGCTCGCCGAGGCCTGGCGCTCGGGCGCGAACTCCTGGACCACGGCCCAGCGCCAGTCCTTCGCCAACGACCTGACGCGCCCCCAGCTCATCGCGGTCACGGACAACGTCAACCAGTCCAAGGGCGACAAGGACCCGGCCCAGTGGCTGCCCCCGCTCACCTCGTACCGCTGCACGTACGCCCGGATGTGGGTGCACGTGAAGTACGCGTGGAACCTCAGCGTCGACCCGGCGGAGAAGAGCGCGCTCCAGTCGGTCCTCAACGGCTGCTGACACAAAAGATAAATGTTGAAGTTGCAAGCACTAGTGAGGGGTGCCTAACCTGAGGGCTCCGGTTCTCGTCCCCCACAGGAGCCCTCCCATGAACAACACCCTTGCCGGCCGCCTGAATCAGGCGCAGCCGTACGCCCTCGGCCTGTTCCGCATCGTCACCGGCCTGCTGTTCGCCTGCCACGGCGCCGCCTCGCTCTTCGGAGTGCTCGGCGGCAGCGCGGCGCAGACCGGCTCCTGGCCGGGCTGGTACGCGGCCGTCATCCAGCTCGTCGGCGGCGCCCTGGTGCTGCTGGGCGTGGGTACCCGCAGCGCCGCCTTCATAGCCTCCGGCTCGATGGCGTACGCGTACTTCGACGTCCACCAGCCCGAGGGCCTGTTCCCGCTCCAGAACGCGGGTGAGAACGCCGCCCTGTTCTGCTGGGCCTTCCTGCTCCTCGTCTTCACCGGGCCGGGCGCGCTGGCCCTCGACCGGCTCTTCGGCGCGCGCGGCGCGGAGACCGTGCGGGCCCGCGAGGAGGAGCGGCCGGCCGTCACGGCGTGACGGCACGGCACAACACGGCCCCGGCCCGTCCGGTGGCGGAAGCCGCCGCGTAGGCTCGACGCCGTGAACGTGCTCGACAGCGCGGGCTGGTCGCTGCAGGCGCTGACCACGGGCCCGTGGATCTACGCGGCGGTGATGACGTCCATCCTGCTCGACGTCCTGCTGCCCGTACTGCCGAGCGGCATCCTGGTGGTCACGGCGGCGACGGCCTCGTCCGCCGCCGCCGTGGCCGCCGCCCCGGGCGCGGCGGGCGGCTACGCCCCCGCCCTGCTCCCGCTGCTGCTCTGCGCGGCCACCGCCTCCGTGCTCGGCGACCTGCTCGCGTACCGGCTGGCCCGGGGCGGCGGGACCAGGCTGGCGCGGGCCGTCGCCCGCTCCCGGCGCCTGGCCACCGCGCAGGAACGTCTCGGCGAGACGCTGGCGCGCGGCGGCGGACTGCTCGTCGTCCTCGCCCGATTCGCCCCGGCGGGCCGCTCGGTGGTCGCGCTCGGCGCGGGCGTGACCGGCCGCCGGCTCCAGGACTTCCTGCCCTGGTCGGCCCTGGCGGCGGGCGCCTGGGCCACGTACAGCGTCGGGCTCGGCTGGCTGAGCGGGCGCTGGCTGGGCGCGACCTGGCTCGGCGCCTGCGTCCCGGTCCTGGCCCTGTTCCTGGCGGGCGGGGTGGCGGCCTACGTCATACGGCGCCCCGCCGCGGCCCCGGCGACGGCGGGCTGACCGGACGGCTACCGGTCCCCGTGCGGGTGCGCGTGCGCGTGGCCGCCCCGTACCTCCAGTCCGTCCAGGAGGCGCGCGGTGGCCTCGGCGATCTCGTCCACGGCCCGGTCGAACACCTCGCGGTTGTGCGCGGCGGGCGCCCGGAAGCCGGACACCTTGCGCACGAACTGGAGGGCGGCGGCGCGGATGTCGTCCTCGGTGGCCTCCTCGGGGAGGGCCGGCGGTCGGAGGGTCTTGATGCTGCGGCACATACCTCCAGTGTGACGCGCCCCACTGACAACGGCCCGGGACCCGCCGCGCCCCCGCCCCCCCTCGGCTTCCCTCGGCCTCCCTCGGCCTCCCTCGGCCTCCCTCAGCCGCCCTCAGCCGCCCTCAGCCGCCCTCGGCCCCCCTCAGCCGCCGAGCCCGCGTCTGCTGCGCGCGTTGATCTCGGCGGCGCGGGCGCGCAGCTCCCGCATGGGCGTCGCGAGCTGCACGTCGGCCGGTTCGGCCTCCCACGCGCCGCCGCCGTTGACGGGCCGGATGAGGAAGCGGCCGGAGACGCTGTCGACGTAGAAGCCGACCCGCCCGGTAGCGGTATCACGGACGAGGTCACCGACCTCGGGCATGGGCTGCACGCATTGCCTCCGTCCCGTGGGCAGAGAGCCGGCGGGGAAGAGCCGGCGGCGATCAGACAGAGAGTCCGGCAGAGGTTCCCGAAAGGGATTCCGACAGAGATTCCGACAGGGGTTCCGACAGGGGTTCCGACAGAGATCAGGTAGCGGGGATCAGGTAGCAGGGGTCAGGTAGCGGAGATCAGATAGATACACCCAGAGAAGCCCTGAGACCCCCCTCTGTCAACGCATCTCTAGAGATGTCCCCCGAAGGATGGATCGGCGGCGCGGGACGGCGCACAGGTGTACACCACCTCGGAGAACCGGGCCGTAGGGTGTCCCGCAGACGGAAGGGAGTGGTCCACCCATGACTGACCAGGACAGCGGTCGTCGGCCCAAGTACCAGCGGATCGCCGACGAGTTGAGAACCGCGATCCAGTCGGGTGCCTTCGCGCCGGGCGACCGCCTCCCCGGCGAGAACGATCTGATGTCCACCTACGACGTGGCCCGGATGACCGCCCGCCAGGCCCTGTCCGTCCTGCGCAACGAGGGCCTCGCGGAGGCGCGCAAGGGCGCCGGGGTGTTCGTCCGCAGGTTCCGGCCGCTGCGCCGCCGGGGCATCCCCCGGCTCGCGCACACCCACTGGGGTGCCGGCCGCTCGGTCTGGTCGGCGGACATCGAGGACCGGTCCCTCCTGGTGGACCAGATCGAGGTCAGGGCCGCCGCCCCGGCGGGCGCCCGGGTGGCCAGGGTGCTGGACCTGGCCTCGGCGGACGCGTCCGTGTGCGTGCGCAGCCGGCGCTTCGTGCTGGACGAGAAGCCGGTGCTGTTCTCCGTCTCGTACCTCCCGGCGGCCCTCGCGGAGGGCACCGCGATCGCGCAGCAGGACACCGGCCCCGGCGGCACCTACGCCCGACTGGCCGAACTGGGCCACCGGCCGGTCCACTTCCGCGAGGAGATCCGCTCCCGGATGCCGACGGCCGAGGAGGCGGAGCGGCTGGCGCTGGAGTTCGGCACGCCGGTGATCCTGATCTGCCGGACGGCGTTCACGGAGGCGGGGGTTCCGGTGGAGCTGAACGAGATGACGCTGGACTCGGCGTCGTACGTCCTGGAGTACGACTTCGACGCGTGACGAGAGAGAGCCGACGGAGGGATCGGGCTCCGGAAGGAGCGAAATCCGGCCACCGGGCTCCCCACTTCCGCGAACCCGTGGGGAAGTTGTGAAGGCCGTGCGTATCCTGTGTCCTCGCCGGGCGCCCGTAGGGGCGGGCCCGGCCGGTCACCACGCATCCGCCCCACCACGCCAAGGGACACCCATGCTCCGTACGCGCACCGTCGCGACCGCCGCTGCCGCCGCCGCGGCCGGCCTGCTCCTGCTGCCCTCGCCCGCCCAGGCGGCCGGCTCGGTCCACCTGTACAAGATCTACTACGACAGCCCGGGCAAGGACACCCGCAGCACGGCCAGCCTCAACGCCGAGTACGTGCAGATACGCAACACCACCGGCGCCGCGGTGAACCTCCGGGGCTGGACGCTGACGGACGCGTCGAACCACAAGTACACCTTCGGCAACTTCACCCTCGGCAAGGGCAAGACGGTCACCGTCCGCACCGGCCGAGGCACCAACACCGCCACCAACCTCTACCAGGGCCGCGGCGCGTACGTGTGGAACAACGACCGGGACACGGCGACGCTGCGCAAGGCCAACGGCGGCCGGATCGACACCTGCTCGTACAACTCGACCCGGGTCGACTCCGTCATGTGCTGACGCCGCTCCCGGCCGACCCTGCCGACCCCGTCGGCTCCGTCGCCCCCGCCGACCCCGTCGGCTCCTTCGGGCTCTCCTCGCGCTGCGGGGGGAGCCCGTACTGCTGGAGCTCGCTGTTGACCTGCCCACCGAGGGTCATCACGTTGAGCGTGGCCGAGTTCTCGCTGGCGATGGCCTTCTCGACGCGTGCGACCAGCGTCGTGAAGGAGTCCCGATCCGAGAGCCGGTGGTAGGGCCCGACGCGTGCGGCGAAGTAGACCCGCTCGTGGCCGAGGAGTTGCTCGGTGGAGCGGTAGTTCTTCCACTGCTCCCGGTAGCGGTAGACGCTCTCCAGCGACACGGACGCGACGACGACCAGGCTGAGCACGGTGGCGGTGATCCGCGCGAAGCCGAGGTCCAGGTTGACCAGGACCGGCACCAGCGCGCCCCCGACGACCGAGACCGTCCGCATCCGCAGATGCATCGCCTTCATCTTCGTGGCCTTGCGGTCGTACCACTCCTGGTACTGCGCGAGCCGGGTCTCCAGGTAATCCTGCGGCGTCATCGTCGTCACGCCGCTCCGCACGTCCCCGTCGGGCGCGTCCCCCACCTCATCCATGCCTGGGAGTAGACCGCCGCGCCGGAGCGCCCGTCAACCCGGGCCGCCCCTCCGTCCACGGGCGCAGCTTCTCGGGGTTGCGGACGACCCAGATCCGCCCGATGCGCCCGATCCGCCCGCTCGCTTCGTCCCGCCCGTCGTCGGCGAGGTCGAAGGCGGCGACGGTGACGACGGCGCCGCCGGCCTCGGCGACCAGCCCGGGGCGCCCGCCGACCGAGCGCTCCCGGAGCCGCAGCCCCGGGGCCTTGCCGGCGATGAAGAGCAGGTAGTCGGCGATCCGGGCGCCGCCCTCGACGGGCCGCAGGACGGTGCCGACGAGGCCGCCGCCATCGGCGGTCATGACGGCGGCCGGGTCGAGGAGGCCGACGAGCGCCTCGATGTCCTTGGCCTCCCAGGCCTGCTTGAAGTCCCGTACGACACCAGCCTGTCCGGCGGCGGGGGGCCCGGCGGGCGCCCGGGCGCCGTCGATCCGGCGGCGGGCGGAGGAGGCGAGCTGCCGGCAGGCGGCCGGGCTGCGGCCGACGATCTCGGCGACCTCGCCGAAGGGGTACGCGAAGACGTCGTGCAGCACGAAGGCGACGCGCTCGGCGGGCGTCATCGCCTCCAGCACGACGAGGAAGGCCATGTGGACGGACTCGTCGAGGGTGACGCGGTCGGCGGGATCGGCGAGTTCGGAGGGGCGGGCGCCGCCTTCGGCCCGGTCGGGCAGCGGCTCGGGCAGCCAGGCGCCGACGTACCGCTCGCGCCGGACCCGGGCCGAACCGAGCAGATCGAGACAGATCCGCCCGGCGACGGTGGTGAGCCAGGCGCCGGGCACCCGGACGGCGTCGCGGCGCTCGGGGGTCATCGCGTACCAGCGCGCGTACGTCTCCTGGACGGCGTCCTCGGCCTCGGCGAGCGAGCCGAGCAGCCG
Source organism: Streptomyces sp. NPDC042100 (assembly GCF_055582325.1). Taxonomy (NCBI): domain Bacteria; kingdom Bacillati; phylum Actinomycetota; class Actinomycetes; order Kitasatosporales; family Streptomycetaceae; genus Streptomyces; species Streptomyces sp. NPDC042100. The sequence continues at coordinate 59,965 of NZ_JBVJDK010000002.1, forward strand.
GTAGGCGAGATCGGTGAGCCGCCGCCGCTCGGAGACGAGTACCCCGGCATCTCCCCCGTACAAGCCCTCGCCCACCGTCCGCCTCACATTCCGGTCCGCCGCGTCGTCAGACGAGCGAAAGCTACCGCGCACGAGCCAAGAAGGACGCCGACATGACAACGACGACAGGACCCACGACCCCCAAGCCCCCCACAACCCCCACAAACCCCGCACCCCCCAAGCTCCCCACGACCCCCGCAACCCCCACACCCCCCACCCCGAAGACCCACACCTTCCTCCGCGTCGCGATCGCCCTCCAGACCGTCACCCTCTTCCTCCAGGCGACGACGGCGGGCCTGCTGCTGACCTCCTCGTACGGCGAACAACTGCACGGCATAGGGGCGCGCGTGATGTACGGGGCGTCGATGCTGTACGTGCTGGCGGCGGTCCTGGCCTGGCGGCCGGGCGGGGGCGGCCCGCGCCCGATCCTGTACGCGACGGGCTTCCTGCTGCTGGCCTCGGCGCAGGTGGTGCTGGGCGTCGCACGGGTGCCTTCGGCGCATGTCCCGCTGGGTGTCCTGATGTTCGGCCTGAGCCTGCTGGCGCTGGCCGCCCACGCCCTGTCACCCCGGCGGCGTCACTGACCGACCCGGCCGTCGACGCACTCGCGCAGCAGGTCGGCGTGGCCGCGGTGGCGGGCGTACTCCTCGATCCGGTGCACCATCAGCTCCCGGATCGAGGTGCCGTCCCCGGCCGCCGCGCCCCCGCGGCGGAGATCGTCGCGGCGGCTGCGGCGGCCGCGGCGGAGTTCCCGCACGTCGAGGACCTGATCGCGGGACTGTGCCGCTGACGGAGCCCCGTCCCCCCACGTCCCGCGTCGCTTCAGCCCGGCTGGACGGCCGACTTCACCAGATCGTTCGCCGCGACGAGGCCCAGCCCCGGGGCGGCTTCCCTGAGGGTCTTCACGGCGCGTACGAAGTCCTGCCCGGGATCGACCCCCGCCGCCGCCAGCGTGCGCGACACCCAGCGGCGGACGTGCTCCCCGTCGTCGTCCGCCGCCCGGCGGTCCAGCACGCGCAGGGCCGCCTCAAGCCCGGGCCGCTCCGCCTCGCCCGCCACGCCCAGTTCGGCCACGAGCTCCGCACGGACGTCTTCCAGGTCGTGCAGCACCACGATGGGCAGTGCGTCATTGCCGAACACGCGAATCTCCTGTCGATCGGGACCTTCAGTCAACACGAAGCCCTCCGACCGAGTCGACCGAGGCCCCGCGCCCCGCTGCGCGCGGACGGTTTCGAACCACCGGCATCTGCTGTGCGAGCGACTGCGGGGCGCCCTCCCCCAGGGGCGGCTCGATGGGCACTACCGCCACGGCGGCTCGCGCGCAACCGCCGTGATCCGCCAGCGCTGTTGTCACCTCTGAAGGTCGGCCCACCGCACTCGACGACTCGCTACCGCTTCTTCCGAAGCTTCTTCATCTTCGCTTCGGCTTCCTTCTTCTTTCGCTGCTCGACCCCGTACGGGGACCACGCACCCTGGTGTTTGGAGCACCGAGAGGTCCCCGTGATCGCCTTGTTCCCACAGCGGCCTCCGCTCTGGGTAGGCGCACCGCACTTCGGCTGAACCATCCCGTCCCCCTTCGTCGCCGGACCCTGAAATGCTTCCAGCAGCCGCCGCGGAAGGGGAGGCGCAACCGAGGCGGACGGCAGCACACCAACGGCACAAGCCCGGAGAGGAAGAGCGTCGTGGCCGAAGACCCGGGCCGGACCTGCCGACCGATGAACGATGCCCCCTCTCGCCTTCGGGCGGGAGGGGGCTGTTTCGTCGTTTCTGCGGCGCCGACTACGACCTGCGGCGCGCCCGGACGGCGTCCGTGTACAGCTCGCGCGTCAGGTCCTCCTCGCCGATGCCGAGCTCGGCCAGGACTGCACGGACATCGTCGAGTGCGCTCTCGACCTGGTCCTCCTCGACTAGCGTCTCGACCTCCAAGAACGTCCCGTCGACCTCGGGGACGCGGACGAGGGTGGCCAGGAACCGCCGCCCTCGGGACTCGAAAATGTAGTTCCGGCACCGCTTCTCGAACGCGATCACGGGTACAAAGCCGAGGCCCCGCACGATTGCGTGTGCGGCGTCGGCGTCCTCCACCCGGGTCTCGTGCTCCGGTTTCGAGCCGGACTCCTTGTCGACCGCAGCACCCTTGTACGTGAGGACCGTCCGGGTGTCGTCGGGCCCGTGCACGGTACGGATGCGCAGCTCAGCGCCCCGGGCATCAAGGCCACCGTCGGGCGCGTCGTAGTAGGTGTCCTGGTAGACCTCGGACACACCGGATGCGCGCTCATCCAGCCGTCGCACCGTCTCCTCCGGCGCGTGCACGCGGGCCTTCAGTTCCGCCTCGATCACAGGTGTCTCCCTTCCCTCACACTGTCCGCTCCGCGCCGTCGAGGAGCGCCTCGAACATCCGCCGGAAACCTCGGTAGAAGGGACCGTGCGGGGTCTCCATCACCTTGTACGTCGCCGACTCGTGGCCCTCCCAACCCGTGTCGAAGGCGCCGACGAACATCGTGCCGTCGAGGCGGATGATGCGCCAGGTCGGCAGCTGACGGTAGCGGTAGACCTGAACGTCGCCCTGAAGCTCGCGCAGGCGGGCCTCGGCAAGGCGGATACCGCTGGCCATGGACTCGGACGACTCGCCAATCTCGGCAGCGCGGCGAGCGGTCGCCTGCGACTCCGGGTCGAGGAGCAGCACACGCACACGGAGGCCTCGGCCACCGAGGTCTCGGGGCAGGCAGTACTCCCGCAAGAGGCTGTCGTTGAGCCCGATGAGGCCGAGGCCGCGCACAGCCAGAACATCGAGCTCTTCGGCAGCAGCCGCGTGTTGGCGGATCTCCGTGCGCGCAGCGGCCTGAGAGGAGTAGACCCGGACCACTTCAGGGAAGGCGGCGAGGTCGAAGGCAGCGCCGCCCGCCCGTTTCTCCCGGCTGGCCGCGAGGCCGAGGAGGTGCCGGGCGTCGTCGGGCATGGTGAGTCCGTCTGCGATCCGCTCGTACACGTCGAGCTGGGTAACCGTCCGACGACCGTTGATGATCTCGTTGACGCGCCCTTGAGAGAGGTCGACGGCACCGGCGATGCGGGCCTGGCTGGCCCCGCTGTGGTGCTGGACGTAGCGGAATACGGCAGCGATGTCCCGGGCGCGCAGGGCTCGGCGGACCTCTGCCCGTTCCCACGTCCAGGCCTCCAACTGGATTGGTCCGGTGGTCATGTGATGCCCCCTTGTCCAGCGTGAGATCGAAATGCATCTCACGGTGAGATTACCGCTCTGGGATCGAATCACCACCCTCCGTCACAAGATCCTTATGGCGTGACGATCCGAGGCGGCCGGAAGGACCCGCGCCGTGCGCTGGCATACCCGCCACCCAACCCATCAGGAGCGAGCATGGACGAGCAGCCCCAGCACGACAGGCCGGCCGACACGCTGGTCGCCGTCGACCTCGGCGCCGCGCTCGCCACGGCGGCTGACGGGATAGAGGGTCACGTCGAGACGGAGGCCGAGCGGCACATCACCGCCGCCGTCCAGCTGGAGCACCACTGCCCGACGGACGCCGCCATCGCCCAGCTCACGGACAATCTCCTCACGTACTGCTCGTCCCTCGCCGACGGCGTCGCCCTGATCCCGGAGGCCGAGCGGCCCGCGCGCGGCACGGCCGCCGTACGCATGTGGACCGAGCTCGTCCAGGCCGGACTGGAGGACGGCCCGCTCGCGAACTGGAGCTACGCCCGCCAACTCGGCATCGCCGGCCGCGCGCTCCTCTACGAGCTCCGCGAGCACCGGCGCACCGGCCGCCGCCGCGCCGCGTTCGTCGGCCGCACCGAGCTCCCGCCCGCCCCCGCGGAGTGGCCGTGACGGAGCTCGGACGGCAGATCTGCTACTGCGTGATCGTCCTCGCCCTGCTCGGCCTCATCGTCATCGGCATCACCACCTGAGAGCTCCCGTCCTGGGTCGGCCAGGGCGGGCCAGGCGCACCATCCGCTGTGGAACGGTCCGGCGGACGAGCGGATTCCCGTCGCCGCGGGTGGCCAGCATTCCGACGAGTCCGGGCCGATCGTGATCATCCCGAAGGAGAAGAAGGACAAGAAGTAGTCCCTACCCCCCTACGCTGCCGGTCAGAAAGGAGGTTCACCGCATGGACGACACGCAGGACCAGCACGAGCCAGAGGACTGGACCGACCCCCAGTACGAGGACGCCGTGGCGGCGGTGCACGCCGCCGAGATCCCGGTGTCCCCGGCTCCTGACCGACAGCCCACCAGGCCCGCGCGCGGCTTCATCGTGCCGACGAGGGCCTGACCAGACCGGCCCGGCCCGGCCGCTACCAGCTCCCCGGCCAGCCGGCTGGCGGGGGTCGCCCCCACCCGCTCGCGGACGCCACTCAGGGCCGTGCGGGGCTGGTGCCATCCACCGTCGTTGATGTCAGATCCGGATGTCACCTGTCGCCGGTCCGCGAACGGCCGCAGACAGCCCGAGCCGTAGGCGCCATACTCGCCGCGTGCGCGTAAACAAACATGCTCAGGTGGCCCTTCGGTGCGGTGTCTGGGTCGGTGCGACTCTCACCGCGCCCCTGCTGCTGGTGGCCGGCGGCCCGGTGTACGAGCGCCTGACGCGGTACCTGTACCGCGACGAGGGGCCGGGGCTCCTCGCTAAGGAAGAAGGCTGGGTGCACCCGGGGTACTGGGTCGTGACCAACAGTCTGGTCCGAGCCCTGACCTGGCCGACCCGGCGGGACGGGCTGTTGAGGGCAGCCCGGATGCGCGAGCCCTCTACCGGTTGATCGGGATCTCGTAAACGATCTCGCACAAGGCAGCCGGGACGGCCATGTCCGCCGCCTCCACCAGCCGCTCCTCGTCGCTGTAGAGCGGGTGGCTGGTGAGGTACACGAGGACGATCCCGAGGGACGCCGGCGCAAGCAGACGCTTCCCCTCCCCGCGATCTGCGTCGCCCTCCTGCGATGGCAGCGTCTCAAACAAGCCGCTGCCCGCGCAGCGTGCCGGAGAGTGACCGCCCCTGACCGCCCCCGTCGATGTCAGAAGCAGATGTCAAAGGCCCCCAGCCATGATCGGCTGGGGGCCTCTGCACTGGTGGGCGCGGACGGTTTCGAACCGCCGACATCTGCTTTGTAAGACCGCGTGGACAGCGATCGGTGTGGGGGCTGTGGCGGCTCCGGCGGCCGGGTGGCTGATCAGCGTCTTGGCGAAAGGAAATGCCCCCTCTCACCTTCGGGCGGGAGGGGTCATTCGACGTTTCTGCGGATCACGGGCTGTGCGAGGGTGGCCCCCATGAGTGAGTGGACAGTGCATGGGGCGCGCCCCGTCTACAGCAGCCCTTGGGTCAGCCTCGACCTTGTCGACGTCGAGCCGCCGGGCCACGACCGCTACGAACACCACCTGATCAAGCTGGCGCCAGTCGCCGCCGTCGTCCTGGTCGACAACGCCGACCGTGTCCTGCTCATGTGGCGGCATCGGTTCGCGACTGGCTCGTGGTCGTGGGAGATCCCGAGCGGCATCGTGGAGGACGGCGAGACGCCTGAGGCGGCCGCTATCCGCGAGGTACTGGAGGAGACCGGCTACGAGATCCCGCCCGACCAGGTGACCCCGCTCGCCTACAACGAGCCCATCGGCGGCATGTGCAACGCCGTGCACCACGTCTACCTCGCCCGAGGCGCCCGAAAGATCTCCGAACCGGTCGACACTCACGAGGCAGACCGCATCGAGTGGATCGCCCTCGACAAGATCCAGGACATGATCGACGCCCGGCAAATCGTCGCGGGGGTCGCTGTCACGGGCCTGCTTCAACTGCTGGCGCGCCGCCCATGACGGCTGGCGCGGCGGCGACGAGCTCGCGCAGGTCGCGCGCGGGAGCGGCCGCCGCTTCGCGCGCCGGGATCGCGGCGAGCACTTCACGGGCCCGTGAGATCACGATCCCGGTGAAGTGCTCGGGTGGCAGTGCCAGCAGCAGGCGTTCCGTGGCTCGGCAGGCGACCGACACCTCGCCCACCGCGACCAGGCTCTGCGCCTCGTCCATCGAGATCAGCGCCTGGTCGAGGTACTCCGTCGGCGAGTACAGGCCGCGCGCCCGGTGCAGGGCAGCCTGCGCACGTCGCGTATCGCCCAACGTGGTCCACATGCTGCCTCCGTGCCACACGAGCTGCCGCTCCGTGTACCCGTATGCCGTGTCAGAGGTGTCCGCCGCCCCGAGGCGCGCGAACGCCGCCTCGGCGAGGGCAAGAGCGTCCTGCGCCTCGCGCGCTCGCCCCATCCGGGCCAGGGCCCGCGCCTCTAGCGCCGGGGCCCACGCCGCCGTCGCGCACACCGAAGAGCCAGCAACGAGTCGCGCCTGCTCGGCGAGTTGCAGGGCAGCCGCCGGCGCACCGAAGTAGAAGGGGATAACCGCCTCGCGGGCGAGAAGCCACGCCCGCAACGCCCGATCGCCCGTCTCTTCCGCGAGTCGCTGCCCGAGGTGATACCAGGAACGCGCCTCCCGGTGATCCCCGAGGGCCACAAGCGCTATCCCCGTAGTGCCGGCGAGCTGCGCCGCGATCCTGCACAACCGGGCGCGGACGTCGGCTGGCTGCCGCTCTGCGAGCAGGCCCTTGACAGCCTGGAAGTCGGCAACGGATCCGGCAAGGAGCTTTGACGGCGGCAGGACCTGATACTCGTGGCCGTGTTCAGCGGCGCTGCGCTCCAGCTGATCAAGCGTGGTCTCGGCGACGGATCCGGCGAGGAGCGCCGCCGTGCTCACCCGCAGCGCGGGGAGGGACATCGGCCCTGCTGCCGCCTCGGGCCGCGCTGGGGAGGAACTGTGCGACTTGGGCACAGACAGTGCTGGCTCGCCCTGGGTGGGCGTGTAGTCGGAACCGAACCCGAGCCGGTTGGGGCGCGTGCGGTACAGACGGCACAAGCGATCGAGGTTGGCGTCGCCAGGCCGCCCCTTCCCGCGCTCCCAGCTCGACAACTGCTGAACGGTGACTCGCGCCCCGAGGGCTGCCAGTTGCGTGCGGGCGTCCGTGAGCGTCCAGTCGTTCGCCAGACGATGGGCTTGCAATAGTCCGCACGCGGTTTCGCGATGGATCGCTGCGGCGGTCTGCCACGGCGTCCAGCTCTCGGCATCGGCCTGGGCCGTGATGGCCCGGGCCGCACTTCGCTTGCTGTCACTGCGCGGCATGAAGCCCCCCCAAAACTCACGGTAGTTGCTGGCCTTGGGGCTGTGGGCCGTTTTTCATCTCCGCCCAATGAGCGGCACACCGAAATCACCTCAGCGTCATGACGTACCGATGTTTTCACCGCCCCGAAGCCATGGTGCGAAGCCTCCGATCGAGGTCAAAGTGCAGGTCGGCAAGGAGCAGACGTCATCCATCAGGAGCGAGCATGGACGAGCAGCCACAGCACGACAGGCCGGCCGAGACGCTGGTGGCCGTCGACCTCGTCGGCGCGCTCACCGCTGCGGCCGACGGCATAGAGGGACACGTCGAGACGGAAGCCGAGCGGTACATCACCGCCGCCGTCCAACTGGAGCACCACTGCCCGACCGACGCCGCCATCGCCCAGCTCACGGACAATCTCCTCACGTACTGCTCGTCCCTCGCCGACGGCGTCGCCCTGATCCCGGAGGCCGAGCGGCCCGCGCGCGGCACGGCCGCCGTACGGATGTGGACCGAGCTCGTCCAGGCCGGCCCGGGGGACGGCCCGCTCGCGAACTGGAGCTACGCCCGTCAGCTCGGCATCGCCGGCCGCGCGCTCCTCCACGAGCTCCGCGAACACCGGCACACCAGCAGCCGCCGCGCGCGGTTCGTCGGCCGCACCGAGCTCCCGCCCGTCCCCGCAGAGTGGCCGTGACGGAGCTCGGACGGCAGATCTGCTACTGCGTGATCGTCCTCAGCCTGCTCGGCCTCATCGCCATCGGCGTCACCACCTGATCTCCCGCCCTGGGTCGGCCAGGGCGGGCACGTGCACTATCGAGAATCCACCAGGAGGAACCATGGCCTGCACCAACCAGCCGTCGAAGCCGCCGCCGCCCTGCGCGCCGACCGGCCCCGTCGGCGCCAGCCCGCGCGCGCTGCTCAGCGACGCGGCGTTCAACGGCGTGATGCACACCGTCCTGGACAACAACCCCGGCTGGGACCGGTTCTACGCCGGCCGGATCGTCGAGGAGGCACTCAAGTTCGTGGCCGCCGCCGCGCTCTTCCCGCAGGTGCGGATCTCCCCGACGGAGGAGGTCGACGAGGGCTGGCACGCGCTCATCCTGCACACCCACCTGTACGCCACCCTGTGCAGCCAGCTCGGCCGAACGGTCCACCACTACCCCGAGCGGCCCGAGGCGGCCCGGCACGACCCGGACACCCTCACCCGCACCATGGCCCTGATCGAGCAGGCCGGGTACACCCCGGATACCGAGCTCTGGACCGGGCGCACGGACACCCTGGTCGGGGCGACCCGTCACACCCCGATGCCGGGCGGCTGCGGGCCGATCAACCCCGGCAACTGCGCCTCGCACTGCAACAACGGCGGAAGCGGTGGCAGTGAGGGCGACGACAACTAGGCTCGACAGCCCCTACAGAGGAGAGCCATGGACGCGCGCGAGGTCTCAGCCCTACACGATGCGATGCTGCAGCACGGAATTCCCGGGACCCTTCAGCCGAAGGACCCGGACTACCCGGCCGGCACGTGGCAGGTGGTCGATCCTGAAGGACGGGACATCACCGAGGCGACCCTCGCCACCGCGGCTGCCGCCGCCCGGAAGCGTCCCACCCGCGGGTTCGTGATCGCCCGCTAGCCGCAGCAAGAGCGCCCCGGCCGGTATCCGTTCCCCCACGGCCGGCCGGGGCTGTCTCACCAGCTCAGCAAGAGGGACGCCGATCGCGTAGGCGATGAGGAGCAGCATGTCGAACAGGGGCGTCGCGTTGCCCTGCTCGATCCGGTTGTAGCTGGGCCGGCTGATGCCGGACCTGTTCGCCACCGCCTCCTGGGTCAGGTTCCGGTGGATCCGTGCCGCTCGGATCTGGTCGCCGATCTGCCGTCGGCGGTCGAGGACCCAGTCTAGGGGTGGGGTGGAGCGTGGCACGTGCTCCACGCTCACTGGATCAAGATCAAAAAGCTGCAGGGCAGACCCTACTTCGTTTGATCTTGCAACCGTCGGGTGTCAGACATGCATTCCCACGCCACGTCCGTACGCCTGGCTCCGCTGGAGCGTACGGACCAGGTAGCGGCAGGTGTACATGCATCCGCCGCCGCTACCAGCGCTCTGGTTTCGGCCAGAGCAGAGCTGCCCCGTCCCTTCGTGGAACGGGGCAGCGCCATGTGAACGACCGTGTACGAGAAGGCCCCCCACCGATCTACCCGGCGGGGGCCTCTGCCTATGGAGCCGGCCTCCCCGCCAAGCTGCGAAACACGAGAGGCTCCTCAACCGCTGACGGTTGAGGAGCCTTTACCGCGTTCTACCTGCGGTTTCTCATTGTGGGCGCGGACGGTTTCGAACCGCCGACATCTGCTTTGTAAGAGCAGCGCTCTACCCCTGAGCTACGCACCCGTGGAAGGAAGCAACAGCGTACATGGCGCACGGGTGGGGACCGCAAACCGATAGAAGGGGGTTCGCGGTGAACTGATCAGGCCGTGTCTTCGTCCCTAGCGGGTGGGAGAATGAACCGGACCGGGCACGGCGGGCACAGCACGGGAGAGGAAACGTGGCGGCGACCGAGGACAGGGGCGGGGCGGCGGCCGGGGTGACCGGTGTGGTTCGGCTGGGGCTCGTGCTGCCGGCGCTTCTCCTCGCGGTGCTGCCGGGCGCCTTCGCCGGCGGTGGGACGCGGCGCTGGTTCGGGGGGCGCGACGAGAGCCGGCGGGCCGAGGCGCAGGCCGCCAAGGACGCCGCCGCCTCGGCCTTCTACGAGCTCGACACCGCCCAGCGCGGGCTGCGGATCTCCGTCGAGACCATCACCGCCGCCGACGACTCCCCCGACGCCCGCCGCGCCGTCGAGGGCTTCGCCGCGCTCGGGCGGCGGATCGACGAGGCCAGCCACGGGTACATCGAGGCCGTCGACGCCCACGACCTCGACAGCGAACTGCTCGACGGCGCGGCCGCCTCCCGCGCCACCGCCGCCCTCGGGCGGGCCCGCGACGAGCTCCAGCGGGTCAAGGGCGAGCTCGACCGGTTCGAACAGGGCCTCGCGCCGCTGCTCGGCCGGGCGGAGACGCAGCTCGCCCGGCTCGTGCCCGCCGTCGAGCGCGCCCGGCAGGCCCTGCGCGAGGCCGCGGTCGCCCTGGACACCACCCGCGAGCAGGGCTTCCGGGCCGACGAGCTCGCGCGGCGGCTCGCGCTGCTCGGGCCCGAGCTGACCCGCCTCAACGAGGGCGCCGGCCGGCACGGCGTCGCCGAGACCCTGGAGCGCGCCGACCGCGTCCTGCGCGAGGCCGAGGCGGTGCGGGCCGAGGCGGCCCGGGTGCCCGAGCGGGCCGGCGAGACCGACAAGCGGCTCGTGTCCCTGCGGACCCGCTCCCAGGCCCTCGCCACCCGCGCCGAGGGCGTCGAGCCGGTCCTGTCGGAGCTGCGCCGCCGGTTCTCGGCCGCCTGCTGGCAGGACCTCCAGCACGTGCCCGAGCAGGCCGCCACCGCCGCCCGCCAGGCCGAGGAGCGGCTGGCCGAGGCCGCGAAGGCGCGCGACGAGCAGCGCTGGCCCGACGCCACCGCGCTGCTCGCCACCGCCCGCGCCCTGCTCGACTCCGGCGACGAGGGCGTGGCCGCCGCCGGGGACCGGCTGCGGCGGCTGAACGCCGTCGCCAAGGACCCGGGGGCCGAGATCGACCGCGCCCGCTTCGCCGTACGGGACGCCCAGCGGCTCGCCATGGCCGGGCGCACCACCCCCGAGCCCCGGCACGCCCGGCCGCTGGACGAGGCCGTGGCCCGCATCGACCGCGCGGTCGCCGGGCTCGACAGCGGGCGGCACCCCGACTACTGGGCCTTCCTGACGGAGCTGGAGGCGATCCGGGGCACGGCCGCCCGGGTCGTCGAGCAGATCCGGGAGGAGCGGGGGAAGCCCTAGGGCCGGTGGATCATGCCCGGGGTCGCGGCGCCTGTCACGGCACCGCGCCCTGTCCGACCCCGATCCACCGGAAACGCCCGAGCGGCACGCCGTACGCTGAGCCCATGCCTCGTTACGAGTACCGCTGCCGCACCTGCGGCGACACCTTCGAGCTCAGCCGCCCGATGGCCGAGTCCGCCGCCCCCGCCGCCTGCCCCGCCGGGCACGACGACACCGTGAAGCTGCTCTCCGCCGTCGCGGTCGGGGGCTCCAAGGGCTCCTCCGCCGCGCCCGCCGCAGGTGGCGGCGGGGGCGGCGGCTGCTGCGGGGGCGGGTGCTGCGGATAGCCGACGGACGGCGGAGCCCTCAGACCGGGTCCGGGAGCGCGCCGGGCACGCCGGGCGCGGCGGGCTCGCCGTCGAGCCGGGGCGCCGGCGCGGTGTGGGCGCGGGCGGCGGCGCGGAAGCGGCGGAGGATCTCCTCTCCCGCCGCCACGCCCCGCTCGGCCAGCGCCTCGACGTGCGGGGCGGTCCAGTCGGCGTCGGCGAGCTCGCCGTGGCCCGGGCGCCAGGCGCGGTCGGCGGCGAGCAGCAGGTCGGCGTCGAGGAGCGAGTCTCCGGCGCCGAGGGTGAGGGTGGCGCCGGTGCGGCGGGCGACCTCGCGGACGGCGGCGCTCTTGGTGAGCGGCCGGGGCACGGCGTACACCTTGCGGCCCTGGAGGGAGACGGTCCAGCCGCGTTCGCCGGCCCAGGCGGTGAAGCCGGCCAGCCACTCCTCGGGCAGCCGCTCGCGCTCGACGACGAGGTAGGCGAACAGCTCCTCGGCGACCCGGTGCTTGCGCACCCAGGAGGGGTCGGTGGTGTCGGCGAGGCGGGCGCGGACCTCGGCGAGCGGGGCGCAGGACGCGGCGAGCGTGCGGCGCACGTGGGCCTGCCAGTCGGGGTCGGAGACGCCGTCGACGAGGAGGTGCCCGCCGTTGGCGCAGATCGCGTACCGAGGCGGGGTGTCGAGGGGCAGCCGGATGCGCTGGTACTGCTTGCGGGTGCGGGTGGTGGTGGGGACGAAGACGGTCTCGGCGGCCAGCGCGCGCAGTTCTTCGGCGGCGGTCTCGGTCAGGTACGAGAGCGGCTTGGACTCGTGGACCTCCACGCACAGCAGCCGGGGCGCCTGGGCGTCGGGCATCCCGAGGGCGAGCGCGGCCGTGGAGTAGACGAGGGTGCGGTCGAGGTCGCTGGCGACCAGGACGGCCGGGGTCGCGGCGCTCATCGGGACACCACCGCCGTGCCGTCGGCGCCGGTGGCGCCGCGCGTGTAGCGGGGGTGGATGAGCCCGACGCAGCTGTACGGCAGGTCGTCGACCTCCTCGACGGGTACGCCGCGCTGTTCGGCGAGCAGGCGTACGTGGGCGAGGTCGGCGCCCGCGCCGCGCTTGGCCAGGATCTTCCAGGGGACCCGGCGCAGCAGCACCCGGGTGGTCTCGCCGACGCCGGGCTTGACCAGGTTGACGTCGTGGATGCCGTACTCCTCGCTGATCCGCTCGACGGCGCGCCAGCCCTCCCAGGTGGGGGTGCGGTCGGTGGCGAGGAGCCGGGTGACCTCGGCCTCGACGTCGGCGACGACCTCGTCGAAGCGGGCGGTGACGGCGTCGAGGAAGGCGCCGGAGACGTCGGCACCGGCCAGCTCGCGGTAGAACTTGGCGCCGTGGAAGTCGTGCGGGCCGACCAGGTCGGGGCGCAGGACGGTGCGCGAGACGAGGCCGGAGACGGTGGAGTTGAGGCAGGCGGAGGGGATCAGGAAGTCCTCGCGGGTGCCGTGGACGCGGACGCAGGAGCCGGGGTCGGCGAGGACCGCGACCTCGGGGTCGAAGCCGTCGAACTCCTTGAGGGCCTCGGCGAGTTCGCGGGTGATGGCGCCCTTGCCGGTCCAGCCGTCGACGAAGACGACGTCGGCGGGGTCGTGGTGGGCGGCGAGCCAGCGCAGCGCGTTGGCGTCGATGCCTCGGCCGCGCACGATGGAGACGGCGTAGTGCGGGAGGTCCAGGCCGTGCCGGTGCTGGGCCCAGCGGCGCATCAGGACGCCGACGGGGGTGCCGGCGCGGGCGAGCGAGACGAGGACGGGCTGCTTGCCGCGCTCGGCCAGGACGGTCTCGGTGACGGTGCCGACGGCGCGGGCGATGCGGGCGGCGGAGCCTTCCAGGGCGGCCTGGAACAGCTCCTGGTAGCGGGCGCTGGGCTGGTACTCGACGGGCAGCGACTCGGCGTAGTGGGCGCCGCCGCTCTGGATGGCCTCCTCGCGTTCCTCGGTGGGGGCCTCCAGTTCGACGTCCGAGAGGTCCTGGAGCAGCCAGCCGACCTCTTCGGGGGCGTACGAGGAGAAGGCGGGGCCGCGGAGGGGCTCGGGCAGCATGGAGCTCCTTTCGGGAGCTTCGGTGACCTGGGGGGCGTACGAGGGGACGACGGCCAGCACGACGCGCGGTATGTGCGCGGCGAGCTGGGCGAGCAGTCCGTCCGGGGCGTGCAGCTCGGGGGTGTCGGCGACCGAGTCGACGACGGCGACGACCGCGTCGAAGCCGCCGCCGGCCACGTTGTAGGCGTAGCGCTCGCCGGGGCCGTCGGCGGGCTCGTCGTGGGCGGGGAAGACGAGCCGGGTCCGTATCGCGTAGCCGGGGTCGTCGACGGCGAGGACGGGCGAGCGGGTGGTGGTGGAGTACCGGACCTCGGCGGCGGCGCCGGTCCGCTCCAGTTCGGCGGCCAGGCGCAGCGGCGCGTACATGAGCTCTTCGAAGCCGAGGACGAGTACGCGGGAGGGGGCGGCGGCCCCGGACGTGGTGCCGGGGCCCTCGGAGCCGCCGCGTCCTTCGGGGCCTTCGGCCAGGGCGCGGGCGATCCGGGCGGCCATGCCGGGCAGGGCGGCTTCCAGGCGCTCGCGGTGCCCGGGGGTGAAGCCGTGCCGGCCGCCGTCGGGGAGGCCCCTCGGCCAGTCGAGCGCGATCCGCTCGGGGGCGGGGCGCGGTCCGCGCGGGGCGGGGAGGGCGGGGAGGGCGGGGAGGGCGACGGGGGCCGCGGCCTCGTGGCGGGCGACGAGCTCCTGGCCTCGGGCGAGCACACCGTCGGGCAGGTCCACGGTGCCGGCGGCGAGGGTGACCAGGTCGACGCGGGCGCCGAGCTCCTCGGCGAAGGCGGTGAGCCGGTCCCGGTCGGCGGGGGCGCGCATGTCGACGAGCGCGACGACGACGTAGTGCCCGCGCGGGTGGCGCGCGTGGAGTTCGCGGATGGTGTTGAGGACGGTGTTGCCGGTGGAGAACTCGTCGTCGACGAGGACCAGCGGCCCGTCGCCGGCGAGCAGCCCGGGGTCCTCGGGGAGCAGCAGGTGGGAGGTGGCGTGGGAGTGGGACTCCTCGAAGCCGCCGGCGGTGGCGACGCCGTCGACGGGGCGCCGGGTGGAGTGCAGGTACGGGGCGAGGGCGAGGCCGTCGGCGACGCTGTGGCCGAGGCCGGTGGCCGTCTCGGCGTAGCCGAGGACGACGGCCCGGGCGGCCTGCTCGTCGCCGAGCAGGCGGCGGACGCGGACGCCCAGGCCGTGCCCGGCGTCGCGGACGACGGAGGGGCGCTGCGGCACGTGCTTGCCGAGCACGTTGGAGACCAGCAGGTGGGCCCGCTTGGGGTTGCGGCGCAGGGCGAGGCCCAGCAGGTCCGGCAGGGTCTCGTCGCCGTCGAGCCCGACGCCGAGCCGTTCGGCGACCCAGCTTCCCGACCACACGGTGTCCATCGGTGTACGTCAGCCTTCCGTCAGCCGGGCGAGGCCGGCGGTGAGCAGCTCCACGAAGCCGACGTCCTCGCGCGCGACGCCGAAGACCTCGGCGCGCTGGAGGGTGCGTTCGGCCCACGCGCGGTGCGGCTTCACCTCGTTCATCTTGTTGGTGTACGCGGAGCGGAGCACGCCGCCGCCGTCGCGCTCCGGCCGCAGGATGTCCTGGGCGTCGCTGAACTCCTCGTGGCTGACCACGGACAGCGCGTGCACGGGCGGGACGTGGGTGGGGTGGATGCAGGTCTTGCCGAGCAGGCCGTTGGCGCGGTCGAGCTCGATCTCGCGGAGCAGTCCGTCGAGGTCGTGTTCGATGAGCGCGGTGCGCAGGTCCTCGGCCCGTCCCTCCAGGAAGGGGCTGCGGCGCAGCTGGGGCTTGAACATGCGCTCGCCGGGGCGGAAGTACTCCCAGACGGGGCCGGTGATGGTGAAGCCGGTGCCGTCGGAGCGGCCGAGGACGTTGACGACGTCGGCGATGACGTTCGCGACGATCTTGACGTCGTAGGCGGTCATGTCGGGCGAGCGGCGCAGGCCGTAGTGGGAGCAGAAGTCGGTGACGCCGAGGCGCAGGGCGAGGACGCGGTCGCGGTGCTTGGCGGTGATCGCGGCGATGCCGGCGAGGGTCTCGGCCCGGGTCTCCAGGTGCAGGAGTTCGGGGGACTCCAGGACGGGCATGGCGAAGAGGCGCCGGCCGTGGTCGCGCTCGGCGGCGGCGAGGGCGTCGAGGAAGTCCCGGCCGCGGCTCTCGGTGAATTTGGGGAGTACGAATCCGGACAGCAGCCGGAGCGTCTCGCCGAGCCGGTGGGCGAGGTCGGTGATCTGGCGCGGCTCGCGGACCCGGACGAAGAGCAGGGGCAGGTCGGCGCCGTCGGGGGCGGCGGTGTCGGCGAGCCCGGCGAACTGCCGGACCAGGTTGGCCTCGCCCGCCTCGACCTCGGCGTCGCTGATGGAGTCCTCCAGGCAGAGCACCATGGAGGCGACCCCGCGCGCGGCCTGTTTGCGCACGTCGTCGGCGAGGTGCGGCCGGGTGGCGGGGCTGTAGAGCGTGGCGCCGAGGGCGACCGCGAGCGTGCGCGCGGGAGAGGCGGCCGTGAACGCGGCCGGCTCCTGATGGAACAGCCTGGTCCGCGTTGCGGCCGGGATGTGCCCGAAATGACGCATGTATCTCCCCCGACTGGCCCGGGAGGCCCTGATGAGATGTGGCCGGTAATAGTACGTAGGTGAGGGTGTCCGTAGTTCCCCACGTGCGTGAAGTTCAGGTAACTCGTCCGCATCCGGCCCCCCGCGTTGTCCGGAAGGCGTGCGGGCAGGAATGATGACGGGCATGACGCACGCGATGCTGAAGGGCTCCAACGTCCCTCTCGACACCGCGGCCGTACGGGCCGTGCTCCGCTGGACCCCGGGACCCGGGGTGCCCGACGTGGACGCCTCGGCCCTGCTGCTGGGCGGCGACGGGCGCGTGCGGTCCGACGAGGATTTCGTCTTCTACAACCAGCCCCGGCATCCCTCGGGGCTGGTCCGCCGGCTGTCCAAGAAGCGGGGGCCGGAGGGCCTGACGGACACGGTGGAGGCCGAGCTGGGCGCGCTGGACGCCTCGGTCGACCGGGTGGTGCTCGCGGCCTCATCGGACGGTGACACCTTCCGTTCGGTCTCCGACCTGCGGATCCTGCTGTACGACGCGGCGCCGGGCGCCGGGGACCGGGACGCGCTCGCGGTCTTCGACGTGTCGGCGGAGACGGGCGAGGAGACCGCGATCATCTGCGCCGAGCTGTACCGGCGCGGGGAGGGCTGGAAGTTCCGGGCGGTCGGCCAGGGCTATCCGACCGGCCTGGTGGGGCTCGCGACGGACTTCGGCGTCTCGGTGGACGACTCGGCCGAGGCGGCGGCGGACGGGGAGCCCCGCGACGCCTCGGTGCCCGGGGCGGACCCGGACGCGACGATGGTGCGGCCGGCGCCGGAGGCCGGGACGGCGGCCGGGGCCCCGGCGGCTCCGGTGAACCCGCCGCCGGCGCCGCCGTCGGTGCCGCCGCAGCCGGTGGCCCCGCCGCTCCCGGCGACGGCCCCGGTCCCGGCGGGCGGGCCCGCGTACGGCTATCCGCAGCCGGTCCGGGAGTTCCGGATGCCGCCGATGGGTCCGCAGTTCGTCCGCTGAACGCGGCGGGCGCGGCGGGCCGGGGCGGGCGGCCTCAGGTCTTGGTCTTGTAGCCGCGGCCCCACTGGAGGCCCCAGCCGTACAGCCGGTCCAGCTCGGCCTGGAAGCCGTACACGAAGCGCACCTCGCGGCGGACGGTCAGCTCGCCCTTGAGGTTCTGCACGCTGAAGACGGCGCAGGAGCGGGCCTGCGGGGCGTGCTCGTCCAGCTCGATCTCGATCCGCGGGCCGCTGCTCGGGTAGAGCGTGACCTTGGCGTGGGTGCGGTCGAAGGCGGGCGTCTGGTCGTAGATATAGACGAAGAACAGCAGCCGCTTGATCTCGTCCCGGTGGTCCAGGTTGACGAAGATCGTCTCGCCGGAGGGGGCGCCGAAGCGGTCGTCGCCGCTGAGCTTCACGTACGGCGGCTCGTTCATGTGCCCGAGGAAGCCGCCGAGCGGCTGCACCACGCCCTTGGTGCCGTCGGCCAGCTCGTAGAGGCAGCCGAGGTCGAGGTCGACGTTGACCACGCCCTGGGTGTGGGCCTGCACCTCCTCGGGCTTGAAGAGGCGCGAGGGGTGCCGCAGCAGGCCGCCGGCCTGGCGGGGGCGGCCGTCGAGGTCGGAGGTGCGCATCCGCCAGGAGAGATTGACCCGCAGGCTGCCGGTGGCGGCGCCCTGCTTGCTGAGGGAGACCAGCGGGCGGCGTCTGGTCAGGTCGATGGAGTTGCCGGCACCGCCCATGTCGAAATCGTCCGCCCGGCCCGGAAACAGGTTGTCCCAGAAGGCCATGCGCCCCCACCCCCCACACTCGTCGCCCACCCCGGTCACGCGCCGCGGGGCGGCCGGGTGCACCGGCCGCCCCGCAGAGAGCGTTCCTCATTGTCGGGGACGTCACACCCCGGACGGCACCTCTGTCTTGTCTCCCGAGCCCTCGGCCGCCGCGAGGCGCTTGTTGCGCCGGACGGAGGACCAGAAGGACCAGCCGATCAGGGCGACGCCGATGCCGCCGGTGATGATCTCGGGGATCTCGTACTGGATGCTGACCATGAGGACCACGGCCAGGGCGCCGATGGCGTAGTGGGCGCCGTGCTCCAGGTAGACGTAGTCGTCGAGGGTGCCCTCGCGGACCAGGTAGACCGTCAGCGAACGGACGTACATCGCGCCGACGCCGAGGCCGAGGGCCATCAGGACGATGTCGTTGGTGATGGCGAAGGCGCCGATGACGCCGTCGAAGGAGAAGGAGGCGTCGAGGACCTCCAGGTAGAGGAACATGAAGAAGGCGGCCTTGCCGGCGAGCTGGACGGCGGTGACCTTCTTGCCGCTGCGCTTGGCCGCTTCCTCGGCCTCGTGCTCGCGCTCCTCTTCCTCCTCCAGCTTGTTCTCGAAGTAGCCGGAGAGACCGCCGACGACGAGGTACGTGATGAGGCCGGCGATGCCGGAGATCAGCACGGTCTGGGCCTTGTCGACGTGGGCGCCGCCGTGCTGGTGGGCCTGGGTCGCGAAGGTCATCGCGGTGATCAGCAGCACGATCAGGGCGATGCAGACCGACAGCATGTCGACCTTGCCCAGCTTGGCCAGCGGGCGCTCGATCCAGCGCAGCCACTGGATGTCACGGTCCTCGAAGATGAAGTCGAGGAAGATCATCAGCAGGAACATGCCACCGAAGGCGGCGATCGACGGGTGCGCGTCGGTGACCAGTTCCTGATACCGGTCGGCGTCGTTCAGCGCCAGGTTGACGGCCTCGATCGGGCCGATCTTGGCGCTGACCGCGACGATCACGACGGGGAAGACGAGCCGCATACCGAAGACGGCGATGAGCACGCCGATCGTGAGGAAGATCTTCTGCCAGAAGGCGTTCATCTTCTTCAGGATTCCGGCGTTGACCACCGCGTTGTCGAAGGAGAGCGAGATCTCCAGGACGCAGAGGATCGCGACGATCCCGAACGCCTCCCACCCCCCGTAGACCACGGCAGCGGCCAGGCCGAGCACGGTGATCGCGAACGACCAGCCGAAGGTTTTCAGAACCACTGTCTACCCCATCGTGTGATAACGCGGCTTTACGAAACGTTGACCCCGAAGTCTAGAGCGATGCCCCGCAGGCCGGACGCGTACCCCTGCCCCACCGCGCGGAACTTCCATTCGCCCTGGTAGCGGTAGAGCTCTCCGAAGATCATCGCGGTCTCCGTGGAGGCGTCCTCGGAGAGGTCGTAACGGGCCAGCTCCTGGCCGTCGAGCTGGTTCACGACACGGATGAACGCGTTCGCCACCTGGCCGAACGACTGACCCCGGTTGTCCGCCTCGTGGATCGAGACGGGGAAGATGATCTTGTCGCAGTGGGCCGGGACCTTGCCGAGGTCCACGATCAGCGACTCGTCGTCGCCCTCACCCTCACCGGTGAGGTTGTCGCCGGTGTGTTCGACGGAGCCCTCGGGGCTCGTGAGGTTGTTGTAGAAGACGAAGTACTCGTCGCCGAGCACCCGGCCCGACTGGCACAGCAGCGCGCTGGCGTCGAGGTCGAACGGGGCTCCGGTGGTGGAGCGCGCGTCCCAGCCGAGTCCCACCAGGACCCGGGTGAGGTTGGGAGCGGCCTTGGAGAGGGAGACATTGCCTCCCTTGGCGAGCGTGACGCCCATGACGGTGGTTCCTCCCCGGTGGTGACTGGTGATGAGGCACGTCCGGCGCCGCACGGAGGGTGCGGCGCCGGACGGGACGTGCGGGCGTCGGTCAGACGTTGACGCCGAAGTCCTGCGCGATGCCGCGCAGGCCCGAGGCGTAGCCCTGGCCGACGGCGCGGAACTTCCACTCGGCGCCGTTGCGGTACAGCTCGCCGAAGACCATGGCGGTCTCGGTCGAGGCGTCCTCGGAGAGGTCGTACCGCGCGATCTCGGCGCCGCCGGCCTGGTTCACGACGCGGATGAACGCGTTGCGCACCTGGCCGAAGGACTGCTGGCGGTTGTCGGCGTCGTAGATCGAGACCGGGAAGACGATCTTCGTGACGTCGGCGGGGACGCCGGCCAGGTTGACCTTGACCTGCTCGTCGTCGCCCTCGCCCTCGCCGGTGAGGTTGTCACCGGTGTGCTCGACGGAGCCGTCGGCGCTCTTCAGGTTGTTGAAGAACACGAAGTCCTGGTCGTTGCGGACCTTGCCCTCCGCGTTCACCAGGATGGCGCTGGCGTCGAGGTCGAAGTCCGTACCGGTGGTGGTGCGGACGTCCCAGCCCAGACCGACGGTGACGGCGGTCAGGCCAGGGGCCTCCTTGGTCAGCGAGACGTTGCCGCCCTTGCTGAGGCTGACTCCCACGAGTCCCTCCATTGGTTTCCAGGGGCAGCGCCCCCAGTCGTGCGTTGGCATCGGATCAACGTCTGGATCCTAGTGACGGGTTCCCCGTCGAAACAGACGTTTCGCCCGAGTGTTGGCCGAGGACCCCTCAGAGGGCCGCGAGGGCCTTCCTGTACTCGTCCAGGTCACGGGCGTCCGGCAGGGCGTTGACGACCTTCCAGCGGACCGTGCCGGCCCGGTCGATGACGAAGGTCCCGCGGACCGCGCAGCCCTTGTCCTCGTCGAACACCCCGTAGGCGCGGGAGGCCGCGCCGTGCGGCCAGAAGTCGGACAGCAGCGGGAACTCCAGCCCCTCCTGCTCGCCGAAGACGCGCAGGGTGTGCATGGAGTCGGCGGAGACCGCCAGCAGCCGGGTGTCGTCGTTGACGAAGGCGTCCAGGTGGTCGCGAAGCTCGCGCAGCTCCCCGGTGCACACGCCGGTGAAGGCGAAGGGGTAGAAGAACAGCACCACGTTCCACCCGGCCGAGGGATCCCCGGGGTCCCCGGCGAAGTCGGAGAGCCGCACGGTGCGCCCGTGGTTGTCCTTCAGCTCGAAGTCCGGAGCCTGGGCGCCGATCTCGATCGCCATCGCGTACGCATCCCTTCGCCCGGCGGCCCAGCCCTTGGGCCGATCCGGTGAAACCCACCCTAAGGGGCCGGATCACGGGCCGGGCACGCGCAGAGCCCCCACCGGCCGTGGCCGGTGGGGGCTCTGCGCGGCGATCGAGGGATCAGCGCTTCGGGCTGCCCAGACGGGTACCCGTCCAGTCCTTGGCGACGCTGATGCTCTTGGCCGGGGAGAGACCGGCGGTCTGCGCGGCATCGTTGATGTCGCTCGGCTCGATGTAGCCGTCGCGGCCGGTCTTCGGAGTCAGCAGCCAGATCTGGCCGTTGTCCTCCAGAAAACCGATGGCATCCACCAGGGCGTCGGTGAGATCACCGTCTTCGTCACGGAACCACAGCAGCACGACGTCGGCGACGTCGTCGTAGTCCTCGTCCACGAGTTCCTGGCCGATGAGGGATTCGATGCCTTCGCGGAGATCCTGGTCGACGTCGTCGTCGTAACCGATCTCCTGGACCACCTGTCCGGGCTCGAACCCCAGCCTCGCTGCCGGGTTGGTCCGCTCCTCCGCGTGGTCCGCGGTCGCGCTCACGGCTTGCCTCCTGATCGTCTTCGGAAAAATGCTTCGACCACGCGCGTACGCGCGGCACTGGCCGTAGTCCACACGGGCCGGGGCGGATCGCGCAAGTACCCGGCCGTGGAGACCGCCGAAACGGTGACGTTTGGGGCCGTCTCGCCGCAACTTCCGGCGAGGACCCGTCGCACTCCGTGACGAGACGTGCACTCTTCGCCCCGTATTACGGGACTCTGCGGCTTCAGTGTGCCGAACGCGGTGACGAAACGCATGTGCGTGATGGGCGTAAGGTTGCGATTTGACCGAACAAGGCACCTCGGGAGGGTTACCCCACGGTAAAGATGACGTTTGCCGCCGGCGGGGTACACGATGGTCATCCCGGCCCTCCACGGGCCCCTCCCCGTGGGCTCCACCGACCAGCGAAGGAACAGCGTGGCTTCCGCATCCGATCGCAACCCGATCATCATTGGCGGCCTTCCCAGCCAGGTCCCGGATTTCGATCCCGAAGAGACCCAGGAATGGCTCGACTCCCTCGACGCCGCCGTGGACGAGCGGGGCCGGGAGCGGGCCCGCTATCTCATGCTCCGGCTGATCGAGCGGGCCCGTGAGAAGCGCGTCGCGGTGCCCGAGATGCGCAGCACGGACTACGTCAACACGATCGCGACCAAGGACGAGCCGTTCTTCCCCGGCAACGAGGAGATCGAGCGCAAGGTCCTCAACGCCACCCGGTGGAACGCGGCCGTGATGGTCTCGCGCGCCCAGCGCCCGGGCATCGGTGTCGGCGGCCACATCGCCACCTTCGCCTCCTCCGCCTCCCTCTACGACGTGGGCTTCAACCACTTCTTCCGGGGCAAGGACGAGGGCGACGGCGGCGACCAGATCTTCTTCCAGGGGCACGCCTCCCCCGGCATCTACGCCCGCGCCTACCTGCTGGACCGGCTGACCGACACCCAGCTGGACGCCTTCCGCCAGGAGAAGTCGAAGTACCCGAACGGGCTGTCCTCGTACCCGCACCCCCGGCTGATGCCGGACTTCTGGGAGTTCCCGACCGTCTCGATGGGCCTCGGCCCGCTCGGCGCGATCTACCAGGCCCGGATGAACCGCTACATGGAGGCGCGCGGCATCGCCGACACCTCCGCGTCGCACGTGTGGGCCTTCCTCGGCGACGGCGAGATGGACGAGCCCGAATCGCTCGGCCAGCTGACCATCGCGGCCCGCGAGAACCTGGACAACCTCACCTTCGTCGTCAACTGCAACCTCCAGCGCCTCGACGGCCCGGTGCGCGGCAACGGCAAGGTCATCCAGGAGCTGGAGTCCGTCTTCCGCGGCGCCGGCTGGAACGTGATCAAGCTGGTCTGGGACCGCTCCTGGGACCCGCTGCTCGCGCAGGACCGCGACGGCGTGCTGGTCAACCGGATGAACACCACCCCGGACGGGCAGTTCCAGACGTACGCGACGGAGACCGGCTCGTACATCCGCGACCACTTCTTCGGCGACGACCAGCGGCTGCGGGCCATGGTCGAGAACATGACCGACGACCAGATCCTCCACCTGGGCCGCGGCGGTCACGACCACAAGAAGATCTTCGCCGCGTTCTCGGCGGCCAAGGCCCACAAGGGCCAGCCGACGGTGATCCTGGCCAAGACGGTCAAGGGCTGGACGCTGGGCCCCAACTTCGAGGGCCGCAACGCCACCCACCAGATGAAGAAGCTGACGGTCGACGACCTCAAGCGCTTCCGCGACCGGCTGCACATCCCGGTCACGGACAAGCAGCTGGAGGACGGCCTGCCGCCGTACTACCACCCGGGACGGAACTCCGAGGAGATCCAGTACATGCACGACCGCCGCAAGGCGCTCGGCGGGTACGTCCCGACGCGGGTGGTCCGCGCCAAGCCGCTCGCGCTGCCGGAGGACAAGACCTACGCGGCGGTCAAGAAGGGCTCCGGCCAGCAGTCGATCGCCACCACCATGGCCTTCGTCCGGCTGCTCAAGGACCTGATGCGGGACAAGGAGATCGGCAAGCGCTTCGTGCTGATCGCGCCCGACGAGTACCGCACCTTCGGCATGGACTCCTTCTTCCCGAGCGCCAAGATCTACAACCCGCTCGGGCAGCAGTACGAGGCCGTGGACCGCGAGCTGCTCCTGGCCTACAAGGAGTCCCCGACCGGCCAGATGCTGCACGACGGCATCTCGGAGGCGGGCTGCACGGCCTCGCTGATCGCCGCCGGCTCGGCCTACGCGACGCACGGCGAGCCGCTCATCCCGGTCTACGTCTTCTACTCGATGTTCGGCTTCCAGCGCACCGGCGACCAGTTCTGGCAGATGGCCGACCAGCTCGCGCGCGGCTTCGTGCTCGGCGCCACCGCCGGCCGCACCACGCTGACCGGCGAGGGCCTCCAGCACGCGGACGGGCACTCGCACCTCCTCGCCTCGACCAACCCGGGCTGCGTCGCCTACGACCCGGCCTTCGGCTTCGAGATCGCGCACATCGTGCAGGACGGTCTGCGGCGGATGTACGGCCCCGAGGCCGAGGACGTCTTCTACTACCTGACGGTCTACAACGAGCCGATCCAGCACCCGGCCGAGCCGGAGAACGTGGACGCCGAGGGCATCCTCAAGGGCATCCACCGCTACCGGGCCGGTGAGGCCGGCGCGATCCCGGCGCAGATCATGGCCTCCGGCGTGGCGGTCCCGTGGGCCCTGGAGGCCCAGCGGATCCTCGCCGAGGAGTGGAACGTGCGCGCCGACGTCTGGTCGGCCACCTCCTGGAACGAGCTGCGCCGCGAGGCCGTGGCCGTCGAGGAGCACAACCTGCTCCACCCGGACGAGGAGCAGCGGGTCCCGTACGTGACCAGCAAGCTCCAGAGCGCCCAGGGTCCGTTCGTGGCGGTCTCGGACTGGATGCGCTCGGTGCCGGACCAGATCTCCCGCTGGGTGCCGGGCCGTTACACCTCGCTGGGCGCGGACGGCTTCGGCTTCGCGGACACCCGTGGCGCGGCCCGTCGCTTCTTCCACATCGACGCCCAGTCGATCGTGCTCGCGGTGCTCACCGAGCTGGCCCACGAGGGCAAGGTCGACCGGTCGGCGCTGAAGCAGGCCGTGGACCGCTACCAGCTGCTCGACGTGGCGGCGGCGGACCCCGGCTCCGCCGGCGGCGACGCGTGACACCTCGCGCGTAGCACGTATCCGCTGGTGAGGGCGGCGGGACCGGACGGTCCCGCCGCCCTTCCGCGTTCCTTACGATGCCGGGCATGAAGGATCACCCGTCATGCCCTCCGTCATGAGGAACCGCTGGGAGGAGCGCACCCAGACGCCGCTGCTGGTGCTGGCCGTGGCCTTCGGCCTCGCCTACGCCGTGCCGATCGTGGCGCCCGGCGCCGACCCGTGGGTGCACCGGCTGTGCACCCATGTGGAGTGGACGGTGTGGGCCGCGTTCGCCCTGGACTATGTGGTGCGCCTCGCGCTCGCCCCGGCCAGGTGGGCCTTCGTGCGGGGGCATCCGCTGGATCTGCTCGCGGTGATACTGCCGATGGTGCAGCCGCTGCGGCTGCTGCGGGTGGTCTCGACGCTCCTCCTGGTGGGACGGCGGGCCCGGATGGCCCCGCAGATAACGCTCACCACCTATGTGGCGGGCTCGGTGGTCGGGCTGATGATGTTCGGCTCGCTGGCCGTGCTCCACGTGGAGCGGGACGCGCCGAACGGCAACATCAAGACGCTGGGGGACGCGGTCTGGTGGTCCTTCACCACGATGACCACCGTCGGCTACGGCGACCACGCGCCGACCACGGGTCTGGGCCGGGTGCTCGCGGTGGGCCTGATGCTCTCGGGCATCGCCCTGCTCGGTGTGGTGACCGCCAACATCGCCGCCTGGTTCATCGCCCGCTTCGAGCGGGACGACGAGACCGAGCGCCGCCAACTGGCGCTGCTGGAGGCGCTGACCGTCGAGGTGCGGGAGCTGCGGGCGGAGGTCGCGCGCCTCTCCGTCCCGCCGCCCGGCGCCCCGGACGTGCCCGCGCCCGCCCCTACCTCTCCCAGATCTTGAAGGCCCTCACCTGATAGGGCGTCTGGGGGACCCACACCCCTCGGCCCGGGTAGGTCTCGAACTCGCCGGTCTCCGCGCACTCGGCGGACTGGTAGGTGGTGACCGGGCGGCCGGTCCGGTTGGCCAGGGCCTGGGCGGTCGTGCCCGGTGGGAGGGGGACGCAGCTCTCGATGTCGACCGAGGCCAGCTCGTGGACCTGGGCCTTCCCCTTGAAGTCGGGCTTGGGCCACAGGCACAGCTGGCCGGAGCCGCACGGCCCGAGAGCGGCTCCGCCCGGGGCCGCCGCCTCCGCCGGGACCACCGCCGGAACCACCGCCAGGAGCGCGGTCAGGACCACTCCAGCCGCCAGCATCGTCTTCGTATACATGCAGGTGAACCCCCGTTTCGTAACTCTCCGTAATCAGAGCATGGCGGAGGTGGCCCGGGAAAGGGAAGGGGGGCCGCCCCCGTTCACGCGAACGGGTGACGGCCCCCCTGGGGAGCGCCTGCCGGGCCTCGGGTGCCGAGACCCCGCGGATCAGATGTGGGCCGCGCCCGCGCCCGCCTCCGCGTTGGCGCCGCGCTTGGTCAGCGTGGCGACCAGGGCCGCGACGACGGCCACGACGCCCGCGACGGTGAAGGCGAGACCCATGCCGTCCATGAAGGTGTCGTGGATGACCTTGCCGATCACCTGGAACATGTCGGGCGTCATGCCCGGCGCCTTGGCCAGCTCCGGCGGCACCATGCCGAACTCGGCGGCCTGCTCCAGGCGCGGGTCCGCCGGGTGCGGCAGCCCGGCCGCGACCCAGTTCACACCGAAGGCGCTGGAGACCTTGGAGGACATGACCGCGCCCAGCACGGCCGTGCCGAGGGCGCCGCCGACCTGCATGGCGGCCTGCTGGAGGCCGCCGGCCACGCCGGAGAGCTCCAGCGGCGCGTTGCCGACGATGACCTCGGTGGCGCCGACCATGACGGGCGCCAGGCCCAGGCCGAGCAGGCCGAACCAGAGGGACATCGCGAGGGTGCCCGTGTCGGCGGTGAGGGTGATCATGCCGAACATGGCGATCGCGGTGCAGACCATGCCGCCGACCAGCGGGACCCGCGGGCCGAACTTGGTGATCAGCGCGCCGGCCAGCGGCGAGGAGACGATCATCATGCCGGTGAGCGGCAGCAGGTGCATGCCGCTGTCGACCGGGCTGAGCCCCTTCACGCCCTGGAGGTAGAAGGTGACGAAGAAGAGGCCGCCCATGAAGGCGAAGGCCATCAGGACCATCAGCACCACACCGGCCGACAGCGGCACGGAGCGGAACATCGCCAGCGGGATGAGCGGCTCCTTGACCTTGGTCTCCCAGAGGGCGAAGACGCCGAAGAGGACGACCGCGCCGATCAGGCAGCCCCAGGTGTTGAGGCTGGACCAGCCCCAGGACTCACCGGCCTTGATGATGCCCCAGATGAGGGAGGCCATGGCGCCGGAGAGCAGCAGGATGCCGACGACGTCGAAGGAGCGCGGGGCGTTCTCGGCGCGGTGGTCCTTGAGGATCACCAGGCCGAGGACGAGCGCGAGGACGCCGACCGGGACGTTGATGAAGAAGACGGACTGCCAGCTGACGTGCTCGACGAGCAGGCCGCCGACGATCGGGCCGCCCGCGGTGGAGGCGCCGATGACCATGCCCCAGATGCCGATGGCCATGTTCAGCTTCTCGGCCGGGAAGGTGGCGCGCAGCAGGCCGAGCGCGGCCGGCATCAGCAGGGCGCCGAAGAGGCCCTGGAGGACGCGGAAGGCGACCACGAGGCCGATGGAGCTCGACAGGCCGATCGCGCCGGAGGAGGCGGCGAAGCCCGCGATGCCGATGATGAAGGTCTGCCGGTGGCCGAAGCGGTCGCCCAGCTTTCCGGCGGTGACGAGCGCGACGGCCAGCGCGAGCAGATAGCCGTTGGTGATCCACTGGACCTCGGCGAGCGAGGCCTGGAGGTCGTCCTTGATGGCGGGGTTGGCGATGGCGACGATGGTGCCGTCGAGCGCCACCATCATGACGCCCACGGCGACGGCGAACAGCGTCAACCACGGATGCCCGCGGAGTCCCTTCGCCTGAGCCGGGGCCGGATGCGCGTCGGGCGTCCGGCCACCCCCCTGCCCCTGCGGGGTCTTTTCCACGGTGGTCTGACTAGTCATGCCGCGAGGCTAATGTCAGTCACTGACAATTGACTAATCAGTTCACGCGACGGTAACTGTCATGTTGCTCACAGGTACGCTGAGCTGGACGAAGCAGCAGAAATCGAGACGCGGGAAGGGGTCGAGACGGTGACGGTTCCCGGTCTGCGCGAGCGGAAGAAGCAGCGCACCCGTGACGCGCTGATCCGGGTGGCCCTGGAGCGCTTCACCAGCCAGGGGTACGAGGGGACCACCGTCGACGAGATCGCCGACGCGGTCGAGGTCTCCCAGCGCACCTTCTTCCGCTACTTCGCCTCCAAGGAGGAGGTGGCCTTCGCCGTCCAGCAGATGGTGGAGGAGCGGTTCATGCGCGCGCTCACCGAACGGCCCCCCGAGGAGGGCCCGTTCGACGCGATGCGGAACGCGGTGCTGAGCGCCTGGGACACCATCGGCGAGGCCATCGCCGAGGTCGTCCCCGTCGAGCTGTACGTCCGCAGCTTCCAGGTCATCGAGTCCACACCCGCGCTGCTCGCGGTCCATCTGCGCCGCTCCCACGAGATGGAGGAGTCCATCGCGCGGGTGATCGCCGAGCGCGAGGGCCTCGACGTGGACACCGACCCGCGCCCGAGGATCGCCGTGGCGGCGTTCAGCGGCGTGATGCGGGTGACCGGCCAGCTGTGGGGGCGGAGCGGCGATCCGACCCTGGAGGCGATCCGCGCCCTCACCGAGCGCTATCTGGACCAGCTGGGCGCGGCCCTCGCGCCGGACTGGCGCACCTGAGCCGACCGGCCACCGGGCCTCGCGAGCCGACCCGCGCACCCAGGCCGACGCGCCCGCCGGAGCCCACCCGCGCCCCCGGCCCGGGACCCCCCGAGCCGACCCCCGCCCCGCCCCGCGCCCCCGCCCGACCCGCGCGCCCGCCCCGTCCCCGTACGCCCCCGTCCCGCCCCCTTCGCGCGCTCCGGCCCGTGCGCCCCCGCGTGCGGAGCGTCACCATGCGCCGTCCGCCAGGTGATCCGCGTCACTCGCCCGCCCGGGCGCGGGACCGCGCCCCCTAGGGTGGCGCCCGATGCCTTCTTTCGACACCTCCCCCACCCTCCAGGCCTGGCGCATGATGCTCGCGCTCGCCGTGGTGTTCGTGTTCCTGGCGACCACCGGGTGGACCACGATCCGGCATCAGGACGCGCCGGGCGAGACCCGGCAGAGCGCGCTCGCCGCCTGGGCCCACGGCCGGGTCGGGCAGCGTCCGCTGCCCGCCGCCACCGCCCCCGCGCGCACGATCGCCGGCTTCTTCGCCTCCCTCTCCCCCGCGCAGCGCACCCGGCTCGCCGACCGGTACCCGCTCGTCGTCGGCAACCTCGACGGCGTGCCGGTCACCCTGCGCTACCGCGCCAACCGGGTCTCCCTCGCCCGCACCCTCGACGCCGAGCGGGGCAGGGTCGACGACCCCCGGCTCAGCGCCGAGGGGCGGCACGACGCCCTCCGCCGGGTGGACCGCTTCCGCTCGCTGATGCGGCCGGGCCGCCAGATCCTCGCCTTCGACCCGGGCGGTACGGGACGGGCCGCCGAGGTCCTGGGCGACCTGGACCGGGCCCGCCGGATCTCGGTGGTGGTACCGGGTGTGGACACCAATCTGCTGACCTTCCAGAAGACGGCCCGGATGTACTCGGCGCCCGCCGGGATGGCCGCCTCGCTGTACGCGGCCGAGCACCGCGCCGCCCCGCGCACCCCGACCGCCGTCATCGCCTGGGCCGACTACACCGCGCCCGTCGGCGTCGGCATCGACGCGGCCATCGGGCGGCTGGCGGAGAGCGGCGCCGACCGGCTCCTCGGGCTGACCGCCGCGCTGCCGGGCTCCGCCCCCGTCAGCCTCTTCTGCCACAGCTACGGCTCCGTCCTGTGCGGGGTCGCCGCCGGCCGGCTGCCCGCGCGGGTGACCGACGTGGTGGTCGCGGGCAGCCCCGGGATGCGCGCCGAGCACGCCGCCGACCTGGGCACCGGGGCCCGCGTCTGGGCCATGCGGGACAGCGGCGACTGGATCGCCGACGTCCCGCACGTGGAGGTCGGCGGGGTCGGCCACGGCGCCGATCCGGTGGCCCCCGAGTTCGGCGCGCGGCTGCTGTCGGCGGCGGGCGCGAGCGGCCACGCCGGGTACTTCGAACCCGGCACCGGGAGCCTCGCCAACTTCGCCGCGATAGGCGTCGGCGCCTACGACGAGCTGACCTGCGCTCCCGCCGACAGCGCTTGCCGCAGGGGAATCTCCGGTGCCGAAGCCGCCTGACGCGCGTAGATCACGGCGGATTTCGGGCGATGCCACAGGGGCGACGCCGGGGCATACGCCGCATACGATGAGGCGTATGGGTGATGTGCTGGCCGGAATTCATGCCACCTGGCAGTTCGAGAGCGACGCCATCGTCATCCGTTTCGAACGGGGGATCCGCACGCCGAGGCTCTTCGGCACGCTGCGCGAACGGCGCATCCCGCACGAGGCGCTGGCGTCCGTGACGCTGACGCCGGGCAAGCGGGGCACGCTGGTGCTGCACGCCGTGCCGAGGGCCGGGGCCGATCCGCTGGTCGAGGCGGCGGCGGGGCAGCTGCACGAGGGGAGCGACCCCTATCGGCTCGTGCTGCCCGCCGAGCGCGAGCCGCAGGCCTCGTACTACCGCGACGAGCTCCTCGGGCTGCTCCCGGCGGACGCGGCGGAGCCCGCGGAGGGCTTCCTGGTCGCGGCTCCGGAGGGGCCGCAGTCCTTCAAGGCGTACGACGGGAAGGCCAGCTTCGACGGCTCCGGCGAGGTCGCCTTCCGCTGGTCGCGCACGATGGCGTCCTCGGAGAAGTGGCGGGCGGGCGACCAGGTCTTCGCGGTGCGCGAGCTGAACGGGGTCGAGTGGGCCTCGCCGGAGGCCCCGGAGGGCTTCCTGCGGCTGCTGACGCGCCCCGACCCGTGCGGCTCGGCCCGCGTCGGGGAGCACCCGGACCGGGACCCGGCCTCGGTGGTCTTCGGGCTCGGCTACGGGCCGGTCCACGAGTCGCTGCCCTTCGCCGCCGCCGTGCTGGCCGCGATCCGCGGCTCGGGCCGGGTCCCCGCGCAGCCGGGGGCGGCGCGGCCGTACGACCCGGCCGGGGTGGAGGAAAGGATTCGCCATCTCGGCGAGCTGCACCAGGCGGGCCTGGTGACCGACGAGGAGTTCTCCTGCCGCAAGGCGGAGCTCCTCGCCGAGCTGTAGCCGTCCGAAGGCGCCCCTGAGCGCCCGGGCCCGGCCGGTGACCGGGCGCGAGCCGCCCCCGCCCCGTACCCCGGTATGACCCCCGGCCCCGCACCCCGGTATGACGTGCCGGACCGGGCGGCCCGCCTACCCTGGGCGGGCCATGAAGGATGAACAGCGGCGTCGACCGCACCCACCGGAGTCCACGCCCTGGACCGGCCGCGCGCGCGGAGTGGTCCGCGCGGCCGGAGCCGGGGCCAACGTGCTGCTGCGCGGCCTCGGGGTCGCGCTCACCACCCCCACCGGCCCCGGCGAACCGCTCCTCGGGCGGGCCGCCTCCCCCTGGGTGCGGCTGCTGCCGTACGGGGTCGCGCTGGCGTTCGTCGCCTCGCTGCTGCCCGTCACCGTGACCGTCCTCGTGCAGGACTACCAGCTCAACGGGGCCGTCGCCGGGGCGCTCGCCACCGCGCAGACCGCGCCCCTGCTGCTCGCCGTCACCCGGCCCCTCCAGGCCTGGTGGGTGATCTTCCCGGCCGATGTCCTCGGCGGCTTCGCGCTGCTCGCCGCCGACGGGGTGGACGGGCGGCCCTGGCCGTGGACCCCTATGGTGGTGGTCGGCTATCTGGCGCTGATGCTCGCCCTCGGGCTGCGCGAGTCCCGGCGCGCCCTGATGGGGGTGTGGCTGATGACCGGCGCGGCGGCGGCGGTCTTCGAGGTCGTCTCGCCGAACCGGGCCGGCGGCATCACCCTGCTGCTCTTCGTGCTCAGCGGCGTCGTGCTGCTGCTCACCACCGCCCTGCGGGGCCGCGGCGAGGCCGAGCGGCGGCTGGTCGAGCAGGAGACCATCAGCGAGGCCGAACGGGCCCGCCGGACGCTCCTGGAGGAGCGCGCCAGGATCGCCCGCGAGCTGCACGACGTGGTGGCCCACCACATGTCGGTGATCACCGTGCAGGCGGACTCCGCCCCGTACCGGATCGCCGGGCTGCCGGACGCCGCCCGCGAGGAGTTCGCCTCCATCGCGGCCGGGGCGCGCGAGTCGCTGGCCGAGATGCGGCGGCTGCTCGTGGTGCTGCGCAGCGAGGGCACCGAGGGCGAGCGGGCCCCGCAGCCGGGGCTCGACCGGGTGCAGCAGCTGATCGAGGCGACCGTGCGGGCCGGGGTGCCGGCCGAGCTGTCCCTCGCCGCCGACCTGGGCGAGGTGCCGCAGGCGGTCGACCTCTCGGCGTACCGGATCACGCAGGAGGCCCTGGCCAACGTGGTCCGGCACGCGCCGGGCGCCGCCACCCGGGTCTCGATCCGCCCGGACGGCGAGGGCCGGCTGATCGTGCTGGTCGTCAACGGGCCCGCCGAGGGCGGCGGTTCGCCGGTCGAGGGCGGTACGGGGACCGGGCACGGGCTGGTCGGGATGCGGGAGCGCGTACGGTTGACGGGCGGCTCGCTCGACACCGGGCCGCTGCCGGACGGCGGCTTCCGGGTCGCCGCGCGACTGCCGCTGGGTCCGACCGGCATCCGCCCGACCGCCGAGGAAGCCCCGTGACCATCCGTGTGATCATCGTCGACGACCAGGCCATGGTGCGGGCGGGGTTCGCCGCGCTGCTGGCGGCTCAGTCCGACATCGACGTGGTGGGCGAGGCGCCGGACGGGCGGCAGGGCGTGGCCGTGGCCCGGACCGTCCACCCGGACGTGGTCCTCATGGACGTGCGGATGCCGGAGATGGACGGGCTCACGGCGGCGCGGGAGATCCTGAACCCGCCGCCGGGGGTGGTGCACCGCCCCAAGGTGCTGATGCTCACCACCTTCGACGTGGACGACTACGTGTACGAGGCGCTGCGCGCCGGGGCGTCCGGCTTCCTCCTGAAGGACGCGCCGCCCGCCGACCTGATCGCCGCCGTCCGGGTGGTCGCGGCGGGCGAGGCGCTGCTGGCGCCGTCGGTGACCCGGCGGCTGATCGCCGACTTCGCCGCCTCGAAGCCCGCGCCGCGCGCCGACCGGGCCGCGCTGCGGCTCAACGGGCTGACCCCGCGCGAGACGGAGGTGCTGGAGCTGATCGCCCGAGGCCTGTCGAACCAGGAGATCGCCGACACCCTGGTGCTCGCCGAGCAGACCGTGAAGACCCACATCGGCCGGGTGCTGGCCAAGCTGGACCTGCGCGACCGGGCGCAGGCGGTGATCTTCGCGTACGAGTCGGGTCTGGTGACGCCGGGCGGCGCCTGACCCGAGCGGGCCCCGGGCGCGCGGACCGGGCGCCGCCCGCCCGGGCCGGGACCTTCGGCCGGGGGACAGCCCCACCCCTGACCGGGGGTCAGCAGCTCCTCCGCCCCCTACCCCGGTATCACTTCACGGTTGGCGCCCTGGTGTGACGCCCGGTCAGGCACTCCCTTCCTACCTTCCTCTCGCCGACGGACGAGAGAGAGGAAGGGCCGCCCCATGCGCCGCTTCACCAGGACCCTGGTCGCCACCGTGCTCACCGCGAGCGTGGTGGCCGGGACGGCGGGCTGGGCCTCCGCCACCAGCCAGCGGCCGGTCACCGGGATGCCGGTCGGGACGGCCGAGTGGCGGGCCGAAGGACTGCCCGACCCCGCGCGCCTGACGCCCGCTCAGGCCGGGGCGTACTTCGCCTCGCTGAGCCCGGCCCGGCAGCGGGAGCTGGCCGCCGCGCACCCCACCGTCGTCGGCAACCTGGACGGCGCCCCGCTCGCCCTGCGGTACGCCGCCAACGCCCGGAGCGCGGGCGGCCGGTTCGCCGGGCAGCAGCTCCTCGCGTACGACCCCCGGGGGCGCGGCCAGGCGGTCCTGGTCTACGGGGACCTGGCGAAGGCCGCGCACGTGGCGGTGATCGTGCCGGGCTCCGACATCGACGCGGGCAACCTCGCCCCGCTCACCCGCAAGGCCACCGCGCTGCGCGAGGCCACCGGCGGGCGGACCGCCGTGATCGCCTGGGCGGGATACACCACACCCGTCGGCATCGGCCTGGACGCCGCCACCGACAGCCTCGCCGACGCCGGCGCGGACCGGCTCGCCCACTTCGCCGAGGGGCTCACCGCCGTCGGCGCCGCCACGCCCTCGGTCTTCTGCCACAGCTACGGCTCCGTCGTCTGCGGGCTCGCCGCGCACCGGATCGACGCGAGCGACCTCGTCGTCCTCGGCTCCCCCGGGATGCGCGCCGACCGCGCCGCCGACCTGGACACCGGGGCGCGGGTGTGGGCGGCGAAGGACCCGACGGACTGGATCGACCGGGTCCCCTACGTGACGTTCGCCGGGCTCGGCCACGGCACCGACCCGGCCGCGCCCGAGTTCGGCGCCCGCCGGATCGACGCCGCCGACGCGCGGGGCCACGACGGCTACTTCGCGCCCGGCACCTCCTCGCTGCGCGCGTTCGCGGCGATCGCCGAGGGGGCCGCCCGATGAAGACGCTCATCCGGAAGATCGAGGCGGGCACCCCCGCCCACCGCGACCGGGCGGTCGACGGGCTGCGCGCCCTCGCGCTGCTGGCCGTGCCGACGGGGCACTGGCTGCTCGGCGGCTTCACGCTCTCCGCCGACGGCGCGATCCACAACGCCAGCCCGCTGTCCGCCTTCGGCGGGCTCGCCCCGGCGAGCTGGGTCCTCCAGATGCTGGGGATCTTCTTCCTGGTCGGCGGCTACGCCTCGGTGCTGTCCTTCCGGCGGCACGAGGGGCCGGTCCGCGACTGGCTGAAGGGCCGGCTCGCCCGGCTGGGCCGCCCGGTGCTCGGGGTGACGGCCGTGTGGGCGGTGCTCGCGCCGCTGCTGCACTTCGGCCTCGGGGTGCCCGGCGACACGCTGCGGACGGCGGCCACGCTGGTGATCCAGCCGCTGTGGTTCGTGGGCGTCTACACCGTGGTCACGGCGCTGACCCCGTACTGTGTGCGGGCCGCCCGGCGGCTCGGGGTGTGGGCGGCGGCCCCGCTGCTCTGCTCGGTCGCGGTGGTGGACCTGCTGCGCTACGGGCCGGCGGCCGACGCGATGCCGTCCTGGCTGAGCCTGCTGAACATCCTGCCCGGCTGGCTCTTCGCGTATCAGCTGGGCGTCTCCTGGGGCGTGGGCCGGGTCACCCGGCGGCACGCCTGGGCGCTGCTGCTCGGCGGCGCCGCGCTCTTCGCCGCGCTGCTGGTCTGGTTCGGCTACCCCGCCTCGATGGTCGGCGTCCCCGGCGAGGCCCGCACCAACTCGCATCCGCCGTCGCTGCTGGTGCTCGCGCTGGCCGCCGGCCAGTCCGGCGCCGCGATCCTGCTGCGGGACCGGCTCGGGAGGCTGCTGCGGCGGCCCGCGCTGTGGGCGCCGGTCGTGGTGATCAACCTGTCGGCGATGACCATCCTGTGCTGGCACCAGACGGCGATGCTGGCCGCCGCGGTCCCCGCCTCGTACGCCGGCGAGGTCGCCGGTCTGGTCGGGGCGCCCGACTCCCTCGGCTGGATCCTGGCCCGCCTCGCGTGGATGCCGGTCTTCGCCGGGCTGCTCGTCCTCATCGGGCGGTACGCGCGGGGCTTCGAGTCGCCGTGGACGCGGACCGGCACCGCCAGGCGCGCCCTGGCGGGCGTCCTGGCGGCGGGGTTCGCGGTGTTCGCGCTGGGGCTCGCCTGACCGGGCGGGCCCGGCCGGACGGGCCGACCGGGCCGACCGGCTCAGTCCTCCCGGCTCACCGAGGTGAAGCGCATGTCCGGGTAGCGGTCGCCGGCCACCTGGGCGGCGATCGGCTCCAGGGCGGCGAGCTCCTCGGCGGTCAGCGTGATGCGGGTCGCGGCGGCGTTCTCCTCCAGGCGGGAACGCTTGCGGGTGCCCGGGATCGGGACGACGTCGAGGCCGTGCACGGCGGCGCGCCCCTGGACCCAGGCGAGGGCGATCTGCGCGGGGGTCGCCCCGTGCGCGGCGGCGATGGCGCGGACCGGGTCGAGCAGGGCCGCGTTGCGGGCCGCGTTGTCGCCGGAGAAGCGCGGCTGGTAGCGGCGGAAGTCGCTCTCCGAGAGCTCCTTGGAGGCGTCGGCGAAGGAGCCGGTGAGGAAGCCCCGGCCGAGCGGCGAGTAGGGCACGAAGGTGACGCCGAGCTCGGCGGCGGCGCCGACCGCGCTGCGCTCCACGTCGCGGGAGAAGAGCGACCACTCCGACTGGAGGGCGGCGATCGGGTGGACCGCGTACGCCTCGCGGAGCTCGGCGCCGGTGACCTCGCTCAGGCCCAAGTGGCGGACCTTGCCCTCCTGGACGAGCTCGGCCATCGCGCCGACGGACTCGGCGAAGGGGATCTCCGGGTCACGGCGGTGCATGTAATAGAGGTCGATCGTCTCGACGCCGAGGCGGCGCAGGCTCGCCTCCACGGCGCTCCGGATGTAGCCGCGGTCGTTGCGGACGGCCCGGTGGGCGGGGTCGTCGGCGCGCCGCTCGATGGCGAACTTGGTGGCGAGGACGATCTCGTCGCGGTGCTCGGCGACGAACGGGGCCAGGAACTCCTCGTTGGCGCCCTGCCCGTAGATGTCGGCGGTGTCGATGAGGGTGACGCCGTTCTCCAGCGCCGCGTCGAGGGTGTCGCGGGCGGCCTTCTCGTCGGTGTCGCCGTAGAACTCGCTGATGCCCATGGCGCCGAAGCCCTGGACGCCGATCTCCGGTCCGTCCGTCCCCGCGCCGAGGCGTACGGTGTCGATCTTGCCGTTGCTGCTCATGAGGTGCTGCCTCCGCATACGGTGCCGTAGTGGTCGATCTTGAGGTCGAGCACGGCGAGGGTGTCCTGGAGCTCGGCGATCCGGGTCAGGACGTCCCGCCGGGTGGTCTCCAGGAGCGCGCGCCGCTCCGCGTGGGTGTGGGGCCCCTCGCGGACGAGTTCCGCGTACCGCACCATGTCGGCCACCGACATCCCGGTCAGCCGCAGCTTCCCGACGAAGGCCAGCCAGTCCAGGTCCCGCCCGGTGAAGCGGCGTTGGCCGGTGTGCGAGCGGTCCACGTGCGGCATGAGGCCGATCCGCTCGTACCAGCGCAGGGTGTGGGCCGAGAGTCCGGTCAGCGCGGCCACCTCACTGATCGTGTAGCGGTCCTTCCGCACCGGCTGTGTCGTGCTCTCGATCAAGCTCATGGGGACCACGCTAGAACGTTGGAGTGCACTCGAAGCAAGCGGGCGAAGTACGCTCGGCACCATGCCGAACAGCCTCCCGTCCCTGGCGTCGATCGAGAACTGGCCCGTCCCGACCGCGGCCGCCGCCGTCGTCCGCGCCGACGGCACCGTGGCCGGTGCGCACGGCCCGACCGGCCGCCGCTTCCCGCTCGCCTCCGTCACCAAGCCGCTCGCGGCGTACGCCGTCCTCGTCGCGTACGAGGAGGGGGCGATCGACCTGGACGAGCCGGCCGGGCCCGAGGGCGCGACCGTGCGCCATCTGCTCGCCCACACCTCCGGGCTGGCCTTCGACGAGAACCGGGTCATGGCGGCGCCCGGCGCCCGGCGGATCTACTCCAACACCGGCTTCGAGGCGCTCGGCGACCACGTCGCCAAGGCCACCGACATCCCCTTCGCCGAGTATCTGCGCCAGGCGGTCCTGGAGCCGCTCGGGATGACCGCCACCGACCTGGAGGGCTCGCCCGCCAAGGACGGCGTCTCCACCGTCGACGACCTGGTGCGCTTCGCCGCCGAGGTGCAGGCGCCGCGGCTGCTCGACGCGCGCACGGTGCTGGACGCGATGACCGTCACGTATCCCGGGCTGACCGGCATCCTGCCCGGCTACGGGCACCAGAGGCCCAACGACTGGGGCCTCGGCTTCGAGATCCGCGACGGCAAGGCGCCGCACTGGACGGGCGCCTCGTCCTCGCCGCGCACCTTCGGGCACTTCGGCCAGTCGGGGACCTTCCTGTGGATCGACCCGGACGCGGGCGCCGCGTGCGTGGCGCTGACCGACCGGCCCTTCGGCGCCTGGGCGATCCAGGCGTGGCCGCCGTTCACGGACGCGGTCCTCGCGGAGCTGCGCGGCGCCTGAGGCACGGCGCCCGCGAGGCGCGCCGGGGTCAGTCCGTCTCGCAGCGGGTGGCGGGCAGCGGGCCGTCCTCGCCCGCGACGACGACCTCGGCCGCGCGGCCGAGGTCCTCGGCGTAGGAGGCGGTGCAGACGATCTGGCGCACGGCGACCGGGTCGAGGTCGCGGACCCGGACCTTGCCGAGCCGGATGCTCAGCGCCGGTCGCAGGTCCTCACCGGTCTGCCGGACGACGTGCGGCGTGCTCGCGCCGTGGAACTCGATCCGGCTGGTGAGGCCCGCGTCGCGCTCGGTGGCGTCCGGACCGTCGATGAGGGCGGCCAGCACCTTGTCGGTGGCGATCCGGTGGGTGGGCGGGCTGGTGATCTCGGTACCGGTCCCGGCGTCGATGATCCGGCTGAAGGAGAGGTCCCGGGCGACCGGCATCAGCCGTCCTTCCCGTCCCACGAAGAACAGCAGCATCCGGGGGTTGCCGGTCGGGTTGACCGTGACCGGCGCCCCGCCGCCCGCCTCCACGACGTCGCTCTTCTGGATGCCGCAGCCGGCCAGCGCCAGCAGCGCCAGCAGGGCGGCGGCGGCCGGGCGCCGCGCGGAGCGGCGGGCGGCGGGAGTCACAGGGGGATCCTGACGGTGAAGACGGCACCGCCGTCGGGGCGGTCGGCGGCGACGACCGTACCACCGTGCAGCCGCACGTTCTCCAGGGTGATCGCGAGGCCGAGCCCGCTGCCCGCCGAGCGGGTGCGGGCCGCGTCGGCCTTGTAGAAGCGGTCGAAGACGTGCGGCAGGACGTCGGCGGGGATGCCGGGACCCCGGTCGGCGACCTCGGTGACGAGCCACTCCCCCTCCGCGTACACCCGGACCGTCACGGGCGGGGCGCCGTGCCGCAGGGCGTTGCCGACCAGGTTGGCGACGACGACGTCGAAGCGGCGCGGGTCGAGCGGGACGCGGAGGCCGTCGGTGAGCTCGGTGACGATCTTCGCCGGGTCGGTCCAGTGCCGGTTCTGGAGGGTCTTGCGGACCGAGGCGGCCGCGTCGACCTCGTCGGTGTGCAGCTCGGCGGCGCGGGCGTCGAAGCGGGAGATCTCCATCAGGTCCTCCACGAGGACGGCGAGTTTGCCGGTCTCGGCGCTGATCAGGCGGACCGCGCGGGCGGTGTCGGAGTCGAGGGCGCCCGCGTCCTCGTCGAGCACCTCGGTGACGGCGAGCATCCCGGCCAGCGGGGTGCGCAGCTCGTGGGAGACGTCGGAGGCGAAGCGGCGGGCCCGCGCCTCGGCGTTGCGCAGCTCGGTGACGGAACGTTCCAGCTCGGCGGCGGACTCGTTGAAGGTGCGCGCCAGGTCGGAGAGTTCGTCGCTGCCCTTGGCGTGGATCCGGGTGTCCAGCCGGCCCCGGCCCATGCTGTGCGCGGCGACCCGCAGCTCGCGCACCGGCCGCAGCACGCTCCGGGAGGCGATCAGCGCCGGGACCAGGGCGACGAGCAGCGCGGGCAGGGCGCCGTCGCGGGCGGCGGTGACCATGGCCTCGACGTTGGCCTCCTCCTCGCCGAGGTCCATCACCGCGTAGAGCACGAGCCCGGTGGGGCTGCCCTCGGGGAAGCCCCGGTAGTAGTCGCCGAAGACCGCCGGGACCGCGATGGTCAGATACGGGGTGCCGTCCTTGACCACACGCTGGAAGCTGCCGTGGGTGGCGCCGATCGCGGTGGCGCGGCGGCGCAGTTCGGGGGTGAGGACGCTCGACTCGGGGCGGTCGGTGGAGGACACCCGCAGGTCGCCGTATTCCGCGTACACCCGCCAGGGGCGGGGCTTGCCCTGCTTGGCGATGCCCTGGAGGGCGGTGCGCAGCCCGTCCGGGTTGACGGGGAGCTGGGTGGTGAGGGTCTCGACCTGCTGGCGGAAGGCCGTCACGGCGGTGTTCTGGGTCTGCTCCAGGATCGCGTTGCGGGCGGCCCGGTAGGTGAGCGCGGCGGTGGTGCCGCAGCCGACGGCGGCGACCAGCAGGAAGGCGAGGACGAGCCGGGTGCGCAGCCCGAAGGGGCGCAGGCGTCTGCGGCGGGCGTCGGCGTGCCGTCCGCCGCCCGGGACGTGGGCTCTCACAGGGGTCCGAAGCGGTAGCCGAAGCCGCGCAGGGTCTGGATGTAGCGGGGGTCGCCGGGGGGGTCCTCGATCTTGTTGCGCAGCCGCCGGACGCAGGCGTCGACGAGCCGGGCGTCGCCGTGGAAGCTGTGCTCCCAGACGTGTTCGAGGAGCTGCTGGCGGCTGAAGACCTGCTCGGGGGCGGCGCTGAGGTGGAGCAGCAGCTTGAGCTCGGAGGGGGCGAGCGCGACCCGCTCGCCGTTCTTGGCGACGGTGAGCCCGGCCCGGTCGACGGCGAGCTCGCCGTGGAACTCGACGGAGGGCCGCGCGCCGCCGCCGGGCTCCTCGATGCGGCGCAGCACGGCCCGGATGCGGGCCTCGATGACCTCGGTGCGGGCGGGCTTGACGATGTAGTCGTCGGCGCCCGCCTCCAGGCCGATGACGACGTCGAAGTCGTCGCCGCGCGCGGTGAGCATGATGATCGGGAGCTGGCTGGTCTCGCGGACCTGGCGGCAGACCTGGACGCCGTTCATGCCGGGCAGCATGAGGTCGAGCAGCAGCAGGTCGGGGCGGAAGTCGCGGAGCGCGGCGAGCCCGGTCTCACCGGTCGCGGCGGTGCGCACCTCGTGGCCGCGGCGCCGCAGCCCCAGCTCGACACCTTCGCGGACGGAGGGGTCGTCTTCGATCAGCAGCACGCGTGGCATTCGTGGAGTATCCCAAGGTCGGTCGGAGGCGCTCCCCGCCGGGGAGGGGATCCCGGCGGGGAGCGGGTCGTGAGGGGCGGTGCGGAGCGGTGGCTCAGCGCCGCCGGGTGAGCCGGGCGCGGGCGCCCGTGAGCAGGGCCCGGACCTCGGTGAGACCCAGGGGCCGGGCGAGCAGGGCGAAGACGGCGACGATGA
This sequence comes from Streptomyces sp. NPDC042100, assembly GCF_055582325.1. NCBI lineage: Bacteria > Bacillati > Actinomycetota > Actinomycetes > Kitasatosporales > Streptomycetaceae > Streptomyces > Streptomyces sp. NPDC042100. Next base: position 100,709 of record NZ_JBVJDK010000002.1, read on the forward strand.
CGACGGCGCCGAGGGCACCGGCCGCGCCGGAGGGCAGGACGCCGGTGGTGCGGTCGGCGGCGAGCAGCCCGAGTCCGGCGGCGGGCACGGCGGCGAGCAGGAGGCGGGCGAGCGCGGCGGCGGGCGACGGCCCGGCGGCCGGGAGCCCGGTGCCCTTGAGCCTGCGGCCGAGGACGTACGCGGTGAGGCCCCAGCCCGCCCACAGGGCCGCGGAGTAGCCCGCGGCCATGCCCGCCACGGCCCAGCGGGCGGGCAGGAAGGCGTACGCGCAGACGGCGAGGGCCGCGTTGAGGCCCGCGATCACCAGGTTGAGGAGGAAGGGCGTGCGGGTGTCGCGCAGCGCGTAGAAGGCGCGGGTGCACACGTACTGGCCGGAGAGGGCGATCAGGCCGGGCGCGAGGGCCATCAGGATCCAGGCCATCGAGCGGACCGCGCCCGCGTCGGTGCGCCCGTAGCCGAAGACCAGGCCCATCAGCGGGACGGCGAGGGCGAACAGCGCGCAGGCGGCGGGGACGATCGCCGCCATGCTGGTGCGCTGCGCGTAGGCCACGTCCCGGCGGACCCCGGTGAGGTCGCCGTCGGCCGCCGCCGCGCTCATGCGCGGCAGCAGGGCGGTGACCAGGGCGACGGTGACGATGCCGTGCGGGACGGCCCACAGCAGGTAGGCGTTGTTGTACGCGCTGAGCCCGGCGCCCTCGGCGCGCTGGCCGGCCGCCGTGGCGACCTTCGTCGTCACCCAGTACGCGGCCTGGTTGGTGAGGACGAGGAGGACCAGCCAGCCCGCCGCCTTCAGGGGCGCGCCCAGTCCGCTGCCGCGCCAGTCGAGGCGGGGCCGCCAGCGGAAGCCCGCCGCCTTGAGCGAGGGCAGCAGGGCGAGGGCCTGGAGGGCGATGCCCGCGGTGGTGCCCCAGCCGAGCAGCGCGGTCTCGCCGGGGGTGAGCTCGCCGCCCGCCGAGACGACGAGGAAGAGGCCGAAGACGGCGACCACGACGACGTTGTTGAGGACCGGTGTCCACATCATGGCGCCGAACCGGCCGCGCGCGTTGAGGACCTGGCCGAGCAGGGTGAACAGGCCGAGGAAGAAGATCTGCGGCAGGCAGGACCGGGCGAAGGCGACGGTCAGCTCCCGCTGCGCGCCGGTGTAGTCGGTGTACGCGTCGACGATCGCGGGCGCCGCGAGCACGGCGACGCCGGTGAGGACCGTGAGGGCGAGCGCGCAGATCGTGAGCAGCCGGTCGGTGTAGGCGGCGCCGCCGTCCTCGTGTTCCTTGGCCGCCTTGACCAGTTCGGGGACGAAGACGGCGTTGAGGGCGCCGCCGAGGAGCAGCATGTAGACGATCGTGGGGACGGAGTTGCCCACGGCGTAGCCGTCGGCGACGAAGCCCGTGCCGATGGCCGCCGCGACGACGGCGGAGCGGACGAAGCCGGTGGCGCGGGAGACGAGCGAGCCGGCGGCCATGAGCGCGCCGCTGCGCAGGACGGACGGCGCGCGTCTCTCCGTCAGGGTGGCCGTCACCGGCGGGCCAGATACGCCTGGAAGGCGCGGTACAGCGTGTGGTTGGTCGTGCCCGGCAACGGAATCTCCCACTCCCCCAGCGTCTCGACGACCCGCCCGCCGGTGCCCAGCTTCCAGCGGAGCAGCCCGTGGGCGCGCTCGTCCGGGTCGAGGGTGGAGGGTACCCCGCGCAGGTCGTAGACGTCCGCGCCGACCGCGTGGGCGTCGAGCATCATGCGCCACTGGAGGGCGTTGGAGGGGCGCACCTCGCGGCGGTGGTCGGCGGAGGCGCCGGTCTGGTACCAGACCCGCCGGCCCACGGTGATCATGGTGTGGGCGGCGAGCACCTCGCCCTCGTGGCGGGCCAGGTAGAGCTTCATCCGGCCCGGGTGCTCGGCGTTGAGGACGGCGTACTGCCGCTCGTAGTACGCGAGGGAGCGGCCGAGCCGGAAGCCGTCGCGCTCCTCGGTGATCCGCAGCAGCCGGTAGAACTCGGGCAGGTCGGCGGCGGAGCCCTGGACCACCTCGACACCCGACTTGCGGGCCTTGCGGATGTTGCGGCGCCACTCCTGGTTGAGCCCGGACCACAGGTCGTCGGAGCTGCGGCCGGTGAGCGGCACCTGGTAGACGAAGCGGGGCTGGGCGTCGGCGCCGTCCTCGGACTCGCCGCCGCAGCGCTTCCAGCCGCGCGCCCGCAGCCGTTCGGCGACGGCCGAGCCCAGCGGGTCGACCTCGCTGGCCAGCACGTCGGACAGGCGCCGGCCGGGCCCGGCGTGCGCCTTGAGGGTGGCGGCGGACCAGCGGCGGTAGTCGGGCCCGGGGCCCATCCGCACGGCGAAGACGCCGGAGGCCCGCAGGTGCCCGAGCAGCGGGCCGAGCCAGCCGTCCAGGTCCGGGTCGGCCCAGTCGGCGACGGGCCCCTCGGGGAGGTACGCGAAGTACTTACGGGTGCCGGGGAAGGCGCGCAGCAGCACCAGCGCGACCCCGCTGAGCTCGCCGGACTCGGGCCCCCAGCCGATGAGTTGGTGACTCCAGCCGTCCTTGACCTGCGCCCAGGACGGCAGTTGCAGGAAGCTGGGCCCGCCGGGTGCGGCGGCGCGGGCGGTGAGGAAGGCGCGGTAGACCTCGGGCGTGACGGGGCCGAGCCGCGTCGTCGCGGGGCGGGCGGGCGCGGGCGTCACGAGCAGCGCTGACACAACGAGGGCCTCCTGGTTCCGCCCCTCGGTGGTGGGGCGCTCAGCAGGCTCACAGCCGGTCTTGACCGCTCCGCGCGAGGAATGTGACCGGATGATGACCGTTTCTCACCAGGGCCGGTCACACGCCCCCGGAGCCGGGCATTCCCCTCTGACCTGGTCCTACAGTCCGGTACATCCCACCGATTCCACCCTCCCGAGGAGGCCGTGCCGTGCCGCGCACCCACATACGCATCCCCCTGTTCCTCATCGCGGCCGCGTCGCTGACCGCCTGCTCGACGGCGGCGGCCGACCCGCAGGCGGGGGCCCCGAAGGCGGCCTCCGACGGCACCCCCGCGCGGGTGACCGTGACGCCCCCGGCGGCCGGGCAGCCGATCAAGGTGACCGCCGCAGGCGGCACCCTGGCGACCGTGCGGGTGGTCGACGAGGACGGCGCCGAACTCGCGGGCCGCACCGCCTCGGGCGGCGCGTCCTGGGCCTCGGACCGCAAGGCGGCGCCGGGCGCCACGTACACCGTGGAGGTGACCTCGCGGGGCGCCGGCGGCAAGGAGGCCAAGGACCGGAAGTCCTTCTCGACGCCCGCCGCCGACAAGGTCAACAAGCTGACCCTGTCCCCCGGCAAGAACACCACCGTGGGCATCGCCCAGCCCCTGTCGATCGTCTTCGACCGCCCCGTCACCGACAAGGCGGCGGTGGAACGCCAGTTGAAGGTGACCACCTCCCACCCCACCGAGGGTTCGTGGGGCTGGCTCAAGGACTACTCGGGCAAGGACCGCGCGGACTGGCGCCCCCGCTCGTACTGGAAGCCCGGCACCAAGGTCACCCTGGACGCGACCCTGAACGGCACGGACTCCGGCGACGGCTGGTTCGTCCGCGACTACCGCACCGGCTTCACCGTCGCCGCCGAGGCGCAGGTCATCAAGGTCGACCTGGACCGCAAGAAGCTCACCGTGGTCCGCGACGGGCGGACCGTCCGCACCATCCCCGTCTCCGGCGGCACCCCCGGCGGCGACAAGCGCTCCTGGCGCGGCACGGCCGTCCTGATGGCGAAGGAGGGCACGATCAACATGAACTCGGAGACGGTCGGCCTCGGCGACGCCTACAACAAGGACGTCGACTACTCGATGCGCCTGACCTGGTCCGGCATGTACGCCCACGCCGCCCCGTGGAACGCGGCCTATTTCGGCAACGCCAACAAGAGCTCCGGTTGCATCGGCATGAGCACCGAGAACGCCACCTCGTTCTACGCCTCGGCCCGCGTGGGCGACCCCTTCGAGATCACCGGCAAGGACACCAAGGGCGTCGTCGCCGAGGGCAACGGCTACGGCGCGTGGAACGTGGACTGGACGGCCTGGCAGAAGAAGAGCGCGCTGCGCGGGTGAGCATGGGGGTGAACCGCCGCCATCCGCTCAATGGTGGCGGGCGGAATTCAGGCCACCGCCCTGTGAAGCCATGGCTGAGATTCAGCGGCTCGCACGCCGACGACTCTGCGGAGTGAGCAATACCGGAGCGGTGACCTGACATATTCGGCCGCTTCACTCCTTGGGAAATCCTCAGCACCGCGCACTCCGGCCCAGCAGTGAAGCCACCAACCCACAACCGTATTATTCGCCATGTGAAGCGAGATTTCGCGACGCGACAGCTTCCCGCGAGGCCCCAGGTGATTCCCTGGACGCAGAAGCGCCCTCCGGCCCATATGACTGCAAAGACTGCTTTCGATTCGAGTGGCCATTAAATCCCCCATGCCGAACACCCGTCCCCTCGGTAGCGTTCTCGGCTGATCATGCAAACTTCGCGTTTGCCACGCAGAGGCTGGGGGGCCTATGGGGAGGGACAGACGTCGCCACAGAGCGGCGCGCGGAGCCGTCATAGCGATGCTGACGGCATTGACGGCAGGGGGCACGGCGGCTTCGCCGGCCGCCGCGGCGGGATCGGGCGGTCCGGTCCAGGACACCGCGGTCTCCGCGGCCGCCGCGGCCGGCCACGCATTCGACGAGTCGGTCGCGAAGGCCGCCGCCGAAGAGAGCGACCAAAAGGTCGAGGTCACCGGACTCCGCCAGGAACGGCGTGAGGTGTTCGCCAATCCGGACGGGTCGTTCACCGCCCATGAGTACACCCAGCCGATTCGCACGCGGCGGGGCAACGCATGGGTTCCGGTGGACGACACCCTGGTGAGACGCGCCGACGGCGGCTGGTCACCGGGCGCGGCCACGGTCGACGTGGAATTCTCCGACGGGGGGCAGGGACCGTTCGCCCGCATGAGCAAAGTCGGCCGCGAGTACGCGCTGTCCTGGCCCGGCGCCCCGCTGCCGAAGCCGCGAGTCGACGGCAACACCGCCCGCTACGAGGAAGTACTGCCCGGCGTCGACCTCGCTGTTCGCGCCGACGCCGAGGGCTTCGCCCACTACCTCGTCGTGAAGAACGCCCAGGCAGCCGCCAACCCTGAGCTCGACAGCATCGAACTCGGGCTTTCCACGAAGGGTTTGACGGTCGCCAAGTCGGCTGACGGAGCGCTCAAGGCCACCGATTCCGCCGTAGGGGGAACCGTATTCGAAGCCGCGCAGGCCAGGATGTGGGACTCCTCGGCCACCCAGGCCGCGGCGCGAGCGCCCCGCTCCATGGAACGGTCCGCCGCGCAGGCGCTCGAACCGAACGAGGAGGGAGGGGGTCGTCAAGCCCCTGTCGGGCTGGACATCAGCGGCGACTCGGTGACGTTGACCCCCGACACCCGTCTGCTTCGCGGACCGGACACGGTCTACCCAGTGGTCATCGACCCCGTCCCCCGCACCACCGGGACCAATGCCTGGACATCCGTGATGTCCGGCATGCCCCGCGCGCAGAACTGGAAGTTCTCGGGACACGCCGGAATGGGCAAGTGCCCTTCCAACTACAACCCCACCGAATGCTCGGGCATCGGCGTGCGGCGACTGCTGTTCAGTTTCCCGACGAGCTTCTACAGCAAGAAACAGATCATCAGCACCAGCTTCTCCGCTCGCGTGGGCGCCGTCTACTGGGCGGACGCCAAGGCCGAGCCGATCGACCTGTACCGGATCGGCGGGGCGAACCACACGATCACACCGTCCAGCAACTGGGAGAACACTTCCGGGAACTGGTCCGACTACCTCATGACGGTCAACCAGAAGATCTCTCCCACCACGTGCCCGAGCGCGGCCAATCTCCATTTCAGCAACGGTGAGTTGTTGACGGAGATGGCGGCTGCCGCGGCCGGCAGCTGGTCGACGATGTCCCTCGGCCTCAAGGCGAAGGACGAAACGACGTACTCCGGGTGGAAGCGCATCTGCGGCAACGCCTACCTGTCGGTCACCTACAACACTCCGCCACGCCAGATCACGACCGCGCAGATGAGCTCGAATCCAGGTGGACCGTGCGTCGTGGATCCGGCCAAGGCGCCCTACAGCGACCAACTGCCCGAGCTTCGGACGCAGGTGACCGACCCCGATCACTCCGCTTCGTACACGGATCAGGTGAAGGTGCAGTTCCAGGTCTTCTACAAGAAGACATCCGGAGCGAGCGACAGCTACACCTTCACCACCGCCTACAAGTCGCCCAATCCAGGAACACTGTTCACCCACAAGGTGACGCAGAAGGCACTGATGTCCGGAGTCGGCGTGTGGCAGCCTTCAACCGCGGAGGACGATCCAGGCACTCCGGAAACCGATCCCACCAGCGTCTTCCACCTGCGGAACACCGCCAGCACCGGGGTCGCCGACGCGACGGCCAGCTACAAGGGCCCCGGCTCCGTGCCGCTCGTCGGGGACTGGGACGGCGACGGCATCGACACGATCGCCATGTACGAGCCCGACGTCAGCACGTTCCACCTGTCCGAATCGAACGCGGCGGGTGCTGCCGTCCGAAGTCTGCGGTTCGGAAACCGCGGGGACCTTCCCGTCGTGGGCGACTGGGACGGGGACGGACGCGACACCCTCGGGGTGTGGCGTCCGGGCAACCACTACTTCTACCTGAACAACGAACTGACCAACGAAATAGCCGATATCTCCTTCGTGTACGGCGCCACCGGCATGACCCCCGTCGCAGGTGACTGGAATGGCGACGGCATCGACACGATCGGCATGCGAAGCCCGTCCAACATCATGTTCTACCTGCGCAATTCCAACAGCAAGGGTGGCAACAGTTACGAGATGGCGTACGGCAGCGGGGACGACATCCCCGTGGTCGGGGACTGGGACGCGAATGGTTCTGACTCCGTCGGAGTCTGGCGCCCAGGTACGCGCTACTTCCACCTGAACAATCAACTGACGGACAACGTCGCCGACCTCTCCTTCCTTTCCGGAGACAGCGGGGTGCAGCCCCTTTCCGGTAACTGGAGCGACCGTAACGGGATCGCGGACGCGAGCACCATCACCTGGCAGGCTCGTGCGCACGACGGAGAGGCGTGGGGGCCGTGGAGCTCGGCCAACGGCGTCGGCACCTGCGCCGTACGACGAGACTCGGGCGTCCCCTACATGCCCGATGTCGCGGGCGATCCGTACAAGCAGGATGAGATCTTCCGCGACGGAGTCGGCAAGCCGGGGAAGTTCACCTTCACGGCCAAGAACACGGACGTGGTGGGCTACAAGTACGCCTTCGACGGCGAGGGCGGGCGCACCGTGGCGACCGTGAAGGGCGCACCGGTGACACTCTCCTGGACCCCCGCCTCGGGCGGACTCCATTCCGTCGAGGTGTCCACGTTCGACGGCGCCGGTCACACCAGCGCCGCGAACACCTTCACGTTCTTCGTCCACTCCGGCCGGGTCGGCCAGTGGAGCCTCGGGGATGCGCCGGGCAGCACGACCGCTCAGGACGGCTGGGGCAACAGCCCTGCCGCGGCCGGCCCTGGAGTGACCTTCGGGGTGAAGGAACAGGGGCCGGGCGCCGCAGTCTCAGCGGAGTTCGACGGGACCGATCAGGCCTATCTGGAGACGAGCAAACCGATCGTCGATCCGGGCCGCAGTTTCACCGTGAGCGCGTGGGTCAACCTCGCTGATCTGACGGAGGACCGGCCGGTTGTCAGCCAGAGCGGAGAACAGCGGGATGGACTCACCCTGGGGTACCAGGCGGCCGCCGGGGCCTGGGTCTTCTCCGTTCGCGGCGCGGACGAGGCCGACGCACCGGCTTCGGTGACCTCCTCCGCGACGGTCGTGCCCGGCGAGTGGGCGCATGTGCTGGGCGAGTACGACACGACGGCGGCCGGAGGCCCCTCGCTGCGTCTCTACGTCGGCGCGAGTCTCGACGTCGCGCCCGCGAGGCCGGCCGTGTCCTCGGACGCGGCACTCCTGCAGATCGGCCGCGCGACGAAGGACGGCATCGACGGAACCCGGTTCAAGGGCCGCATGGCTGACGTGCGGGTGTACAACCGCGTCCTCACGAGCGGTGAACTCGAAGCCTTCCGCGCGACGAAGCCCACGCGCAAGGGCTACTGGAACTTCGAGACCGCCACCGCCACGGCCGTACCGAACGTGCATTCCGGCGGCCAGGCGCTGAACCTGCACGGCCCCACGATGAACACGGACCCCGAGGGGACTCCCGCGATGGTCGGCAGCGCCGACATGCTGCTGGACGGAGTCGACGACTGGGCCGAGACGGACACACCGGTGACACCGAGCGACTCCAGCTTCTCCGTGGGCGTCCGCGCCAGGCTGACCACGCCTGATCCGACGAAGTCCCAGACCGTTCTGTCGCTGCCGGGAGCACACGCCGACCGACTCGTCATCCGCTACGACGCGGCCGGGAAGGCCTGGCAGATGGAAGTGGCGGCGTCGGATGCCGTGGGAGCCAGACGCACGACCGTCTCGCTCCCCGCCGTCAACGCCTCGTTGTCCGGCGGCAGCCACATCGCCGTGACCTACGACGCGGCGACACACGAGGCACGCCTGTGGGTCGACGGCAACAGCCCGAAGGACGCCGTGATGCTGGACGAGTCTCCATGGGCGTCCACGGACGGGCTGCGCGTGGGCCGGTCCACGTATGCGGCCACCGATGACCACTTCGCCGGTGCCGTGGACGAGCTCAGGGTGTACAGCGGCGTTCTCAGCCAGACCGCCCTCACCTGGACCGCCGGCCACGATCCGAGTTCCGACATCTAGGGCCTGTCGCTCTCCCCGGGGGCCCTGCACTCGCCAGGGCCCCCGCCAAGAGAAACCCACCCATACGCCTCTATCTAGACAGACGGAGATTCGCCATGCCCACACGCGGCCGCCTGCTGGCCGTCCGCATGCCCAGACGAGTGGCCACCGGAACTGTCCTTGCGCTGTCGTTGGCCCTGTCGGCCGGCGTCGCCCAAGCGGTGCCCCTCCAGCCTGAAGCATCCGGACTGCCGGGATTCTCGAACAATCCTGACCCCATCACCGGGACGAACGCGGCGAAGGCGAAGCCCCGCCCCCTCGACGACGCACGCAAGTCCGCGGTCACCACACTCGATCCCGCGACCCTGCCCCAGGCGGGAAGCGCCGTGCTGTCCCTGCCCACCGGCTCTCCGCTCGCCTCCCTGGGGCAGGCCCCGGCCCCGCGCTCCAAGGCGACGGTCGGCGGCATGCCGGTCTCCGTCGCGGCCGTCACGAGCGAGGCCGCCGCCTCACCCCCGTCGACGGTGGAGGTCAACGCGCTCGACGCGAAGAGCGCGGTCCGCTGGGGCGGTGCCGCACTCTTCACGGTGAAGCGCGCCGACGCGGGCTCCACCGCCGCCGTCCGCATCTCGCTGGACTACTCCCGGTTCGCCGACGCCGCGGGTGGCTCCTACGGGTCCCGGCTGCGTCTGCTCGAACTACCCGCGTGTGCCGTCACGAAGCCCCCCGGCAGTGCCGACTGCAAGGTCACGCCGAAGGCCGTCGTGTCCCAGAACGACCCGGCGAGCCACACGGTGACCGCCGAGGTGTCCGCCGCGCCCATGAACAGTGGCGGCACGGTCTACACGCTGTCCCCCGGGGACTCGTCCTCCAAGGGCGACTACAAGGCCACCTCGCTGGCGCCCTCGGCCAGTTGGTCCGTCTCCAACTCCGCCGGCGCCTTCGCGTGGAACTACCCGCTGCGTACGGTCCCGACCCCCGGCGGTCTCACCCCGACCGTCGGCCTCGGCTACTCCGCCCAGTCGGCCGACGGGCGCACCTCCGCGACCAACAACCAGGGCTCCTGGATCGGTGAGGGCTTCGGCTACGAGCCCGGCTACATCGAGCGTTCGTACAAACCCTGCTCGGAAGACGGTCACAGCACGTCGGGTGAGCAGTGCTGGGCCTTCGACAACGCGACGGTGATGCTCAACGGCTCGGCCAGCTCGCTGGTCAAGAGCGATGCCACCGGCAAGTGGCACTTCGCCTCTGACAACGGCGCGAAGGTCGAGCAGCTCACCAGCAGCACGTACGTCACGGGTAACGGTGACAACGACGGCGAGCACTGGCGGATCACCACGACGGACGGCACGGAGTACTACTTCGGCCTCAACCGTCTGCCGGGATGGACGACCGGCAAGGAGGAGACCGCCTCCACCTGGACCGCACCGGTCTTCGGCGACGACGCGGGCGAACCCTGCTACAACGCCACTTTCACCAGCGCGCACTGCAAGCAGGCATGGCGATGGAACCTGGACTACGTCAAGGACCTCCGCGGCAACGTCATGTCCTACTTCTACGGTGCCGAGACCAACTACTACGCGCTGAACGGCAAGACGGACGTCAACGGCACGGCCTACCACCGCGGCGGCTTCCTGAAGCGCATCGACTACGGTCAGCGCGACAAGTCCGTCTACACCTCCAAAGCGCCCGCACGTGTCCAGTTCACCGTCGGCGAGCGCTGCCTCGCGGATACCCAGGTCTTCGACTGCGCACCGTCGAACTTCACGGCGGCGAACTCCACCTACTGGCCCGACACACCGGTCGACCGGAACTGCGCCGCCAACAGCAAGTGTGCGGCGAACCAGAGCACCCAGACCTTCTGGACGACCAAGCGACTCACCGGGGTCACCACTCAGATGAGCAGGAGCTCGGTCGCCGGCGAGTACTCCGACGTCGACGCCTGGACCTTCACCCACATCTTCACGGACAACGGAGACAGCACAAAGACTCTTTGGCTGTCGAAGATCGACCATAAGGGAAGCGCGGGGGCCGAGAGCAAGGACATGCTGTCGCTCGAGCTCGGCGGCACCCATCTGATGAACCGGGTCGACAGCGACACCGACAACACCGACCCGTTCAGGCGGCTGCGGCTCGCCAGCGTCCTGAGCGAGACCGGGGCGCAGCTGGACATCACCTACGCCCCACGCGAATGCGCACCCACCGCCCTGCCCCAGCCTGGCGCGTCCACGAAGCGCTGCTTCCCCGTCATCTGGGCACCGCCCGGCGAGATCCAGCCCAAGACCGACTGGTTCCACAAGTACGTCGTCCAGGACATCGTCGAGACCGACCGGACCGGCGGCGGCGAGGAATCGGTGACTCACTACGACTACCGCGGCAGCGCCGGCTGGCGGTACACGGAACCTGACGGCATCACGGACCCGAAGTTCCTGACGTGGAGCCAGTGGCAGGGATACGGCAGCGTCGTCGTCACCAGTGGCAGCAAGCAGAAGCCTTCAACCCGGGTCGAATACACCTATCTCCAGGGTCTGGACGGGGACAAACCCCCCACCGGCACCCAACCCCGCCAGGAGAAGGTGACCGACTCCACGGGTAAGGAGTACACGGGCGAGAAGGAGTACACGGGCTTCCAGATCGAGGCGCAGACCTACAACAGGGCCATCGGTGGCAAGGTCGTCGCCAAGACCATCAGCGAGCCCTGGAAGGCCGTGACGGCCACGCAGACCAAACCGTGGGCCGTCTCGAACGCCTCCGTGGTCAAGTCCCATGTGACGCGCGGCTACAGCATCAAGCCCGACAACACCTGGACCGCCACCAAGTCGCGCTCGTACTTCGACGACGCCGCTCCCAACCGGCGCCTGAAGAAGACCGCCGACTTCGGCGACACCTCGACCACGGCCGACGACACCTGCACCGAGCTCTGGTACGCCGACACCCCGGATCGGAACCTCTACGACCTTCCCTCGCGCAGCGAGGCGATCGCCGTCGACTGCGACTCGACGCCGGACCGCAAGACCCAGGTCCTCGCCGACGAGCGCACCACCTACGACGCCTACGGCAGTGCCACGCGGACCGAGCGGCTGACGGCCCACGACGGCGTCAAGGCGACCTACCAGCTCACCGGCATCACCACGTACGACACCTACGGCCGCCCGACCAGCCAGAAGGACGCGGAGCAGCTCCAGAAGCCCGCGGCCGACCAGGTGGCGACGACCATCGCGTACACCGACGTCAACGGCCTGATCTCCCAGACCAAGCAGACCAACATGCTCGGCCACGTCACGACGACCGACTACGCGCCTGCCTGGGGCGTCTCGGCCGGTCAAACCGACCCGAACGGCAGGCGCACCGATCTCGCCTACGACGCACTCGGCCGCCTCACCTCCGTCTGGCTCGCGGACCGGCCCAAGACGTCCACGCCCAGCATCAAGTACTCCTACGACGTCCGCCGCGACCTGACCACCGTCGTCAAGACCGAGAAGATCCAGAACGACGGCACCTACGGAGCCGAGTACCAGCACTACGACAGCCTGCTGCGCCCCCGCCAGCTCCAGACTCAGGGCGCCAACGGCACTCGCATGGTCGGCGACGTCTTCTACGACGCCACAGGCAAGACGAAGATGTCCTACGACACCTACAACGCCGCCGGCCCGGCGTCCGATGTACTGCTGAACGTCACCAGCGGCGACGTCCCCTCGCAGAAGGCGTTCGAGTACGACGGTCTCGGCCGGACCACCGCGGAGATCTCCCTGACCGGCGGTGTCGAGCAGTGGCGTACCACCACTGACTACGACGGAAACCAGGCCCACGTCGACCCGCCCGTGGGCGGTGTCCCGACGACCACCATCCTGGACGCGCAGGGCCGGGTGAGCGAGATCCGCCACTACCGCACCGCCTCCCCCGACCCTGTCGGCCCGGGCGCGCAGTACGACTCCACCACGTACACGTACACGCCGCGTGGGCAGCTGGAGACGGTCACGGACCCCGGGAAGAACGAGTGGCGGTACGAGTACGACCAGCTCGGGCGCAAGACCAAGACGGTCGACCCGGACGCCGGCACGTTCCTGACCGAGTACGACGGCATGGACCGTCCGAAGCAGTCGGTCGACGGCAGCAAGAAGAAGACCTCCTACCTCTATGACACGCTCGGGCGCCCCACGACGACGTGGGAGGGGGAAGCCGGCACCGGAACCAAGCTGACCGAGACCAAGTACGACCGCGCCGGCTACCTCGGCGAGCCCTGGGCCTCTTACCGCTACACCGGCGCGACCACGTACTTCGCGAGCATCGTCCAGCACCGGGACGCGCGCTACCGCCCCCTGCGGGTGGACTACCTCGTGCCGGCCGCCGACGAGGTCGCCAAAGCCACCTACACCTTCACCACGAGCTACAAGCCCGACGGCACGGTCGCCAGCACATCGATGCCGGCGGCGGGCGGCCTGCCCGGCGAGACCTTCGCCTACGGCTACGACGAGCTGCAGCGACCCGTCTCCATGACGAGCCCCGTGTCCAGCTACGTCACCGACACGCGGTACACACCGACGAGCAGACTCAAGGGCCTGACGCTCACGACCGGCAGCCGGGAGGTCCAGCGCGAGTTCTTCTACGAGCGGGGGACCGAGCGGCTCACCAGGTCGACGGTCGGAATCGAGAACGTCGGCCTCGCGGCGGACTCCTCCTACTCGTACGACCAGGCCGGGAACGTCCTGTCCATCGCGGACATCGCGGGCACGTCCCCGGACGTCCAGTGCTTCGGCTACGACTCCGCCCAGCAGCTGACCGAGGCATGGACCCCGGCGGCCACCGGAACCGACGCCACCGGCTCCGGCACGGTCGGCACCACGCTGAACGGGCGCTCTCCCACGGCCTGCGCCGCGGCTCCCGGCACGGGCCCGCTGGGCGGTCCCGCCGCGTACTGGACGTCGTACACGACCGACGCGATCGGCAACCGCACCCAGGAGATCAGGCACGACACCGGCCTGGATCCGGCGAAGGACGTCAAGAGGACCTTCACCTACGGTGACAAGGTCGGCCCGCACGCGGTCACGAAGGTCATGCAGACGACCCCGGCCGGCGACAGCGAGTTCCTCTACACCTACGACAGCGGGGGCAACACCCGCACCCGTACCGCCGGCGGCGACACCCAGACGCTCGACTGGGACGCCGAGGGCAGGCTCGCCCGCACGCTGGAAGCGGACGGCAAGGAGGCGACCTACGTCTACGACGCGTCCGGCGAACGCGTCATGCGCCGCGACGCCAACGGGACCACCGTGTACCTGCCCGGCATGGAGCTGAAGCTCCCCAAGCAGGGCACCGCTGTCGAGGCGACCCGGTACTACTCCTTCGCCGGACAGAGCATCGCCGTACGCCAGGACAACGGCACGCTGTCGTTCCTCGGCTCCGACCACCAGGGCACGAGCACCCTGGCGATCAACCCCGCGACCGGTGCCGTGTCGCAGCGGCGGTTCGACCCGTACGGCGCGCCACGGGGCGCGGCCTCCGGCGCCTGGCCGGGCGAGAAGGGCTTCGTGGGCGGCACGCTCGACGCGCAGACGGGACTGACGCATCTAGGGGCGCGTGAATACGACCCGGCACTGGGCAAGTTCATCTCGGTCGACCCCCTCATCGACTTCACGCGGCCCGAGCAGATGAACGGCTACGCGTACGCGGGCAACAGCCCCGTGACGCGGTCCGACCCGTCGGGCCTCATGGAAGCGGAATGCCGCCAGTCCGGATTCGTATGCCGAGGCGGAGTCGTCGTCGGCACGGCGTCGGACAACACGGCGAGCGGCACGGCGGACACGGAGGTGACCCGCGCCGAAAGCGACGTCTCCGCGTCCGAGAAGAACCTCAAGTCCTCCAAGCAGAAGGTGAAGGCAGCGGCAAAGGCCCTCACCAAGATCGCGATGGAAGAGCTGGGGATCGACGCGGCTCTCGACTGCTTCTCGAGCGGCGACCTGAGCGCCTGCGGAGAAACCGCCCTCAACATCGCCGGCAGCTTCGTCGGTGGCCTCGCGGGCAAGCTCGCGGCCAAGTACGTGAATCCATGGAAGTGGTCCAAGGGCGTAAAGCTGGTCAAGCGCGTGTGGGGTCTCCTCGATGACCTGCTGAGCGGCATGAAGGAGGTCTGGGACAACTCCAAGGCACTCGGCAAGGCCAAGGATGCCTTGAAGGCCGCCCAGGAGAAGGTGAAGGCGCTCGCCGGCAAGGGTAAATGCCCCACGCCTCACAGCTTCCTGCCAGGCACCAAGGTCCTCATGGCAGACGGGTCAACGAAGAACATCGAGGACGTCGAGCCAGGCGACCAGATCACCGTCACCGACCCGGAAACCGGCGAGACGACCATCCGCCGAGTCGCCGGAACCATCGTGACGGAAGACGACAAGACCTTCGTCGACCTCACCATCCAGGCGAAGGCGGGCAAGCCCGCCGCCCTCATCTCCACGACGACACACCCCTTCTGGGTCCCGTCCGAGGCCCGCTGGGTCGAGGCCGGCGAACTGACCCCGGGCATGACCCTCCTGACGCCCTCCGGCGAGACAGTCCAGCTGACGGCCGTCCGCAATTTCGACAAGCGCCAGCGAACACATGACCTGACGGTCACGGGCATCCACACGTACTATGTGCTGGCGGGGGCAACTCCGGTCCTGGTTCATAACGTAAACGAAGGCAAACTCTGCGATTTGACCCTCGGGCCCAACTTGAAGGGGCAGAAGGCAGAGGGGGTTACCGCTGAGCGCGGAGACACCGTTCTTGCCCATGAGCAGAGAATGGTCAACGAGTTCGGGGATCGGAATGGTTGCGCTGCTTGCGGTGCCGAGAAGTCCGGCTATAAGGATGGACACTGGACTGGTGACCACAACCCGCCGAATAGGATCTCCCCGAATGGTCCATGGACTCTGTATCCACACTGCAAGGCGTGTTCCAAACAGCAGGGTGGAATCGTGCGAACGCTAATCAAGGAGTACTACGACTTCCCGGCGTGGAAGCCGAGACAATAGGTGGATTAAATGATGCTTTTCGCCTCGTGCGTGACAAGATTCGCGCACGGTCTGGTTATTGCTGCCGCACCCGGGAGCGCTGACAACCACGCAGGCTGGGACGTGGCTGCTGATGTAGTGCACGGTGGTCCGGACTCCTTGTTCATTGCGGTGCAGCAAGCTGCTAGCGGTCCGGCCTCGGTCCAATGTGTGCAGGGTCCTTACCGGCCGACTGGAAAGGTCCTTGTGTACTCAGGGAATCTGACTCTCCCCAAGGCATCCCTCGAAATCTCGGATCCGAATGAATCAGTGAGACTGCTGATTCCCGTTCCGAATGTAGAGAATCGGGTCGACGTCTACGGAGACGGAAGCGATGAGCCTGATGAGGTAGTCATCGTTCTGACAGGCGATGAATCATGGTGATCCACAAGCTCTGAAGGGGAGCTCTATCCGATAAGTCGGACGGCACGATAACTTCTCATCTCTGCGTGACGCCTTTCGTCTTTGCATAGCGGTGAACCGCCCCTCTCGGAGCGCAAGAAGCCCCGCCGGACTCCTACCCGGCGGGGCTTCTTGGGCTTTTGACGGCAACGTCGGTGGACGACGGCTGCGATGGGTGGGTCTTCAGGGTCGTCGTCGGCCTGGTCGAGTGCTTCGTTGAGGGTGCCAATGGCCTCTCGCTGGAGGCTGAGCCGTACGTGGGCGTAGACGCCGGCGGTGCGCCGTTGTGGGCGGGGCCGAGGAGTTCCTTGATGACGACGAGTTCGACGACTTGTTGCCGGAGCAGGGCGTTGGAGTGGCCGCTGCCCACCCGGCTCGCGCCGGTCTGCTTCTTCTCTGGAGTCTCTGTTCCTGCGGGGCCCGGAGCAGGTGGCGGCCCGGTCACCCACACGGGTGGCCGTACGTCGTTCTCCCTCCGGCTCGCGCGGGCGCTGAATAGGCTCGGCGACACAGCGAGTCGAGACGCCGCGCGCGTCGCAGGCCGGAGGTATCGCCATGGCCAACATCGTTCAACTCGACCCCAGCGCCTCCCCCTTGGACTACTACGGGTGGGAGCTCCGCCGCTTACGCGAGGCGCACGGGCTGAAGCAGCAGCAGCTCGGGGACATCGTCTTCTGCTCGGGCTCCCTGATCGGCCAGATCGAGACGGCACGGAAGCTCCCGACCCGGGAGTTCTCGGAGCGGCTGGACGCGGCGCTGGGTACGGGCGGACTGTTCAGCCGACTCGTGGGGCTCGTACTGCGGAGCCAGCTGCCGAACTGGTTCCAGCCGTACGCCGAGATGGAAGCCCGCGCGACGTACATCTCCACCTTCCAGACGCAGCTGGTGTACGGGCTGTTGCAGACGAAGGAGTACGCGGCGGCGCTCCTCGCCGTCGACTACCCGAACCAGGTGGACGAGATGGTGGCGGCCCGCATGGAACGCCAGCGGATCCTGGAGCGTGAGGACCCGCCCGTACTGTGGGTCATCCTGAGCGAGGCGGCGCTGTACCAGGAGGTCGGCGGGCGCGAGGTCATGCGGGGGCAACTGGCCCGCCTGCTGGAGTACCGGGACAACCCCTGGGTGCAGATCCAGATCCTGCCGTTCTCCATCGGAGAACACACGGGAATGATGGGGTCGTTCAACCTCCTCAGGTTCGACGGCGACCCCGACCTCTTCTATTCGGAGAGCTACGACCAGGGGCACATGACCGCGAATCCGACCGTGATCAAGGAGCGCTCCGTCAGCTACGCTCGGCTGCAAGCCACGGCCCTCTCCCCCGAGGACTCGGCGGCACTGATCGCCCGCGTGATGGAGGAACGCTATGGAGACCCGTCCTGACCTGACCGGCGCCCAGTGGCGTAAGTCGTCGTACAGCGGGACCAACGGCGGCGACTGCCTCGAAGTCTCCGACAGCCGTCCCGGTGTCGTCCCCGTCCGTGACAGCAAGCGGCCCGCCGGGCCCGTTCTCATGGTGCACGCCGCCGCCTGGCAGACCTTCGTGGACGCCGTCCGCTAGAGCGTCCGCCGCATCTCCCAGAGCAGCACCTCCGCGTCACCGGTCGCGAGCAGGGCCAGGCCCTCCGCGTCGGTGACGCGTGCCGCGTCGCCCTCGTACAGCTCCTCCCCCGCCAGCCGGACCGTGCCGCGCGCCACGTGGACGTAGACGAAGTCGGCGTCCGGGACGGCCGCGCGCTCGCCCTGCTCCAGGCGGCGGACGTGCAGCATCGCGCCCGACGCCGGGAGGGCGTACGGGGTCGCGTCGGCGATGCCCCGGACCACGTCGTAGGCCGGGTCGCCGCCGGGGGTCAGCGGGGCCAGCCACATCTGGACGAAGACCAGCGGGGCCGGGCCGTCGTTGCGCTCCACGTGCCGGACGCCCTCGGCGGCGCTCAGGTGCTGGAGGTCGCCGGGGCGGACGACCGTGGCGTGGCCGGTCGTGTCGCGGTGGGTCAGCTCGCCCTCGACCACCCACGTGACGATCTCCGTGTGGCTGTGCGGGTGCTCGTCGAAGCCGGCGCCCGGGGCCAGCCGCTCCTCGTTGACGGCGAGCAGCGCGCCGAAGCGGAGGTTGTCCGGGTCGTAGAAGCGACCGAAGGACAGGGCGTGCCGGGTGTCGATCCCGGCCTCGGGGTCTCCTCCGGGGTACCGCTCCCCGGCGCGCTGGATGCGTATCACGGGATCACGGTAGCGGCGGGCGCGGCGCGGGCGGCCGTGAAAACGGACCGGCCCCGCACGCCGCCGTCCCGATAAGGCAGTCTTGTCCCCGTGTCTGAACCAGTGAACGCCGCTCACCCCCATGCCGCGACCCTGAAGCGCCTCGAACAGTCCTCGGGGCGGCTCGCCGCGAGCGCCATCGCCCGCATGGACGAGACGCTGCCCTGGTACCGGGCGATGCCGCCCGAGAACCGGTCGTGGATCGGCCTGGTCGCCCAGGCCGGCATCGCCGCGTTCACCGAGTGGTTCCGGCACCCCGAGACCCCGCAGGCGATCTCCACCGACGTGTTCGGGACCGCGCCGCGCGAGCTGACCCGGGCGATCACGCTGCGCCAGACCGTCGAGATGGTGCGGACGACCATCGAGGTCATGGAGAGCGCGATCGACGGGGTCGCGGCGCCCGGCGACGAGAGCACCCTGCGCGAGGCGCTGCTCGTGTACGCGCGGGAGATCGCCTTCGCCACCGCCCAGGTGTACGCGCAGGCCGCCGAGGCCCGGGGCGCCTGGGACGCGCGGCTGGAGTCGCTGGTCGTGAACGCGGTGCTGTCCGGCGAGGCCGACGAGGGCGCCGTGTCCCGGGCCGCCGCCCTCGGCTGGAACTCGCCGGACCACGTCTGTGTGATCCTCGGCACGGCGCCGGACGGCGACAGCGAGCTGACCGTCGAGGCGATCCGCCGGGCCGCCCGGCACGCCAAGCTCCAGGTGCTCACGGGCGTGCTCGGGGACCGGCTCGTCGTCATCGCGGGCGGCAACGACAACCCGCTGGCCGTGGCGAAGGCGCTGATCGGGCCGTACGCGCAGGGTCCCGTGGTGGCCGGGCCCGTGGTGCCCGACCTGCTGGCCGCGACCCGGTCCGCGCAGGCCGCCGCCGCCGGGCTCAAGGCGTGTTCGGCCTGGCAGGACGCCCCTCGGCCGGTTCTCGCGGACGATCTCCTGCCGGAGCGGGCCATCGCGTCCGACCCTTCGGCGCGCGAGCAGCTGGTGGAGGAGATCTACAGACCGCTGGAGGAAGCGGGCTCGGCGCTGCTCGAAACTCTCAGTGTCTATCTGGAGCAGGCGAGCAGCCTGGAAGGCGCGGCGCGGATGCTCTTCGTCCACCCGAACACCGTGCGCTACCGGCTTCGACGTGTGACCGACGTCACCGGCTGGTCACCCTCCGACGTCCGCTCCGCGTTCACCCTGCGGATCGCGCTCATCCTCGGGCGCTTGGCCGACGCGGAGACGCAGTCCTAGACTTTTGTCGAACACCAACAATTCGACCGACGGTTCTTCGTCCTTGTCCCCACGGGCGTCCGGGACCGTCCCCAAGAGAGAGTGTGAGGGTGCTCGTACTCGTCGCTCCCGGCCAAGGCGCCCAGACGCCCGGCTTCCTGACTCCCTGGCTCGAACTCCCCGGTGCCGCCGACCGCGTCGCGGCCTGGTCCGACGCCATCGGGCTCGACCTCGCCCACTACGGCACGAAGGCGGACGCGGACGAGATCCGCGACACCGCCGTGGCCCAGCCGCTGCTGGTGGCCGCCGGTCTGCTGTCCGCCGCCGCCCTCGGTGAGGTCGCTCCCGGCGCCGCCTTCGGTCTCGGTGCCGTGTCCCCCGGCGCCGTCGCCGGTCACAGCGTCGGCGAGTTCACCGCCGCCGCGTTCGCGGGCGTCCTCGACGACACCGCCGCGCTGCGTCTCGTACGCACCCGTGGCCTGGCGATGGCCGAGGCCGCCGCCGTCACCGAGACCGGCATGTCGGCGCTGCTCGGCGGCGACCCCGAGGTGACCGTCCCGCACCTGGAGAAGCTGGGCCTGACCCCGGCCAACGTCAACGGCGCCGGCCAGATCGTGGCCGCCGGCACCCTGGAGCAGCTGGCCGCCCTGGAGGCGGACAAGCCCGAGGGCGTCCGCCGCGTCGTGGCCCTGAAGGTCGCGGGCGCGTTCCACACGCACCACATGGCCCCGGCCGTGGAGAAGCTGGCCGCCGCCGCCCAGGAGCTGTCCCCGGCCGACCCGGCCGCGCGCTACGTCTCCAACAAGGACGGCCAGGTCGTCACCGGCGGCGCGGAGGTCATCGCCCGCCTGGTCGGCCAGGTCGCCAACCCGGTCCGCTGGGACCTGTGCATGGAGACGTTCAAGGAGCTCGGCGTCACCGGCCTGATCGAGGTGTGCCCCGGCGGCACCCTGACCGGCCTCGCCAAGCGCGCCCTGCCCGGTGTCCCCACCGTGGCCCTGAAGACCCCCGACGACCTCGACGCGGCCCGCACGCTTGTCGCCGAGACGGCCACGGCCTGACAAGGAGTGTCGAGAAGCATGGCGAAGATCAAGCCCAGTAAGGGCGCCCCGTACGCGCGTATCCTCGGCGTCGGCGGCTACCGTCCGACCCGGGTGGTGCCCAACGAGGTGATCCTGGAGAAGATCGACTCCTCCGACGAGTGGATCCGTTCGCGTTCCGGCATCGCCACCCGCCACTGGGCGTCCCCGGAGGAGACCGTCACCGCGATGTCGGTGGAGGCCTCCGGCAAGGCGATCGCCGACGCCGGGATCACCCCGGAGCAGATCGGCGCGGTCGTCGTCTCCACGGTGTCGCACTTCAAGCAGACCCCCGCGGTCGCCACCGAGATCGCCGACAAGATCGGCGCCGGCAAGCCGGCCGCCTTCGACATCTCGGCCGGCTGCGCGGGCTTCGGCTACGGCCTCACCCTCGCCAAGGGCATGATCGTCGAGGGTTCGGCCGAGTACGTGCTGGTCATCGGCGTGGAGCGGCTGAGCGACCTGACGGACCTGGAGGACCGCGCGACGGCCTTCCTGTTCGGCGACGGCGCCGGTGCCGTGGTCGTCGGCCCCTCGGACGAGCCGCACATCGGCCCCACGGTGTGGGGTTCGGAGGGCGACAAGTCCGAGACGATCAAGCAGACCGTGCCGTGGAACGAGTTCCACATCGGCGACGTCTCGAACCTGCCGCTCAACGAGCAGGGCGACATCAAGTTCCCGGCCATCACGCAGGAGGGCCAGGCGGTCTTCCGCTGGGCCGTCTTCGAGATGGCGAAGGTCGCCCAGCAGGCGCTGGACGCGGCCGGGATCTCGGCGGACGACCTGGACGTCTTCATCCCGCACCAGGCGAACATGCGGATCATCGACTCGATGGTGAAGACCCTCAAGCTGCCGGAGCACGTCACGGTCGCCCGTGACGTGGAGACCACCGGCAACACCTCGGCCGCCTCGATCCCGCTCGCGATGGAGCGGCTCCTGGCGACCGGCAAGGCGAAGAGCGGCGACACGGCGCTCATCATCGGCTTCGGGGCGGGTCTCGTCTTCGCCGCGACGGTCGTTACTCTCCCCTAGGCACTCCGGATCCTTCCGGACGCCTCATTTTTTCTCAGCACACACAAAGAACAAGAAGGAGCGCCACCATGGCCGCCACCCAGGAAGAGATCGTCGCCGGTCTCGCCGAGATCGTGAACGAGATCGCCGGCATCCCGGTCGAGGACGTCGCGATCGAGAAGTCCTTCACCGACGACCTGGACGTCGACTCCCTGTCCATGGTCGAGGTCGTCGTGGCCGCCGAAGAGCGCTTCGACGTCAAGATCCCCGACGAGGACGTCAAGAACCTCAAGACGGTCGGCGACGCGACCACGTACATCCTCGAGCACCAGGCCTAATCAGCCCTAGGTGTCCCGGTTCGCCACCCAGCGGTGGCGCCGTTTTTCGACCATCACACACATGGAGAAAGAATTCCTGTGAGCTCGACCAATCGCACCGTGGTCGTCACCGGTATCGGCGCAACCACTCCGCTGGGTGGCGACTCCGCTTCCACCTGGGAGGGCCTCCTCGCGGGCCGCTCCGGCGTCAAGCCCCTGGAGGGCGAGCGCTTCGAGGAGCTGCCCGTCCGGATCGCCGCGCGTGCCGCGGTGGACCCCTCCGAGGTGCTGCCCCGCCCGCTGGCCCGCAAGCTGGACCGCTCGGCGCAGTTCGCGCTGATCGCGGCCCGTGAGGCCTGGGCGGACGCGGGCTACACCGCGCCGGCCGGTGAGGACGAGAAGGTCATCCCCGAGCGGCTCGGTTCCGTGATCGCCTCCGGCATCGGCGGCGTCACGACCCTGCTCGACCAGTACGACGTGCTCAAGGAGTCCGGCGTCCGCCGCGTCTCCCCGCACACCGTCCCCATGCTGATGCCCAACAGCCCCTCCGCCAACGTCGGCCTGGAGGTGAACGCCCGCGCGGGTGTCCACACCCCGGTCTCCGCGTGCGCGTCGGGTGCCGAGGCGATCGGCTACGCCGTCGAGATGATCCGCACCGGCCGTGCCGACGTGGTCGTCGCGGGCGGCACCGAGGCGGCGATCCACCCGCTGCCGATCGCGGCCTTCGCCAACATGATGGCGATGTCCAAGAGCAACGACGAGCCCGAGCTGGCCTCGCGCCCCTACGACAAGGGCCGGGACGGCTTCGTCCTCGGCGAGGGCGCCGGCGTCGTCATCCTGGAGTCCGAGGAGCACGCGAAGGCGCGCGGCGCGAAGATCTACTGCGAGGTGCTGGGCCAGGGCCTGTCGGCCGACAGCCACCACATCGCGCAGCCCGAGCCGACCGGCCGGGGCATCGCCGCCGCGATGCGGAACCTCCTCGACTCGACGGACCTCAAGCCGTCCGAGGTCGTCCACCTCAACGCCCACGCCACGTCGACGCCGCAGGGCGACGTCGCCGAGATCAAGGCGCTGCGCCGGGTGCTGGGCGACGACCTGGACCACGTCGCGATCTCCGCGACCAAGTCGATGACCGGCCACCTCCTGGGCGGCGCGGGCGGCATCGAGACCGTCGCGACGGTCCTGGCGCTGCACCACCGCCTGGCCCCGCCGACCATCAACATCACCGACCTCGACCCCGAGGTCGACGCCGACATCGTCCGCGACGAGCCGCGCGAGCTGCCCCAGGGCACGATCGCCGCGATCAACAACTCGTTCGGGTTCGGCGGGCACAACGTGGTGCTGGCGTTCCGCTCGGTCTGACCCGGCCGACACCGCCGACAGACCCGCCCCCGGTGGCCGGACGGAGTCCGGCACAGCGCCCCGAAGCCCGCGAAGCGGTGCGAGGGGCGCACGAGGGAGAGGTCAACTCGTTCGGGTTCGGCGGGCACAACGTGGTGCCGGCGTTCCGCTCGGTCTGACCCGGCCGACGCGTATACGAAGGAGGCCCGTCCCCGACCGGGACGGGCCTCCTTCGTATGCCGTGCACAGCGGGCTCAGACCACCTGGTGCAGCCAGCGGACCGGGGCGCCCTCGCCCGCGTAGCGGAAGGGCTCCAGCTCGTCGTCCCAGGGCTTGCCGAGGAGTCTGGCGATCTCGGCCTCCAGGACCGTCTCGCCCTGGGCCGCGCGGGCCAGGGCGGCGCGCAGCCGGTCCTCGGGGATCATGATGTCGCCGTGGATGCCGGTGACGGCGTGGAAGATGCCCAGCGCGGGGGTGGCGCTGTAGCGCTCGCCCTCGGCGGCGGCGGAGGGCTCCGCCGTGACCTCGAAGCGGAGCATCTGCCAGCCGCGCAGCGCGGAGGCCAGCGTGGAGGCGGTGCCGGTGCGCCCCTGCCAGGAGAGCTCGGCTCTCCAGGTGCCGGGGGACGCCGGCTGGCGGATCCAGTCGAGCTGGACCCTCGCACCGAGAACGCCCGCGACCGCCCATTCGACGTGCGGGCAGAGCGCGCGCGGTGCGGAGTGTACGTACAGGACTCCACGTGTCGTCACCGGGACCTCCAGTGTGGGACGAGGTTCACCTTGCCCAGCAGCCTCAGTAAACACATCCGGCGCAGATCTTCGCAAACCCCCAAAAAGGGGACAGCATGTGACGTGATGTAATTTACCGGACCCGATCGGCCGAGGCGCCTCTGGTTCGACGGGGAAAAGCTACCGTGCCGCACCCACATCTCGGTGACGTACGGTCGGTCGGAAGCGGGTGGACACGAACCTTTCACCCGCCAGGACGCCGAGGAGGGGCCCCGGGGATGCGCGGGCGACGTCGAATCCGTACCACCGCCGCCACGGTCGCGCTGCTGTGCGCCGCCGCGCTGCCGGGCTGCTCGGCCGGCGGCGGGCGCCCGGAGGCCGCCGCCTCCGCGCCGAGGCCGACGCCGAAGCCGACACCCTCCTGGGACCCCTCCCCCGGCTCCCTGGCGGCGGTCGGGGACTCCATCACCCGCGCCTTCGACGCCTGCGGGGTGCTGTCCGACTGCCCGGAGGCCTCCTGGGCGACCGGCACCGATCCGGCCGTGGGCAGCCTCGCGGTGCGGCTGCTCGGGCCCGAGGGCGCGGCGGCGAGGAGCTGGAACCTGGCGCGGACCGGGGCCCGGATGGCGGAGCTGCCGGAGCAGATGGCCGAGGCGGCGGCCCGGCGCCCGGAGCTGGTCACGGTGATGATGGGCGCCAACGACGCCTGCCGCCCCGAGCCCGGGCTGATGACCCCGGTCGAGGACTTCCGGGCCTCGTTCACGGCGGCGCTGGGCCGGCTGCGGGCGGGCGCGCCGAAGGCGCAGGTGTACGTGGCGAGCCTGCCGGACCTGAAGCGGCTGTGGGCGACCGGCCGGGTCAGCCCGCTGGGGCGCCAGGTGTGGGGGCTCGGGGTGTGCGGCTCGATGCTGGCGGACCCGGAGGACCTGGGCCCGGCGGCGGAGGCGCGGCGGAACCGGGTGCGGGACCGGGTGGTGGCGTACAACGAGGTGCTGCGGGAGGAGTGCGCGAAGGACGCGCGCTGCCGCTACGACGGCGGGGCGGTCTTCGGCTTCGCCTTCGAGGGCGGGCAGCTCAGCCGCTGGGACTGGTTCCATCCGAGCCGGGACGGCCAGGCGCGGCTGGCGGAGCTCGCGTACCGCCGGATCGGCGGCACGGCGTAGCGGGGGCGGAGGGCCCCGGGGCGGGAGTCAGGTGCCGCCCCGGGGCCGGTCTCGGGGCCCGGGAGGTCAGAGCTCCAGGGTCGCGGTCAGGCGGGCGTCGGCCAGCGAGTGCGCCGCCAGGACCTGGTAGCCGCCGGTGACGAGGGTCCAGGCGTTCGTCTCCTCGTCCCAGATCTCGAAGGCGCGGCGCGGCAGTTCGACGGTCGTCTCGACGGTCTCGCCGGGGCCCGCCTCGACGCTCGCGAAGGCGGCCAGCCAGCGGGCCGGGCGCTCGACGGAGTCGTTGACCGGGGCCAGGTAGAGCTGGACGATCTCGCGGCCGGTGCGCTCGCCGGTGTTGGTGAGGCGGACGGTGGCGGTGTCCGAGGTGACGACGAGGGAGTCGTACGTCCAGGTGGTGTAGCCGAGGCCGTGGCCGAAGGCGTACGCGGGGACGGCACCGGCCTTGTCCCAGGCCCGGTAGCCGATGAACACGCCCTCCTCGTAGTGGAGTTCGCCGTCGGTCGGGGTGACCTCGGTGACGGGGACGTCGGCGAGGGCGACGGGCCAGGTGGTGGGCAGCCGGCCGCCGGGCTCCTCGGCGCCGGTGAGGACGTCGGCGAGTGCGGCGCCGCCCTCCTGGCCGGGGAACCAGCTGAGCAGGACGGCGGCGACCTCCTCGCGCCAGGGCAGCTCGACCGGGGAGCCGGCGTTGACGACGACCACGGTGTTCGGGTTGGCGGCGGCGACGGCCCGGACGAGGTCGTCCTGGCGGCCCGGGAGGGCGAGGTCCTTGCGGTCGAAGCCCTCGGACTCGACGCGCTCGGTGGTGGCGACGACCACGACGGCGGTCTCGGCGGCGCGGGCGGCCTCGACGGCTTCGGCGATCAGTTCGTCGGGGTCACGGCGGGGACCGAGGTGGACGAAGGAGAACATGACGGCCGGGAGCGGGGCCGCGAACTCCTTGTCGAGGGTGTGCAGCAGGGAGACCTCGACGGTCTCGCCGGCGGTGAGGGCGACCCGGGCGCGCTCGACGGGCGCGCCGAAGAAGGCCTCGAAGGGGTCGGTCTCGGGGCCGATGGCCTGGACGCCCTCGTAGCGGGTCTCCCCGGCGACGGCGAGCGCGAAGGCGCCGAGACCCCGGGTGCCGAAGGAGTGCTCGCCGGTCTCGCGGGGCGTGAAGGAGCCGATGACCTCGATGGAGGCGAGGGCCTCGTGGGTGACGCCGGCCGGGAGGTCGTCGCCGATCCACTGGACCTGGCCGTTGGGCAGGGTGCCCTCGCCGAGGACGGTCCCGGCCGCGTCGCGGCAGACCGCGCGGAGGGTGAAGCCCTGGTCGGCGGGGGTGAGCTCCTCGCTGGGGTCGGCGCCGACGTGGAAGGTGAGGGCGCCGTCGGGGAGCGCGGCGGTGAGGCCGTCGAGCGGGGAGACGACGTGGTCGGGGAAGACCTGGGCCGAGCCGCCGCCGAGGACGCGGGCGTCGCGGGCGGCGGCGCCGGAGAGGGCGACGGTGCCGGGCCTGAGCGGCAGGGCGGCGTTCTCGTTGCGGACGAGGACGAAGCCCCGGCGGGCGACCTCGCGGGCGAGGGCGTCGCCGTCGATCGCGGCGGGCGGCTCGGGGACGGCGGCGGGGGCGCCTTCGAGGGCGCCGACGCGGGCGGCGAGCCGGAGCACGTTGCGCACGGCCGCGTCGACGGCGGACTCCTCGACGTCGCCGGTGCGGACGGCGGCGGCGAGCGCCTCGCCGTAGACGGTGTGCGGGCCGGGCATGGCGACGTCCATGCCGCCCTCGATGTCGCCCTTGGTGTCGCGGGCGGCCATCCAGTCGGAGACGTTGTAGCCGTCGAAGCCCCACTCGCCGCGCAGCACCTCGTTGACGAGGTAACGGTGCTCGGTCATGGTCGTGCCGTTGACCCGGTTGTAGGCGGTCATGATGCCCCAGGGGTGGGCGTTCCTGACGATGGCCTCGAAGGGCGCCAGGTAGAGCTCGCGGAGCGGGCGCGGGGCGATCTTGTTGTCGACGGTGAAGCGGTCGGTCTCGGCGTCGTTGCCGACGTAGTGCTTGACGGTGGTGCCGACGCCGCCGTCCTGGACGCCCTGGACGTAGCCGGTGCCGATGGCGCCGGTGAGGTACGGGTCCTCGCTGTACGCCTCGAAGTGGCGCCCGCCGAGCGGGGTGCGGTGCAGGTTGACGGTGGGGGCGAGGAGGACGTGGACGCCCTTGCGGCGGGCCTCCTGGGCGAGCAGCCGGCCCGCCCGGCGGGCGAGCGCGGGGTCCCAGGCGGCGGCGAGGGCGGTCGGGGACGGCAGGGCCACGGAGGGGTCGTCGGCGGTCCAGCGGACGCCCCGGACGCCGATCGGGCCGTCGGACATGACCAGGGAGGCCAGGCCGATCTCGGGCAGCGCGGGGAGCGACCACATGTCCTGGCCGGCGAGCAGCCGGGTCTTGGTGTCCAGGTCGAGCTTGGCCAGGGCCGCCTCGACGGCCTCCTCGCGCTGGGCGTCGGCATCCGTCGCGGGCGTCGCGTTCGTCTCCGGCACGGCCGTACCTCCTCGTTGAAGTGCTGGTGTCGCCATGGTGACCCCATCTACCTGTAGATCGGTAGGTTACGTTAGCGTTTCGTTATCAATAACGCCGGATACGGCATGACGTACGGTCCTCCTGTCAGGGACCTACGGAAGGGGGACGGGGCGATGGCACGGACCAGGAGCGAGGAGCGGCGGACGGAGATCGTCCGCGCCGCCTTGGCGGTGATCGCCGAGCGCGGCTACCGGGGCGCCTCCCTCGGCGCGGTCGCCGAGCGGGTCGGGCTGACCCAGCAGGGGCTGCTGCACTACTTCCCGACCAAGGAGGCGCTGCTCGTCGCCGTCCTGGAGGAGCGCGACCGCTGGGACACCAGCGGCGGGCGGGACCGCGAGCGCTGGCGGCTCGACCTGATGGAGTCGCTGGTCGAGTACAACGCGATGCGGCCCGGCATCGTGCAGACCTTCTCCGCGCTGCTCGGCGAGAGCGTCACCGAGGACCACCCGGCCCGCGCCTTCTTCACCGAGCGCTACACCCAGGTGCGGGAGAACATGGCGGGCGTCCTGCGCGCCGAGTACGGCGACACCCTGCCCGGCGGGCTCACCCCGGAGCGGGTGGCGCCGCTGCTCACGGCGGTCATGGACGGGCTCCAGTACCAGTGGCTGCTGGACCCGGACGCGGTGGACATGGGGGCCTCCTTCCGGGACTTCCTGGCGCTGCTCAAGGCGGACTCCGAACAGGACCCCGAGAAGGATCCCGAACAGGGCCCGAGCGGGGCCCCGCGCACCCGGCCTGACGGACGCCCCTGACGGACAACGGGGCGTGTCCTGGCGGGAGTCGGGGAGGGGAGGCGATACTTCCGGCGGCCCGTCACCGCCGCACGGAAGGACCTCCGTTGTCCCCGATACGCAGCACGCTCGCCCTCGCCCTCGCCGCCGCCTCGCTCGCCCTCGCGACCCCACCCGCCCTCGCGGCCCCCGCCCCCGCCCCCGCCCCCGCCGTCACCGCCGAGGAGGCCCGGCTCGACCGGGCCGCGCCGCAGGAGATCCTGCGGCGCAGCGGATTCGACTCCCTGGCACCGGAGTTCGCCGCGGCGCTGGCCCGCGCCCGCACGGTCCGGCAGGCCGAGGACACCGTCGCACGGTACGGAACCGGGCTGTGGCGGCGGGCCGTCGACCGGGCCCAGGGGCGCGGGCCGCTCCACGGCGACCTGTCCCGGGACGACGACCGGCCGCTGTACTGGTCGCGGCTCGCCCTCACCCGCGAACTGCGCGGCTGGCGGCCGGGATTCACCGTCACCGACGAGGGCCGGGCCCGGCTCATGGACCGGCTGGAGCGCGCCTCGCGCGGGCAGGACTCGATCCGCTACCCGGCCGGCAAGGCGGGCAAGGGCGTCAAGCGGATCCTGCTGACCGGCTTCGACCCCTTCACGCTCGACCGGGACGTGCGGATCAGCAACCCCTCCGGGGCCACCGCGCTCGCCCTGGACGGCACCTGGCTGCGCACCGCCGACGGCTCGCTCGCCCGGGTGGAGACCGCCGTCTTCCCGGTCCGCTGGGCCGACTTCGCGGACGGCACGGTCGAGCGGACGCTGCGCCCGCACCTGCCGGAGCTCGACCTCTTCACCACGGTGAGCCAGGGCCGCCCCGGCCGCTTCGACATCGAGCGCACCAACGGCGCCTGGCGCGGCGGCTTCCCCGACAACGAGAACGCGGCGGAGACCGGGACCGTGCCCGTGGCCGGTCCGGGCGCGCAGCCCCAGTGGACCTCGACCACCCTCCCGTACGCGGCGATCACGGCGGCGGCGACCGGGCGCTTCCCGGTCTACGACAACACCTCGGTGACCGAGGTCCCGGCCGGGACGGACACCCCCGTGGTGCGGCCCGGCGGCCCGACGCCCGGTTCGCTGGCGCGGGCGGGCGGCGGCGGAAACTACCTCTCCAACGAGATCGCGTACCGGGCCACCCTGCTGCGCGACCGGCTCGGCCTGACCGGGCTGCCCGGCGGGCACGTCCACACGCCGGTGCTCCAGTTCGGCGCCGCCAACGCGGACCCGGCGACCGGAACGGTGACCGACCCCGAGTTCGTCCGCAACCGGCTGGACGTCATCGCCCAGGTGCGGGCCATCGTGACGGTGGCGGCGGGCGCCTGAACGGCGGAGCTAATACTCTCTCAGCTCTGTTGATCCTTACCCGGCGGCGCGGGATGATGGCGGCCATGATCGTCGCAGCCACCCAGTTCGCCCCGGTCGCCGGGGACATCGCCGCCAACGTCCGCACCGCCGCCGGGCTCGTCCGGGCCGCCGGGGCAGAGGGGGCCAGGGTCGTCGTCTTCGCCGAGCTGGCCCTGACCGGCTACGAGCCGAGCCTGATCCGGGACACCCCTGCCCTGGTCCTGGCGGAGGACGACCCGCGCCTCGAACCGCTGCGGGCGGCCTGCCGGGAGGCGGGGGCGGCGGCCGTCGTCAACGGACCGGTGCGCACGGCCTCGGGGCGGCCGGGCATCACCACGCTGGTGATCGGGCCGGACGGCTCGCTCCTCGCCCGCTACGACAAGCGGCACCTGTACGGGGTGGAGGCGGAGGTCTTCGCGCCGGGCACCGCCGACGGGCGCTTCACGCTCGACGGGGTCCGGTTCGCGACCGCGACCTGCTACGACAACCGCTTCCCGGAGCTGGCCGAGCGGGCCGCCGCCGACGGCTGCGCGGTCTATCTGGCGAGCTCGGTGCTGGGCGCCGACAACGACTCGTTCGAGACGGTCTACCCGGTGCGGGCCCGGGACTTCGGGCTGCACGTGGTCCTCGGCAACGTGCTGGGGGCCAACGAGGACGGCGTCGGGGCCGGGCACGCGGGCGCCTGGGGCCCGGACGGGCGCAGGACCGCCGACGCGGGCGGCACGGAGCCGGGATACGCGCTGGCGGAGGTGCCGGACGGCCGCTGACGGGGAGGCACCGGCCGTCCGGCGCGCGGGGTCCGCGCGGGCCCTGGGCACGCGCGGACGCGCCGGCGGACCGGCGGACCGGCGGACCGGCGGACCGGCGGACCGGCGGACCGGCGGACCGGCGGACCGGCGGACCGGCGGACCGGCGGACCGGCGGACCGGCGGA
>NZ_JBVJDK010000002.1:131714-288349 GCF_055582325.1 Streptomyces sp. NPDC042100
GACCGGCAAGCGGAAACGCCGGACGACCGGTGCGGGACCACCGGCCGTCCGGCTCGGGGCGCCGGCCGCGGAACCCCCGGTCCGCGACGGCGCCCCGACCCCGGTTTACGGGGCGCTCAGACCCAGCGTGTACGCGCCGGAGCCGCTGTAGGCGTGGACGACATAGCGGTAGTAGCCCGCGGTGCCGTTGTAGGTGATGTCCTCGTCGGCGCTCTCCGTGCCGCCGACCGCGACGTCGGCCCAGGCGGAGCCGTTCCACTTCTGGAGGTAGAGGTCGAAGTCCGCGCCGGCCGGGCCGCGCAGGCAGCCGGTGTGGGTGCCGGAGGTGGCCGAGTAGTAGTACGAGCCGTTCGGCTGGGCCTGGGCCTGGCCGGAGGCGAGGGTGCCCTGGTAGGTGTACTCGGCGTTGTCGCAGCCGCCGGGCTGCGGGTTGCCGGAGCCGACGGTCAGCTGGTAGGTCACCGTGTGGGTGGCCGAGCCGGTGCCGGTGACGGTGATCGCGTACGTGCCGTTGGGCGTGCCCGCCCCGGTCTGCACGGTCATCGTCGAGGAGCCGCCCGAGGTCACCGAGGACGGGCTGAAGGAGACGGTGGTGCCGCTCGGGGCGCCGCTCGCGGAGAGCTGCACGGTCTGCGCGCTGCCGCCGGTGGTGCTCGTGTTCACCGTGGAGGTGACCGAGGCGCCGGGCTGGACCGAGCCGGCGGCCGGGTTCAGGGCCAGCGAGAAGTCCGGGGTGGTGGTGCCGCCGCAGTCGGTCTCACCGGACTGGGCCGGGACGCCGATCGCGTTCCAGGCCGCCTTCACCGCGTTGCACTCGGCGCTGCCGTAGGTGTTCTTGGCGCTGGAGAGGGTCGCCTTGCGGGCGGCGAGGTGGTTCCAGGACGAGGTCTTCATCAGCAGCGCGCCCATGAAGATCTTGCCGGCCTTCTGGATGCCGATGCCGGTCACCGAGGAGGGGCCGCCGGAACAGATGGGGCTGGAGGGCTTGCCGCCGCCCGGGTTGGAGCCCTCGGCGAGCAGGTAGAACCAGTGGTTCTGCGGACCGGCCGCCGCGTGCACCTCGGTGCCCGAGCTCAACTGGGTGTAGCAGTTGGGGTCGTTGTTGGCGAGCGAGGGGTTGTACATGTAGCGGATCGGCTTGTTGTCGCCGAGGAAGTTCAGCTTCTCGCCGACCGTGTAGTCGGGGGTGTCGTTCGGGTTGTTGGCGAAGTGCTCGGTGAGCGCGCCGAATATGTCCCCGGTGGACTCGTTCATGCCGCCGTTCTCGTTGGACGAGCCGGAGCTGCCGGGGGTCCGGTCGAAGATCTCGTGACCGTACTCGTGGGCCACCACGTCGATGCCGGTGAGCTGCATCGTGCCGTTCTGGTTGCGCCCGTACGTGGTCTTGGTGCCGTCGTAGTAGGCGTTGACCTCGCTCAGCCCGGCGCGGGCCGGGACCATGCCGCCCTGCCCGTTCTGGCCGTTGTAGCCGAACCACTGCTTGAGCATGTCGGACTCGCGCTGGGCCGCGTACATGATGTCGACGCAGGCGGTCACCAGGTCGTTGGCGGAGCCGTTGCCCCAGGGCGAGGAGCCGGTGTAGGCGCTGCCGTTCTGGCCGCCGCACTTGAAGGAGCCTCGGCTGGTGTCGGTCATGGAGCCCGCGGCGGTGTCGATGGTGACGTTGCCGTTGTGGTAGCCGCGCCCGTCGGCGTGCAGGATCTTGTCGGTGGCGCGGGCGACGGCGCCGGTGCGGGCGTCGACGTAGGTGTCCAGCGAGCTCGGCAGGTCCTTGGCGGTGCGGCCGACGACCAGGGTGTGCCAGGTGAGGACCGGCTTGTTCCCCTTGAGGAGCACGGTCAGCTCCGGGGTGCTCGCGCTCTCGACCGAGGCGAGCTGCCCGCGGGCGGTGGCCAGTGCGGCGGCGGAGCTCACGGTGGCCTTGGTGGAGAGCCGGATCGCCGGGGCGGGCGCGGAGGTGACGTCGCGGACCTTGCCCGCGCTGTCGGAGAGGACCACGGCGTCGCCGCCGGCCACCGGCAGGCCCTTGTAGGTGCGCTGGTAGGTGGCGTAGTACAGGCCGCCGCTCCAGGGGGTGACGGCGGTGCGGACGAGCTCCTCGTCCACTCCGTGGCGCAGTCCGTCGAGCCCGCTGTCGGCGGCCTGGTCGGCGGCGGCCAGCGCGAGGGACTTGCCGTGCCCCGGCGGTACGGGCCGCGGTGCGGGCGCCGCGGCGGATGCGGTGCCCGCGAGGGTGCCCGCGAGGCTCGCCGTCAGGGCGAGCGCCGCGACGGCAGCCGAGAGTCTGGTGGGGTGCACGTCTGCTCCGATCAGGGTGGGGGGGGAGACGGTGGGACGCCCGAGTATGTGCGTGGACATGGCAAGTCGGGGACATCCCACCGGACATAAGACGCGCGTTATGGTCCGGACCCGCCGAACCCTGCCGCCGACCCTCACCCGCTGCGTACGCTGCTGAAATGCAGCTGGAGTTGAGGCATCTCGAAGCGGTCTGCCGGATAGCGGAGACGGGCAGTCTGGGGCGCGCGGCGGCCCGCCTCGGGGTCTCCCAGCCCGCGCTGTCCGCGCAGTTGCGCCGGATCGAACGGGCCACCGGCGGTGAGCTGTTCGTGCGCGGGCGGCACGGCGTGGACCCCACCCCGCTCGGCGAGTTCGTGCTGGCCAAGGCGCGCCGGGTGCTCGGCGAGATGGACGCCCTCGCGGCCGGCGCCCGCGCCGCCGAGCCGCACCCGACGCTGCGGCTCGGCTGCATCCTGCTGGTGCTGGTGGACCGGCTGCTCGGGGAGCTGGACCGGGAGCTGGCGGGCCAGGAGATCGCGGTCAGCATCGAGCACTCGGTGACCACGCTCACCCGGATGCTCGGCGCCGGGCAGTACGACGCCATCGTCTACGGGGAGTGCAACGACCACGAGGTGCCGCTGCCGGAGGGCACCGCGGCCCGCACCCTGATCCCCAAGGAGCCGTTCTGCGTGCGCATGTCGGCGGCCCACCCGCTGGCCGCGCGGGAGCGGGTGGAGCTCGCGGAGCTCGCGGGCGAGACCTGGATGACGCTGGTGGAGGACGACGACGGCGGCCCGGAGGCGCTGGTCGCCGCCTGCCGCAAGGCCGGGTTCACGCCGACGCTGCGCTACCGGATCGCCGACCGCAAGATGCACTACGACCTGATCGCGGGCGGCCGGGCGATCTCGGTGAGCCAGCCCACGGCACCGCCCGCCGAGGGGACCGTGCTGCGCCCGCTGGCGGGCGACCCGATCACGGGCCGCATCCGGCTCGCCTGGAACCGGGCGGCGGTCTCCGAGCGGCGGGCCGGGCTGCTGTACCGGGCGGCGGGCCGCGCCTATCTGGCGAACGTCCCCGCCAACGACTTCCACCGGGCCTGGTGGGACTCCCGCCCGGAACTGCACCCGGTGCTGGACTGAGGGGTACGGGAGCGGGGCGGGACGTACGGGGGGGCTGGGCGTACGGGCGCTGGGCGTATGGGAGCCCGGCGTACGGGAGCCCGGCGCTCAGGCTCCGGAAGGGGCGCCCGCCCCCGCCCCGGCACCCGCGCCCGCCTCGGCGGCCTCCGCCTCCCCGTTGAGCTCGCGGGCCATCAGGGTCGCCCCCGCGACCGCGCCCGGCATCAGCAGCACGGCCACGAAGGGGACGAGGAAGGCGAGGGTGAGCGGCAGCCCGAAGCCGATCGCGGCCATCCGGCGGCCCCGCAGCAGGCCCAGCCGCTCCTTGAGCTCGACGCCCCGGCGCTGGAGCGCGACCGCGGTCAGCTCCTCGGCGAGGAAGAAGCCCGAGACGCAGAAGCCGATCGCCGGGACGACGGTCTGGCCGGCCACCGGGATGAAACCGGCGGCGAAGAGCAGCACGCCGTACAGCGCGACCCGGAACAGGACCCGCAGGCTGTCGCGGGCCGAGATCCACAGGTCCTTCCAGAGCGGCAGCCCCGACTCGGGCACGTCGCCGCCCTGGCTGCGGTCGACCTCCTCGGACAGCGACTCGTAGAAGGGCTGCCCGACCAGGAGCGTGACGGCGGTGAAGGTGATCACCGCGAGGAAGAGCCCGAGGGCGAAGACCAGGAAGGTGAGGCTGCCGCGCAGCACGCCCTGCCAGGGCGAGCTCCAGTCGTCGGCGAAGGGGGTGGCCCAGGCCGTCAGGTCGTCGGCGCCGTAGAAGAGGCCGATGAGCGCCCCCACGTAGAGGACGAAGGTCACCAGTCCCGGCAGCAGCCCGAAGCCGAACCACCGCCCGTGCCGGCCCACCCACTTCTGACCTTGCACCAGGTAACCGAAACCCACCCCGAAATCGCGCATGGTGGTCACCCTAACGGCGGTCGACCGGACGCCCTCTTGTTGTTCCCGAGTTGAGACGGTAGACCCCTCCGTAATGATCATCGGACCATCACGGAGGTTCGCACGCATGGCACGACCCCGTTCCGTTCTGATCGCCACGACCTGCGCCGCGCTCGGGGCGCTGGTCCTGACCGCGCTCCCGGCGAGCGCCGCGCCGCCGGGCCCGCCGGGCCCCCGGCCCCATCCCGTACGGGAGGGCGGCGGGACCGACGACACCGCCGCCTCCCCGCTGCCCCGGGCGCTCGGCGTCCTCGACCGGGCGGCGGACCCGGCCGCCGACCCGGCCGCCGCGCCCCGCCCCGGCGCGGGCTATCCCCGGCGCACCGCCCTGACCGTGCCGCCCGCCGACCCGGCCGACAGGTCCCTGAAGCTGGGCCTCGCCCCGTACCACGCGCTCGCGCCGCGCCTCAACGCCCTCCAGCGGCTGGGCGACCGGGTCAGCGTCGAGGTCGCCGGGCGCTCGGCCGGCGGGCACGAGCTGTACCTGGTCACCGTCACCGCGCCGGAGTCCGCCGGGCAGAGCCGCGAGCAGGAGCGGATGCGCGAGCGCATCGAGAACGCGCCCGCCTCGGCCGCGAAGGACCCCCGGATCAAGGCCGCGTACAAGACGCCGGTCCTCATCAACAACAACATCCACGGCAACGAGTGGGAGGGCACGGACGCGGCCCTGAAGCTCATCGAGGAGCTGGCCCGCGCCACCGACCGCAAGACCGCCGGGCTGCTCGCCCGGACCCGGATCTACCTGAACGTGACGGCCAACCCGGACGGCCGGATCGCGGGCACCCGCGCCAACGCCAACGGCTTCGACCTCAACCGCGACTTCGTCACCGCCTCCCAGCCGGAGGCGCGGGCGATCCGCCGGATCGCCATCGACAAGCAGCCGGCCGTCATGCTGGACCTGCACGGCTACGTCAACGGCACCCTGATCGAGCCGACCACCCCGCCGCACGGCGAGAACTACGAGTACGACCTGTTCCTGAAGAACTCCTACGCCAACGCGCTCGGCATGGAGAAGGCCGTCAACGGGCTCGGCTACACCCCGGCGAAGGACGGCGTCGAACCCGCCGTCATCCCGTTCCGGGACATGCCCGAGGGCTGGGACGACTGGCCGCCGATCTTCACCCCGCAGTACATGCCGTTCCAGGGCGCGGTCGCCGCGCACACCGTCGAGTTCCCGATGGCGGTGAACAACGAGGAGTACGACACGCTGCCGGTGGCCGAGCTGCGCCGCCGCTCGGCGATCAACACGGCGGTCGCGGGCGCGGCGATGCGGGCCACCCTCGACTACACCGACGCGCACCGCGCCTCGGTCCTCGCGGACCAGATCGAGACCTTCCGGCGGGGCGCGGCGGGCGAGCCGCAGCGGCCGGTGTCGCCGGAGACGGTGCCCGGGGTGCCGGGGATCGGCCCGGAGGACGTGTACACGACCACGTTCCCGCGCGCGTACGTGATCCCGGCGGGCCGCTCGCAGAGGTCGGCGGTCGCGGCGGCGCGGCTGGTGGACCACCTGCTCGCCAACGACGTGCGGGTGGGGCAGGCGAAGGACGGCTCGTACGTGGTGGACCTGCGGCAGCCGAAGCGGGGCATCGCGAACGTGATCCTGGCGGACGGCCGGGACATCAGCGCCGACGTGTCGACGATGTACGACATCTCGGGCTGGAGCCTGGGCCGGCTGTGGGGCGCGACGGTGCGGACGGTGGAGCGCGGCCCGGTGCCGGCCGTGGTGCGCACGGTCCACACGGCGGCGCCGACCGGCTCGGTCGCCCCGCGCGGCGACCTGCTGCTGCGGCTGGACGACCCGAAGGAGCTGGCGGCGCTGAACGCGCTGCTGGCGCGCGGGGTCGCGGTGCGCCGCACGGAGCACGGGGCGGCGGTCGTGCCGGGCTCGGCGCGGCAGGCGGCCCGGGAGCTCGCGGAGCGGTACGGGGTGGTGTTCGGGGCCGCGAAGGAGCGGGGCACGGCGCCGCTGGTCCGCGCCCGGGTGGTGGCCTCGGCGGCGTCGGGCGAGCTGTTCGCGCTGCGGGAGATGGGCTTCGAGGTGGTCCCGGTGTCGGCCGAACGGCTGAACGCGGGCTTCCGCTGGGAGCCCGGAGACGTGCTGTACGTCTCGCGGGGCCTGGACTGGGCGGAGCTGTCCCCGGCGGCGCGGAGCGCGCTGCGGGCGGGCGGCGCGGGCGTGGTCGCGGTCGGGGCGGGCGGCGCCGCCTTCAACGCGGCGGCGGGGCTGCTGCGGGTCACGGCCGTCGCGGGCAACGAGGACGCCAACGGGGTGGTGCGGGTGCGGGCGGCGGACTCCCCGCTGGCCTCGGGCGCCCCGGGGCACGCCTTCGTCTACGGGCCGCTGTGGTTCACCGGGCTCGGGGCGGGGGTGCGGGCGGAGCTGACGTACGCGCCGGTCGCGCCGCTGGTCGCGGGCCACTGGCGGGCCTCGGCGGACGGCACGGGCGGTCCGGCGGACGCGGCCGGGCGGGCCGCGGCGGTGAGCGGGCGGGCCGGGTACGGCGCCCCGGTGGCGCTGATCGGCACGGAGCCGCTGTTCCGGGACCACCCGAAGGGCTCGTTCGCCCTGGTGGGACGGGCTCTGCTGGCCCGCTGACGGGCGGGCGCGGGCACACGTGAAGGAGGGCCGCACCTCGGTCGGTCGGGGTGCGGCCCCCTTCTACGGTATCCCGTGATCAGACCGCGAGCTCCACGGTGATGTTGCCGCGGGTGGCCTTGGAGTACGGGCAGACCTGGTGGGCCTTCTCGATCAGGCTCTTGGCGGTCTCGGCGTCCACGTTCGGAATGGTCGCCGAGATCTTCACGATGATGCCGAAGCCCTCGTCGTTCTTGCCGATGCCGACCTCGGCGGTGACCGTCGAGCCGGAGACGTCGGCGTTCTCGTTGCGCGCGACGACACCCAGGGCGCCCTGGAAGCAGGCGCTGTACCCGGCGGCGAAGAGCTGCTCGGGGTTGGTGCCGGCGCCGGAGCCGCCCATGGCCTTCGGCGGGTTCACGACGACGTCGAGCTGCCCGTCGTCGGTGGAGACCCGGCCGTCGCGGCCGTTCTCGGCGGTGGCGACGGCGGTGTAGAGGACGTCGGAGTGCTGGATGGACATGCGGATGTCTTCCTTCTTCGTTCGCCGCGACTCGCGCCCACGATCGCGACGGCTGAGGGAAGACTAACGGGTCGCCGAGACGATCATCTTTCCGGTGTTCTCGCCGCGCAGCAGACCGAGGAA
Source organism: Streptomyces sp. NPDC042100 (assembly GCF_055582325.1). Lineage (NCBI taxonomy): Bacteria > Bacillati > Actinomycetota > Actinomycetes > Kitasatosporales > Streptomycetaceae > Streptomyces > Streptomyces sp. NPDC042100. The sequence continues at coordinate 139,276 of NZ_JBVJDK010000002.1, forward strand.
GGCGTCCACGCCGTTCTCGATGCCCTGGACGGCGGTCTCGCCGTACGTCAGCTCGCCGGAGCGCAGCCAGCCGCCGACCTCCTGGACGAACCGCTGCTGGAGGCCGTAGTGGTCGCCGACCAGGATGCCCTGGAGGCGCAGCCGCTTGCCGATGATCATGGCCATGTTGCGCGGGCCCGGGGTCGGCTCGGTGTCGTTGTACTGCGCGATCATGCCGCAGAGGGTGGCGCGGCCGTGCACGTTGAGCGAGGAGATCGCGGCTTCGAGGTGGTCGCCGCCGACGTTGTCGAAGTAGACGTCGATGCCGTCCGGGGCGGCGGCGCGGAGCTGCTCGGCGACCGGGCCGTTCTTGTAGTTGAAGGCGGCGTCGAAGCCGAGCTCCTCCACGAGCCACGTGACCTTCTCGTCGGAGCCGGCCGAGCCGATGACCCGGGAGGCGCCCTTGAGCTTCGCCATCTGGCCGACCTGGCTGCCGACGGCACCGGCGGCGCCGGAGACGAAGACGGCGTCGCCCTCCTTGAAGGAGGCCACCTCGAAGAGGCCGGCGTAGGCGGTGAGGCCCGGCATGCCGAGGACGCCGAGGTAGGTGGAGAGCGGGGCGAGCTCCGGGTCGACCTTGGTGGCGTGCTGGGCGGGCACCTCCGCGTACTCGCGCCAGCCGAGGCCGTGCAGCACGTGGTCGCCGACCGCGAAGCCCTCCGCGTTCGACGCGACGACCTCGCCGACCGCGCCGCCGTCCATGGGGCGGTCCAGCTGGAACGGGGGGATGTACGACTTGGTGTCGTTCATCCGGCCGCGCATGTACGGGTCGACGGAGAAGTGCAGGTTGCGCACGAGGACGCGGCCCTCGGCGGGCTCGGCGACCGGGGTCTCGCGCAGCGCGAAGTCCGCGGGCACGGGCCAGCCGTGCGGACGGGAGACGAGGTGCCACTCACGGCTGGACGCGGGCAGTGCGGACATCGGCGGAGCCTCCTAAGAATCCTTCATGAACTGAAACAACCATGCGCCTCAATATTTCATGTTGTCAAGTATCGGAGTACGATGCGGCCATGCCCACCACACGCACGGACCCCCTGACGCTGGAAGTCGTGGAGCTCATCGGCACCGTCGTGGCGCGCTACCACGACGAGTACGAGGAGGCCGCCGCCCAGCACGCCCTCACCGGCGCGCAGGCCCGCGTCCTCGGCCTGCTCTCCCTGGAGCCGACGCCGATGCGGAAGATCGCCGAGAAGCTGAAGTGCGAGCCGTCGAACGTGACGGGGATCATCGACCGGCTGGAGGCCCGCGGCCTCGCCGAGCGCCGCCCCGACCCGGCCGACCGCCGCGTCAAGGTCGCCGCCCCCACCGAGGAGGGCCGCGAGGTCGCCCGCCGGCTGCGCGACTCGCTGCGCTTCGCCCGCGAGCCGCTCGGCGAGCTCACCGAGACCGAGCGCACCCTCCTGCGCGACCTGCTGAAGCGGATGCTCGGCACGGTCTAGCCGCACCGGACGCCACGGCTACACGCACCACCACAGGAAGCGGGTGCACGTCGGTGTCGGGCTCGGGGCCGGGGCGGGCATGCCGCTCGACGGCGTCGCCGTCGGGGCCGTCGGGGCCGGGCCGCTCGCCGTGGGCGTGGCGGTGCCCGAGGGCGCCCCGGTGGGCGTCCCCGCGGGTGCGCCGGTCGCGCGCGGGGAGGCACCGGTGGCCCGCGGCGAGGCGCCGGAGCCGTCGCCGGAGCCCGTCACACCTCCCGTACCTCCCGTACCCCCCGTATCCCCCGTATCCCCCGCACCGGAGCCGGAGCCCGTGCCCGCTCTGGTGGCGTCCGAGCCGCGCGAGGCGCGGCCGGTGGACGTCGGGGCCGGGGGCCCGGTGTTCCCGGCCGCGTCGGGATCTTCGGGGCCGTCGGGGGACGCGGCGCTCTCCGAGGGCGCCGGCTGCTCGGGGTCCAGGGGCGCCTCGACGCCGTCCGCCTCCTGGACGGCGGTGGCCGGGCCGCCCGCGTCCGGTTCCAGGGCCAGCCGCGCCGCGCTCAGCGCCCCGGCCGCGAGCACCAGGCCGAGGGTGCCGAGCAGGACCGCCCGCCCGCGCCGGGCCCGCGCCCGGCGTCCGCTCCGGCCCGCGCCGCGCGCACCCCGGCGGGCGGCGGCGCGCCCCAGCGCGGGGCGCGGCGGCTCCAGCGGGCCGAGCTCGTACGCGGCGCCGAACTCCGCCCCGGCGGGCGGGGGCGGGGGCGGCGGCTCGGGGGCGGCGGCCGGGCGGGGGGCGCGGTGCCGCAGCTCCTCGGCGGGGGTCCCGCAGCCGGCACAGGCCAGAGCGCCGTTGAGATGCCTTCGGCACGAGTGGCAGTAGTCCATGGCGCCCGCAGGCTATGCGGCCCGTCCGCCCGGCAGATAGCCGGGGAAGTGAGGATCCTGTGAGGGAAACCGCAGGTCGACGGCGTGCCGTCGCGAATCTCCCGCTTCGGGCAGGATGGCCGCATGACCCCTGCCGCCCCCTTTGGGCCGGACGAGTTCCAGCTCGTCCTGCTCCGCCGGATGGCCGACCACCAGCCGGAGCTCGTCGAGGACGCGCTGCGCGCGCTGGGCGCCACCCGCACCGCGATGCGCGAGGCGAACAAGCGCTGGCAGGCGCGGGCGCACGCCCCCTTCGGGCCGGGTGAACTCGACCGCTACCGCGCCGCCCTGGGCACCCCGGAGGCCCGGCGGCCGGTCCCGGGCCTGCCCGCCGGGCACGAGTCCTGGGTGTGGCCGGTGCCGCTCTGGCCGGAGCTCCGCTTCACGGTCCGCGCCGGCCCCGGCCGCGCCGTCTGGTCCCGGACCCTGACCAGGGCGCCGGGCTCCCCCGTACCCGAACTGCGCACGGCGGCCGACCTGCTGCCGTGGCGGTGCACGGTGGACGAGGTGTACGCGGCGTTCCCGGGCGCCCGGGTCCACGAGCAGCCCTCCCCCGCGCTGACCCGGCTGGGCCTGACGCTGCCCGACGGCTCGGCGTGCTCGGCCGAGTTCGCCTGGGGGCTGCTCCAGCGGCTGCCGCCCACGACACCCCGCGAAGCGCTGACCCGAGCCTGACCCTCCGTCAGCGAGGCGGCACCCCCGGGCGGCGCAGCACAACGCGCGCCCGGGCCGGGGCGGCAGCACGATGCCAACAGGACCGCGCTCCGCGCACCGCCTCGCCCGTGCCAGCACCGCACTCCGGAGGAACGCCGTGACCGTCAGCCTTGAGCAGCTGCGCCGCTGCCATGTCGCCGTCGACCTGGGGGCAGCCCGCACCCGGGTCTTCGTCAAGGGCGCCGGACTCGTCGTCGACGAACCGTCCGTCGCCGCCGTCAACACCCGCACCGGCGCGCTGATCGCCGTCGGCGCGCTCGCCGAGAAGATGACCGGCCGCACCCCGGACTACATCCGGGTGGTCCGCCCGGTCTCCGGCGGCACCGTCGTGGACATCGAGATGGCCCAGCGGATGCTCCGTCACCTGCTGGGCGACAAGCTGCGCCGCCAGCTCCGCCGCAAGCCCCGGCTGCGCGCCGCCGCCTGCACCCCGCACGACAGCGACCCGCTCGCCCAGCGCGCCGCCGTGGAGACCCTGGTCGGGCTCGGCGCCCGACGGGTCGAGCTGGTGGACACGCTGATCGCGGCGGCCGTGGGCTGCGGGCTCCCGGTGGAGCAGCCCACCGCCACCATGATCATGGTGTGCGGGGCGGCCACCACCCAGGTCGCGGTGCTCTCGCTCGGTGCCATCGTCACCGCCGAGCGGGTCCCGGTCGGCGGCGAGGCCATCGACCACGCGATCATCCAGCACCTGCGCCACCAGCACGAGCTGATGCTGCCGAGCCAGTCGGTGCGCCCGCTCCAGGTCGCCCTGCACGGCAACGGCCTGACGCTCCAGGGCCCGACGTACACCGAGATCCACGGCCGGGACGTGGCCACCGGACTGGCCCGGTCGGTGACCGTCGACACCGCCGCCGTGCGGGAGGCCATCCAGACCCCGCTGACCGCCGTCCTGGACGGCATCGGCAAGGTGCTCCGCGACTGCCCGCCGGACCTGGTGGCCGACCTCGCGGACCGGGGCATCATGATGGTCGGCGGCAGCGCCCTGCTCCCGGGGCTCGACCAGATGCTGCGCGAGGCCACCGGAATGCCCGTGCACATCGCGGAGCGGCCCGACGTCTGCGCCGTGCTGGGCCTGGGTGCGATGCTGGAGGGGAAGATCCAGCCACTGGTACTCGACCCGCTGACCGAAAGCGAATAGCCGCAGGCAGGGTGTTTTGTACGACAATGACCCCATGTCGATCATGGACGAGAGCGGTGCCGGGCCGCAGCCGAGCCCCGGCGGGCCCGACGCCTCCCCGGTCCCCGGGCTCCCCGTGCTGCTCGAAGCGGTCCTCGGCGTCGGCAGCGAGCTCGACCTGCGGAACACCCTCCAGCACCTCCTGGAGACCGCGACCCGGCTGGCCGGCGCCCGCTCCGGGACGCTCGGGGTCCTGGACCCCGAGCGCGGGACCGTCACCGACACGTACACCTCCGGCGCCGGGAGCGACCCGGCCCCCTCCGAGCACCCGGACGGGCACGGCGACGGCGACGCCCGCGACGGCGACGGCGACGGCGACGCCCGCGACGGCGACGGCGACGTCCTCGACGTGCCCATCCGGGTGCACACCGAGGTTTTCGGCCATCTCCGCCTCACCGGCGGGCGCGCGGGCTCCTTCACCGAGGAGGACCGCACCCTGCTGCGCGTCCTCGCCTCCCAGGCGGGCATCGCCATCGGCAACGCCCGCCTGTACGAGACCGCCCGGCAGCGCGAGCGGTGGATCGAGGGCGCCGCCGCCGTCACCACGGCGCTGCTCACCGAGGAGCCCGCCGAGGACGCCCTGATGACCGTCGCCGAACGGGCCAGGCTGCTCGCCGGCGCCTCCGCCGGCGTGGTCCTCCAGCCCACCGAGGAGGGCGGCATGGAGATCGTCGCCGCCTCCACCCCCGACGACCCCGGAGACCTCGTCGGCACCGCGATCGCCCCCGGCTCCCCCGTCCTGGTCCAGCTCCTCGGCGGCGAGCCGGTCTTCATCGAGGACTCGGCCAGCGACCCCCGGATGACCACCCACGTCCGCAGCCGCTTCGGGCCCTCGATGATGCTGCCGTTGCAGAGCGGCGGGAAGCTCATCGGCACCCTCGCCCTGCCCCGGCGCCGCGGCGACGCCCCGTACACGGCGGTGGACCGGCTGCTCGCCGCCCAGTTCGCCTCCCACGCGGCCCTCGCCCTGGTGCTCGCCGACGCGCAGCACGACCGGGAGCGGCTCGCCGTCTACGAGGACCGCGACCGGATCGCCCGCGACCTGCACGACCTGGTCGTCCAGCGCCTGTTCGCCACCGAGATGATGCTGGAGTCCACCCGCCGCAGAACCGAGGGCTCCTCTGACGAGGACACCCTGCTGGAGCGGGCCGTGGACGAGCTGGACGCCACGATCCAGGAGGTCCGCACCACGATCTTCGCCCTCCAGCAGCCCCCGGCGGACGCCCCGACCTCCTTCCGGGGCCGGGTGCTGCGGGAGACCGGCGGGGCGGCGGCCCTGCTCGGCTTCCAGCCCTCCGTGCACTTCTCCGGCGCGGTCGACACCCTCGCCGACGACGCCTCCGCCGGCCGGCTGCTCGGCGCCCTGCGCGGGGCGCTCGCCGCCGCGCACCGCCGCCCCGGCGTCGGCTCCGTGACCGTCGAGGTGTCGGCGGGCGAGGACGGGCTGCGGCTGCGCGTCGAGGACGACGGCACCCCGGCCGCCGCCACGGAGTGGCCCTGACCCGTCCGGCGCAACCCGGCGCGCACCGGCGCGCCTCCCGCCCTTGACTGGGGACGTGGACACCGAAGCGAAGATCCCCGTGGCCGCCTACCGCAACCTCGCCCTGGCGACCATCGGCTTCACGCTCACCTTCTGGGCCTGGGACCTGATCGCCCCGCTCGCGAGCTGGTACGGGGACCGGCTCTCGCTGAGCTCCTTCGAGCAGTCGCTGCTCGTCGCCGTGCCCGTCCTGGTCGGCTCGCTCGGCCGGATCCCCGCGGGCGCGCTCACCGACCGGTACGGCGCGCGGAAGATGTTCCCGCTCGCCTCGGCGCTCACCATCGTGCCCGTACTGCTGCTGACCGTCGTCAAGGACTCGTACGCCCTGATGCTGGTCGTCGGCTTCCTGCTCGGCATCGGCGGCACCACGTTCGCCATCGGCATCCCGCTGGTCAACTCCTGGTTCCCGCCCGCCAAGCGGGGCTTCGCCCTCGGGGTCTTCGGCATGGGCATGGGCGGCGTGGCCCTGTCCGGCTACTTCACCCCGAGGATCGCGAAGCACGGCGAGAACCTCCCCTTCCTCGTCGTCGCCGTCGCCCTCGCCGCGTACGCCGTGCTCGCCGCCCTGCTCATCACCGACCGCCCCGACCGCCCCGTCCCCGCCGCCTCCCTCGCCCACCGCCTCGGCCAGGCGGGCCGGCTGCGGGTCACCTGGGAGCTGTCCGCGCTGTACGCGATCGGCTTCGGCGGCATCGTCGCGTTCGGCGTCTACCTCCCGACCTACCTGAAGACCTGGTACGAGCTCGACCCCACCGACGCGGGCACCAAGGCAGCCGGATTCGCCCTGGTCACCGTCGTCTTCCGCCCCATCGGCGGCTGGCTCTCGGACCGCGTCCACCCCGCCCTGGTGACCTCCGCCGCGCTGGCCGTGGTCGCCCTCCTGGCGATCGTCCAGGCCTTCGACCCGCCGCTGAACCCCGGCGGCACCACCGCCCTGCTCCTGATGGCCGCCGGGCTCGGCACCGCGAGCGGCTCCGTCTTCGCCCTGGTCTCCCAGGTCACCCCGCAGGCCCAGGTGGGCAGCGTCACGGGCATCGTCGGCGCGATGGGCGGCCTGGGCGGCTTCGTGCCCCCGCTCGTCATGGGCGCCATCTACAGCGCCAAGGGCTCGTACTCGATCGGCTTCATGCTGCTGTCCGACCTCGCCCTCGCGGGCTGCGTCTACGCGTACGGCCGGATGCGGAACGTCCGGCCCGAGGGGGACCCGGCCCCGAGGTGAGCAAGGTCGCAGCGCGCCGCCCCTGACACGTGGGCAGAATGCCCCCATGAGCGCCCTGTTCCCGGCCCTGGGGGCCGCCCTCGGCCGAACCGCCCTGCGGTTCGGCCGAGACCCTGACGTACACGGAACTGGCCCGCGCCGCGGGCGCCCTGGCGACCCGGCTGACCGGCCCCGGCCGGTACGCCGTCTGGGCCACGCCCACCCCGGAGACCGCCGTCGCCGTCGTCGCCTGCCTGCTCGCCGGAGTGCCCGCCGTCCCCCTCAACCCCCGGACCGGCTCGGCGGAGCTGCACCACATCCTCAACGACAGCCGCCCGGCGGCCGTGCTCACCGCCGCGGCCGACACCCTGCCCCGCGAGACCGCGGGCCTCGCCCGGATCGACGTGGACATCCGCGCCCACGGCCGCCGCCGCGCCGAGGAAGCACCCGGCACCCCCGAATCCCCCGCCCTGATCGTCTACACCTCCGGCACCACCGGCCCGCCCAAGGGCGTGGTCCTCTCCCGCCGCGCGATCGCCGCCTCCCTGGACGCCCTCGCGGACGCCTGGCGCTGGACCGCCGACGACGTGCTCGTGCACGCCCTGCCGCTGTTCCACGTGCACGGCCTGGTCCTCGGCGTCCTCGGCCCGCTGCGCCGCGGCGGCGAGGTCCGCCACCTGGGCGCCTTCTCCCCCGAGGGCGTCGCCCGGGAACTCGGCGCCGGCGGGGGCACGATGCTGTTCGGCGTCCCCACCATGTACCACCGGCTGGCCGAGGCCCTCCCCCACGACCCGGCGCTCGCCAAGGCCCTCGCCGGCGCCCGGCTGCTGGTCTCCGGCTCGGCGGCGCTGCCCGTGCGCGACCACGAGCGGATCACCGCCGCGACCGGCCGCACGGTGATCGAGCGCTACGGCATGACGGAGACCCTGATGAACACCTCGGTCCCCCTGGCCGGGCCCCCGCGCCCGGGCTCGGTGGGAGTCCCCCTGCACGGCGTCGAACTGCGCCTGGTGGACGAGGACGGCACCCCCCTCCCGACCCCCACCGAGACGGTGGGCGAGATCCAGGTGAGGGGCCCGAACCTCTTCACGGCCTACCTCGGCCGCCCCGACGCGACCGGGGCGGCGTTCACCGAGGACGGCTGGTTCCGGACCGGGGACATGGCGGTCCGGGACGCCGACGGCCACGTCCGGATCGTCGGCCGCAAGGCCACCGACCTCATCAAGAGCGGCGGCTACAAGATCGGGGCGGGCGAGATCGAGAACGCCCTGCTCGACCACCCCGGGGTGCGCGAGGCGGCCGTCACCGGCGCGCCCGACCCCGACCTCGGCGAGCGGATCGTGGCCTGGGTGGTCCCCGCCGACCCCGCCCGGCCGCCCGGGCCCGAGGAGCTGGCCGCCCACGTGACGGCACTGCTGGCCCCCCACAAGCGCCCGCGCGAGGTCCGCTACCTGACCGCCCTGCCCCGCAACGACCTCGGCAAGGTCCTCAAGAAGGCGCTCCCGGAGGCCCTCGATGGCTGACCGGCTCACCGCCCGCGAGGCCGTCGCCCTGGTCGCCGACTCCTTCGCACCGGCCCCGGCACCGTCCGCCGGCCTGCCGCCCGACGGCCCCCTCGGCTGGACCGGCTACGACGCCTCCCGGGCCCGCGCCGCCGAACGCACCGGCGCGGACGAGTCCGTGGCGTACGGCAGGGCGACCGTCGGCGGCCGGCCCTGCGTCCTGGCGGTCTTCGAATTCGGCTTCCTCGGCGGCTCGCTCGGCCGTGCGGCGGGCGACCGCCTCGTGGCCGCCTACGACACGGCCGCCCGCCTCCGCCTGCCCCTGCTCTCCCTGGTGGCGACGGGCGGCAGCCGGATGCAGGAGGGCATGATCGCCCTCACCCAGCTCCAGCGGATCGCCGCGGCGGCGGCGCGGCTGCGCGCGGCGGGTGTGGCCCATGTGACGGTGCTGCGCGACCCCTCGACCGGCGGCGGCTGGGCCACCGTGGGGGCGGGCGCCGACGTGGTCCTGGCCCTGCCCGCCGCGCAGGTGGCCTTCGCGGGCTCCCGGGTCCGCCCACCGGACGCCGACCCGGCCGCGTACACGGCGGAGGACCAGCACGCCCACGGCCACGTGGACGCCCTCGTACGACCGGAGGACCTCCGCGCGGCCGTCGCCCTCTGGCTCCGCCTCCTCGGGGAGGGGACGACGGCGGGGAGGGCACCCACCGAGGCGCCGGCGGAGGTCCCCCACGCCCTGGGTCCGGCGGCGCACCCCGCCACCGGCTGGCAGGCGGTGCGGGCGGCCCGCGCCCAGACCCGGCCGCGCGCACCCGCCTACCTGGACGCGTACTTCACGGAACGCGCCACGATCAGCGGCGACCGGGCCGGCGGCGCGGACCCCGGGGTGGAGTGCGGCTTCGGCCTGCACGAGGGCCGGGTCGTGGCGTACGCGGCGCAGAACGGCGGGGCGACCCGCCCGGCGGGCTTCCGGACCGCCGCGAGGCTGGTGCGGCTGGCCGGCCGGCTGGGCATCCCGGTCCTGACCCTGATCGACACCCCGGGCGCGGCGAACGACGCGGCGGCGGAGCGGGCGGGCGCGGGCCCGGCGATCGCGGAGGCGTTCACGGCGATCGCGGAGGCCCGCACCCCCGTGACCTCGCTGCTGATCGGCGAGGGCGGCTCGGGCGGCGCGCTCGCGCTGGCCGCCCCGGGCAACACGTGGGCCGCGCCGGGCTCCTACTTCTCCGTCATCGCCCCGGAACTGGCCGCGCAGATCCTGAAGCGGAGCCCCGACCGGGTCCCGGAGACGGCGGAGCACCTGCGGCTGCGCCCCTCGGACCTGCTGGAACTGGGTGTGATCCAGGGCCTGGCCGCCCCCGCCCCGGGCTCGGGCCCGGCCCCGGCCCCGGCCCCGGAACGGCACGGGGCCCCCTCCCGGAAGAGGGGGCCCCGCGCCGAGCCGGATGACGGGTCAGGTCAGCCGATGTCGCCCGCGCAGTAGCTGAAGTCCCCACAGACGACGACCGTGTTGTCCACCACGGTCACGACGTTGACGTCGCCGTCGCCCTCGTCGCCGTACCCGTGGGCGAAGGCCGTGCCCGAACCCGAGAGGACGACGGCGGCGGCCAGAGCGGCCGTGGCGATGAACTTGCGCATGAAAACCTCCTGAAGAGCGGAGTTGCTCGACCGGAGCCTCGCCGGGGCATAGTCCTTCGGCAAGCGCCCGCGCCCTGACCGGGGTGCGGGATACCCGTTCGGGCGGCGCGTTCGCTAGTTCACGCCCACCGCCCGGATGAGCTCCTGGGTGACGGCGCCGCCCCGGTCGTCGTGGGCGCCGGCCCGCAGCGAGACGGAGCCCGCCGCGCGCGGAACACGCAGCTCGCCGCGCCAGGAGCGGTCGAGCGGGACCTTGCTCCAGGTCTTCCCCTCGTCGTAGGAGACCTCCAGCGTGCCGCCGCCGATCCGGCCGGTGCCGGTGGCGCCCGCCACGTACGCGGCGGAGATCTTCACCGGGACGCGGGCGCCGCCCCGCACGTCGCCCTTGAGGTCGGTGCCGAGGTCGAAGCCGAGGTTGATCAGCGGCAGGTAGGTGACCTCGTCGGCCGGGGTCTCGGCGGACCGGAAGGTCCACTCGGCGTGGCCCCGGGTGCCGAGCCGCCAGCGCGCCGGGTCGAGCGCGGTGTCGGTGACGACCTTGTACGCGGCCTCCTCGGCGGGGGCGTCCCAGGCGTAGGCGCCGGAGCTCTTGCGGCGGTCGACGCGGACCCCGTTCACGTACACCTCGGTGTACTGGGTCATGGTGTCGTCGTTCCACACGTCGCCGAAGCCGGTGTGGTCGGGGCCGGAGTCGCCCCAGCCGGGGGTGTTGAAGCGCAGGTCGTTGCCGCTGCGCTGCTGGCCCCAGCCGAGCCCGGTGCCGAGCCAGGGGTGCCAGACCGGCTTGAACCACGCCAGCTCGCTCGTGGTGCCGCCCCGGTAGACGGACCGGCCGCCGCGCTGTTCCAGGGAGTCGCCGAGGTCGACGGACTCGTGCCAGTACTGGCCGGTGCCGGTGGAGACGTATTCGGTGCGCTCGGCGGGGAAGTCGATCCGCTCCTTGAAGCCGAAGCCGATCCGGAAGGTGTCGGTGAGCGAGTAGCGGAACTCGCCGCCGGTCTCCTGGCGGGCCGTCGGCATGTGGAACGTCGAGCGGATCGTGGCCAGTTCCTTGCGTCCCGGCCGGAAGACCAGGTCGGTCCCGATGGCGCCGGGGTGCCCTTCGGAGAGGTCGTACGTGTACGGGGTGAGCCGGGTGCCGGTGAGGTCGAGCCGGGTGCCCCGGGCAGCGGCGCGCGCGAGGCGGGCGGCGTCGGCGGTGTTCACGGTGGCGACGGCGAGCGGCCGGTCCTGGTAGTCGGCGGTGCCGAACCAGGCCATCAGGCGGCCCGGCACGTCGTCGGTGACGAACAGGGCCCCGGCGCCCGCGTCCTGGGCGGCCTGGGCGAGCGCGACGGGGTCGGCGCCGTCGGTGCGGCGGACCAGGACGGCCTTGCCGCGCACGTCCTTGCCGGCGTACTCGGCGGGGGTGCCGGTACCCGCGTCGGCGACCTTGAGCCGCCGGGTGCCCTCGGGGAGGGCGCCGCCGGGCTGGACGGTGGCCTCGGCGAGCCGGGTGCCGCCCGCCGTCGCCTCCAGCATCGGCTTGCCGAGCCGCCAGACGGTCCGGTACTCGAAGGAGCCGGTCGCGGGCTTCGCGGTGGGCGCGGCGAAGACGGAGTCGTAGGTCGTGGGGACCTGGACGGCGCCGCCGTAGGAGACGCCGTTGGCCTGGCGGTCGAACTCCATCAGGAGCTGCCGGGTCTCGGTGCGCCGGTCGACCTCGGCGCGGATCTCGCGCAGCCGCCGCCCGTCGAGGGTGATCTCGCGGTCGCGGTCGAGGACGGTCTCGGGCGCGGTGAGGAAGCCGAGGCCGAGGGAGTCGGCGCCGTGCGAGCCGCGCACGTCGAGGAAGGTGTCGACGGAGTACGTGCCCGGCTTCAGGCGCAGCCGGAGGGTGCCGGAGCCGTCGACGGAGACCGGGAAGGGGTCCTCGCCGGCCGTCAGCCGCTGGACGCCGAGGCGGGCGGCGGCGGGGGCGCCGTCGCGGTCCTTGACGTGGACGGTGAGGGTGTAGCGCTCCTCCTCCTTGACCAGGCCGAGCGCGGTGTGGGCGACGACGGCGCCGGCCGCGCGGGCGGTGATCCGGCCGGAGCTGGAGCCGACGGGGGCCTTGGCGCCGTCGCCGGTGACGGTGGTGGCGGCGGTGCCGTGGGCCGGGACGGTCAGGGCGCTGTCGGCGAGGACGGCGCTGCCCTCGGGCATCCCCTCGACGGCCAGGTCGAGGCGGACGGGCGCGTCGGAGCCGTTGGCGTACGTGACGGTCCGGGTCACCGGCTTGTGCGTCTCGTACGGCCAGGCGACGAAGCCGAGGTCGGCGGAGCCGGTGGCGGTGACGTCCGAGGCGATCGCGGCGCCGACGTCGACGCGCCCGGCGCCGAGGTCGTAGGCGGAGTCGGGGAGCGTCTTCGAGCTGGACATGAGGGCGTTCTTGAGCTGGGCGCCGGTCCAGTCGGGGTGCTTCTCGGCGAGCAGCGCGGCGACACCGGCGACGTGCGGGGTCGCCATCGAGGTGCCGCTCATGGCGGTGTAGAGGCCGCTGCCGGGCAGGAGCTGGGAGCGGGCGGCGAGAATGCCGACGCCGGGCGCGGACAGGTCGGGCTTGAGGCCCTGGTCGCCGTAGCGCGGGCCCTTGCTGGTGAAGTAGGCGGCCTCGTCGGCGGAGTCGACGGCGCCGATGGTGAGCGCGGAGTCGGCGGCGCCGGGCGAGCCGATGGAGCCGGGGGCGCCGGAGTTGCCCGCGGCGATGACGAAGAGGGCGCCCGTCTCGGCGGACAGCGTGTTCACGGCCTGGGCCATGGGGTCGGTGCCGTCGCTGGGCTCCTGCGACCCCAGGCTCATGGACACGACCTTGGCGTCGACGTCCCGGGCGGCCCACTCCATGCCGGCGATGATCTGGGACTCGCTGCCGTAGCCCTCGTCGCTGAGGACCTTGCCGACGGCGAGGGCGGCGCCGGGGGCGACGCCCTTCTCCTTGCCGTCGGAGCCGGCGCCGCTGCCGCCGACGGTGGAGGTGACGTGGGTGCCGTGGCCGTTGCGGTCGGCGACCTCCTCGCCCTCGATGAAGGAGCGGGTCTCGGCGAGGCGGCCGGCCAGGTCGGGGTGGCCCGCGTCGACGCCGGTGTCGAGGACGGCGACCTTGACGCCCTTGCCGGTGAGCCCGGCCTCCCATGCCTTCGGGGTGCCGATCTGGGCGTTGGACTCGGCCATGTCGGCGGTGACCCGGGCGTCGAGCCAGACCTTGGCGGGGGCGGCGGCGCGGCGGGAGGGCGAGGTGGCGGTGAACTCGCGCCAGAAGGCGCCCGGTTCGGTGACGGTGAGGGCGGCGCCGCCGATGCTGGGCAGGGCGCGCACGGTCGCGGTGCCGCGCGGGGCGGCGGCGGCTGCCGCTCGGGCGGCGCGGCCGTTCCCGTACGTGACGATGAGCGGCGTCCGGCCGGTGACGCCCTGCGCGACGAGGCCGCTGACGTCGAAGAGGCGCCGGTCGAGGACGCCGGAGTCCAGGTAGGGGCGGGCCTCGTCGGGTATGACGGTGACCTTGCCGTCGACGGTCTCGCTGCGGACGGCCCCGGTGGCGCCGGGGGGCCGCTCGACGGTGACGGTGCGGTGGCCGCCGCCGGCGTCGGCGAGGGTGACGCGGTCGCCGGTGACGAGGGTGACGGTGACGGAGCCGGTGGGGCCGGAGGCGCCCGGGTCGGCCGGGGCGCTGCGGAAGGTGTCCGGCACGGCGGCGGGCGCCGCCGCCCCGGCGGGGGTCTGGCCGACGGTGAGCAGCAGCAGGGAGAGCCCCGCGGCGAGCAGGCCGGCTGTCCCCCCTCCGGCGGAAGGTCTGATCACGACACACTCCTCGGCGCCCGGGGGAAGAGGTGGTTCCGGGCGTCGCGTGGAGTCTGGTCAGCGGTGCGGGAGTTGACTCCCGTGACGACTGGCGGCTATGCGCCGTGGCGGTCAACCGCCAGCGGCGCGGGCCGCGTTCAGGCGGTGGGGTGCTCGGCGTCGTACCGCCGGAAGCCCTTCCCGTACAGGGCGAGGAGGCCGATCGCGAGGACGCAGGCGAGGCCGCCGCCGGTGATGGCCACGGCCGGGGAGCTGAGGTCGGCGACGGACCCGGCGAGGAAGTCGCCGAGCCGGGGTCCGCCCGCGACGACCACGATGAACACCCCCTGGAGCCGCCCGCGCATCTCGTCCGGGGCGGCGACCTGCATCATCGTGTTACGGAAGATCATCGAGACGGTGTCGGAGTAGCCGGCGACGGCGAGCAGCAGCAGGCCGAGCCAGAGTTCGCGGGTGAGGCCGAAGGCGGCGATGGCGGTGCCCCAGGCCGCCACGGAGAGCAGGATCGCCTGCCCGTGGTGGCGGATCCGGCCCTGCCAGCCGGAGAGCACCCCGCCGAGCAGCGCGCCGAACGCCGGTGCGGCGACCAGGAGTCCGGTGGTGCGGGCGTCGCCGTCGTACCAGAGGACGGCGACGGCCGGGAAGAGCGCCCGGGGGTGGGCGAGGATCATCGCGCAGAAGTCGGAGAAGAAGGTCATGCGCAGGTTGGGGCGGGTGGCGAGGAAGCGCAGCCCGTCCAGGACGGAGGCCCGCTCGGTGCCCTCGCGGTCCGGCAGCATCGAGGGCAGCCGCCACATCGCGTACAGGGAGGCGGTGAAGGCGACGACGTCGATGGTGTACGCGGCCTGGTAGCCGGCCAGGCCGACGATGAGGCCGCCGAGGCTGGGTCCGACGAGCGTGCCGAAGGTCATCGTCATGGAGTTGAGCGCGTTGGCGGCGCGCAGCTGCTCGGCGGGGAGCAGCCGGGGGATCATCGAGCTGCGGGCGGGCGCGTTGAGCGCGGCGCACACGGCCTGGAGGGCGACGATCCCGTACAGGAACCAGACGGCGTGGAAGCCGGCGAAGGCCGCCGCGGCGAGGGCGGCGGAGAGCAGCGCGGAGCCGCCGGCCGAGGCGAGGCCGAGCTTGCGCCGGTCGACGGTGTCGGCGACGGCGCCGCCGTACAGGCCGAAGACGACGAGCGGGACGAGGGAGAAGAGCCCGACCAGGCCGACCGAGAACGGCGAGCGGGTGATGTCGTAGACCTGGAGGGAGATGGCGAGGGTCGTCATGCCCTGGCCGACCCAGGTGACGCTGTTGCCGAACCAGAGGCGGCGGTAGTGGACGGAGGTGCGCAGCGGGGTCAGGTCGGCGAAGACCCGGCGCTTCTCGGGCGCCTGCACGGCGCTCACGCGACGTCGAACCGGAGCTCGGGCCTGGCCCAGTGGATCCGGCCGCCGGGCGGGATGATGCCGGTGCGGCGGGCGCCGGTGCGGAGGTAGAACTCCTCGGCGGGCGGGTGGGCGACGACCCGGACGCCGTCGAGTCCGGCGGCGCGGGCCTGCTCCACCATGTGCCCGATCAGCAGCCGTCCGACGCCGAGGCCCTGGGCCTCGTCGACGACGAAGGCGAGGTCGAGTTCGGCCTCGTCGAGGAGCAGGGCGTAGAAGCCGAGCACCTTGCCGTGCGGGTCGACGGCGGCGTAGACGGGGTGGTGCTCGATGTAGGTGGCGCCGACGACGTAGCCGTCGACCATGGCGGCGTA
Organism: Streptomyces sp. NPDC042100; assembly: GCF_055582325.1. Taxonomy (NCBI): domain Bacteria; kingdom Bacillati; phylum Actinomycetota; class Actinomycetes; order Kitasatosporales; family Streptomycetaceae; genus Streptomyces; species Streptomyces sp. NPDC042100. Next base: position 154,983 of record NZ_JBVJDK010000002.1, read on the forward strand.
GTCGCCCCGGTAGGCGCCGGACTTGCGGACGATCTGGGTGAGGCGCTTGGCGTCGTCCGCGGTGGCGCGTCTGAGGGTGATGTCGACCATGGAGGGAGTATAGGACCGAACACGTAAACCGATCCTTACATTTATGTGACGGATACACGGGCGGCCCGAGTGGGGCCCGGCACCCCACGCCGCCCGCGACCCGGGTCCTCTATCGCTCGTCCACGCACTCCGCGAGCCGGTCCGGGTCGACCGCGTCGAGGCGGGCGGCGAGCGCGTTCAGCCGCTCCCGCAGCCCGACGAGCTCGTCCAGCTCCAGGCCGGTGGCGGCGGCGATGCGGCGCGGCACGGCGAGGGCCCGCTCGCGCAGTGCGGCCCCCTCGGCGGTGAGCCGCACGGCGACGGAACGCTCGTCCTCGGGGCTGCGCCGGCGCTCGACGTGACCGGCCGCCTCCAGCCGCTTGAGCAGCGGGGACAGGGTCCCGGAGTCGAGCCGGAGCCGCTCCCCGATGCCCTTGACGGGCAGCTCGCCGTGCTCCCAGAGGACGAGCATCACCAGGTACTGGGGGTAGGTGAGCCCGAGCTCCTTGAGCGCGCCCCGGTAGACGCCGTTGAAGGCGCGGGTGGCGGCGTGCAGGGAGAAGCAGATCTGGTTGTCGAGCCGCAGGAAGTCCTCGGCGGCGGGTGCGTCGGCGGTGCGTCCGTCCATGGAGCCAGGATACGGGAGACGCCGATCACACGCGATTAAGTTGTGCACAACTGAATAGCGCGCTACAAATATGGAGGCAGCACACCGAAGCCCTGGACAGAACGGACGGGAACACCCATGGACGCGATCTACACCGCAGTCGCCACCGCCAACGGCCGCGAGGGCCGCGCCGTCAGCTCCGACGGCCACCTGGACCTCCCCCTCGCCCACCCGGCTGCCCTCGGCGGCAACGGTCAGGGCACCAACCCGGAGCAGCTCTTCGCCGCCGGCTACGCGGCCTGCTTCGCGAGCGCGATGGGCGTGGTGGCGCGCCAGGAGAAGATCGACATCGCGGATGCCTCCATCACCGCCGAGGTCTCGATCGGCAAGGACCCGGCGGACGGCGGCTTCGGGCTCGCGGTCGTGATGCGCGCGGAGTTCCCGGACCACCTGCAGGGCGAGGCGGGCGCGGCGCTCCTGGAGAAGACCCACGCGTTCTGCCCGTACTCGAAGGCGACGCGGGGCAACATCAAGGTCGAGCTGGTCGTCGAGTAGGACCGCGACGGCGCGGCGGCCGAGGCCCCGCACGCACCCCTGTGCGTAACTGAACGCCCCCTGTGCGCTTTTCGCGCATGGGGGGCGTTCGCGTATGGGGGTTCCTGTGGGGTCACGGGGGATTCGCCTGCCGTACGGCGGGCAGTCATGGGACGGCCGCCGGGCGGTGGCTCGGGGGCGCTCTCCTTGGGGCGCCCGTGAGCCGGCCCGCCGGCTCCGCGCCCGCACCCCCACCGCTCGCCCCCACCCCCGGAGGACATCGCCCCATGGCCGACCTCAACCGCCGCCGCTTCCTGCAACTCGCGGGCGGCACCGCCGCGTTCACCATGCTGTCGGACAGCATCGCCCGGGCCGCCGCCATCCCGGCGCAGGGCACGACCGGCACGATCCAGGACATCGAGCACATCGTGGTCCTGATGCAGGAGAATCGTTCCTTCGATCACTATTTCGGTGCGATGAAGGGCGTACGGGGCTTCGGCGACCCGCGCCCGGTGACGCTGCCCAGCGGCAAGTCGGTGTGGAACCAGTCGGACGGCAGCAAGGTGACCCTGCCGTTCCGGCCGACCAGCGACAAGCTGGGCATGGAGTACCTCCAGGGCCTCAACCACGACTGGCAGGGCGGCCAGAGCGCCTTCAACAAGGGCAAGTACGACAACTGGATCCCCGCCAAGACCAAGGCCACGATGGCCTACCTGACCCGCGAGGACATCCCGTTCCACTACGCGCTGGCGGACGCGTTCACGATCTGCGACGCGTACCACTGTTCGTTCATCGGGGCGACCGACCCGAACCGCTACTACATGTGGACGGGATACGTCGGCAACGACGGCACGGGCGGCGGCCCGGTCCTCAACAACGCCGAGGCGGGCTACGGCTGGACGACCTACCCGGAGCGCCTCCAGTCGGCCGGGGTCTCCTGGAAGATCTACCAGGACATCGGCGACGGCCTGAACGCGGCGGGCTCCTGGGGCTGGATCAACGACGCCTTCCGAGGCAACTACGGCGACAACTCCCTCCTCTACTTCAACACCTACCGCAACGCGCAGCCGGGCAACCCGCTCTACGACAAGGCCCGCACGGGCACCAACGCGAAGGCGGGCGAGGGCTACTTCGACAGGCTCCGCGCCGACGTGAAGGCGGGCACGCTCCCGCAGATCTCCTGGATCGCGGCCCCCGAGGCGTTCTCGGAGCACGCCAACTGGCCCTCGAACTACGGCGCCTGGTACGTGTCGCAGGTGCTGGACGCGCTGACCTCGAACCCGGACGTCTGGGCGAAGACGGCGCTGTTCATCACGTACGACGAGAACGACGGCTTCTTCGACCACGTGGTCCCGCCGTACGCGCCGGGCTCGACGGCACAGGGCCTCTCGACCACCGCCACCGCCCTCGACTACTTCGGCGGCAAGACGGGCTACGCGGCCGGCCCCTACGGCCTGGGCCCGCGCGTCCCGATGATCGTCGTCTCCCCCTGGTCCACCGGCGGCTACACCTGCTCGGAGACCTTCGACCACACGTCGGTGATCCGCTTCATGGAGACCCGCTTCGGCGTCCGCGAGCCCAACATCAGCCCGTGGCGCCGCGCGGTCTGCGGCGACCTGACGGCGGCGTTCGACTTCACCCGCACGCAGACGCAGCAGCCGTCCCTCCCGCCCACCGCCGCGTACTACCCGCCGGACAAGAACCGCCACTCCGACTTCCTGGCCACCGCCCCGGCGGTCGGCACGATGCCCCGCCAGGAGCCGGGCACGAAGCCCACCCGCCCCCTGAAGTACGCCCCGTACGTGGACGGCGCGGCGGACGTGTCGGCGGGCACGTACCGCCTGACCTTCAGCGGCGGCCCGTCGGCGGGCGCGCAGTTCTACGTGACGTCGGCGAACCGCACGGACGTCCCGTGGACGTACACGACGGAGGCGTCGAAGTCGATCTCGGACACCTGGAACACCAAGTACTCCAAGACCCTGACCGACCTCACCGTCCACGGCCCGAACGGCTTCCTCCGCCGCTTCCGCTCCCCCGGCAAGACGGCGGTCACGGAGGTCACGGCCCGCCACAACGGCACGACGGGCAACCTGGACCTCACCCTCACCAACCCGACCCCGACGGACACGACCCTGACCCTCGTCAACGCGTACGCGGGCGGGCCGCAGACGGTGACGGTCCCGAAGAACTCGACGGTCACCCGCACCCTGGACCTGACGGCGTCCGCCCGCTGGTACGACGTGACGATCACGACCCCGTCGAACACGGACTACCTCCGCCGCCTCGCGGGCCACGTGGAGACGGGCACGGCGGGCGTCTCGGACCCGGGGATCCTGACGTACTGATTCGGCTCGCCGGACACGCCGCCCGACCCCGTAGGGTGTCTCGCCGTGAGCGAATGGCAGATATCCGATGAGGCGGGCGGCGTGCTCGCCGCCCGCTGGTGGCAGTGGGCCCTGTCGGCGCCCGACGAGGTCAGCCCGGTGGCGGACGAGACCGGGGAGCACGCGGGCTGGCAGCAGCCGGAGGACCTGTGGTTCCTCGCCGGTACCTACGGCGGCCGCGTCGTGCGGCGCTGCGAACTCCCTGCGGGGCGGCGGGTGTTCTTCCCTGTGCTCAACATGCAGCACAGCAAGATGTTCTCGCGGAAGGCGATGAGCCTCGACGTCACGCGGGCGACGGCGCACCTCAACGGGGTTCCGCTTCCGCTGAAGGAGTTCGTCGCGCCCCCGTTCCGGGTGGGGCTGCGGATGCATCTGGCGTGGGGGCTGTGGGCGGGGCTCGCGCCGCTGGCTCCGGGGCAGTACGTGCTGGAGATCAGCGGCGAGACGGCGGAGGGCTTCCGGGTCGACACGACGTACCACCTGACCGCCGTCGGGGGCGGGTGAGGGGAGCTCCGGGGGCACGTCCGTACGTGCTTTCGGGGGATCTCGGCGTGTCGCTGCCGTGACGCGTGTCGCCGGGGGTGCACCGTGGACGCAGGGCTGGCAAAACCTTCCTGCGCCCACGGCAGTGGTGGGGCGGGTGGGACTCGAACCCACGGCCGACGGATTATGAGTCCGCTGCTCTAACCGGCTGAGCTACCGCCCCGAACACCACGGCGCGTACAAGTGTGCGCGCCGTCTGCCGCAGCATAGCCGCTCATACGATCTCCTGCTCCGGATGGTCGGCCATGCTCGATCTAGAGGACTCCGGGGCACTGCCGGTGGTTCCCGGGGAAACGAAAAAGGACCCCGAAGGGTCCTCTTCCGCTCTGCTCCCCCGACTGGACTCGAACCAGTAACCCTCCGGTTAACAGCCGAATGCTCTGCCAATTGAGCTACAGGGGATCGCGCTCCCCCGACTGGACTCGAACCAGTAACCTGCCGGTTAACAGCCGGCTGCTCTGCCAATTGAGCTACAGGGGATTGCTGCGTTGCGACGAACGGATCCACCACTGGCCTTGCCAGGCGGCGGTCGCTCGCTGCGAGACATAGATTAGCGCAAGCAGGGGGGTGCTCCGCCAATCGGTATCCCCAGGGCGCTCCAGGGAAGGGTCACAGCCGTGCGGTACAAGCTGATCTTCGTCGCGGGACTGGCCGTCGGGTTCGTGCTCGGGACCCGCGCCGGGCGCGAGCAGTACGAGCGGATGAAGAAGTCCGCGCAGGCCGTGGCGCAGAACCCGGCCGTGCGCAACGCCGCCGAGTCCGCCGCGCAGACCGGGCGCGAGGCCGCCGGGAAGGCGCTGCACGCCGTCGGCGACCAGGCGCAGAAGATCCGGTCGCGGCGGGAGCGGAACGGGCAGCTCTCCGCGTTCGATGAGGACGACTGGGGGACCAGCAACACCTGACCCCGGCAGGGCCCCGCATACGGCAGAATCATGTGTCATGGGGATAGTCGCCGGACTCGACAGCTCTTCGGATTCCACCCGCATCGTCGTCTGTGACGCCGACACGGGTGCCGTCCTGCGGCAGGGCCATGCCCCGCACCCCGTGGACCCCAAGGCACCCGACGTCGACCCGCAGGCCTGGCTGCTCTCGCTCGGCGAGGCCGCCACCGGCGGGCTGCTCGAAGGCGTCGAGGCCATCGGGGTCGCCGCGCAGCAGCACGGCCTCGTCCCGCTCGACCCGCAGGGCGCCCTGGTGCGGCCCGCGCTGGTCGGCAACGACAAGCGGGCGCAGGTCGCCGCCGCCGACCTGGTCGAGGCGCTCGGCGGCCGGTCCGCCTGGGCCGAGGCCGTCGGCGTCGTCCCGCACTCCGGGCTCCCGCTCGCCAAGCTGCGCTGGCTCGCCCGCACCGAGCCCGAGCACGCCCAGCGCGTCGCCATGCTGCTCCAGCCGCACGACTGGCTCGTCTGGCAGCTCCTCGGCCGCCCCGCCCGCCGCACCACCGACCGCGGCGCCGCCTCCGCCACCGGCTACTGGTCCGCCCGAGGCAACACCTACCGCCCCGACCTCGTCGAGCTGGCTCTCGGGCACCAGGCCGTGCTCCCCGAGGTGCTCGGCCCCGCCGAGGCGGCCGGCACCACGCCCGAGGGGCTGCTCATCTCCGCCGGCACCGGCGAGACCATGGCCGCCGCGCTCGGGCTCGGGCTCGGCGCCGGCGACGCCGTCGTCTCCCTCGGCGCCTCCGGCTCCGTCATGGCCGTCCACCACGAGGCGCTCAGCGACCCGGCCGGCGCCATCACCTCCTTCGCCGACGCCGCCGGGACGCACCTGCCGGTCGTGCACACCTCGAACGCCGTGCGCGCGCTGCGCGGCACCGCCGAGATGCTCGGCGCGGAATCGCTGGACGAGCTCTCGGCGCTCGCCCTCAAGTCCACCCCCGGCTCCTCCGGCCTCGTCCTGCTCCCCTACCTGGAGGGCGAGCGCACCCCGAGCCTGCCGCACACCGCCGGCACCCTCTCCGGGCTGCGCCGCGAGTCGATGAAGCCCGAGCACCTGGCCCGCGCCGCCTTCGAGGGGATGCTCTGCTCCCTCGCCGACGCCATGGACGTGCTGCGCGGCCGGGGCGTCGAGGTGCGCCGGGTGTTCCTGCTCGGCGCCGCCGCGGGGCTGCCCGCCGTGCAGGCCCTCGCGCCCGCGCTGTTCGGCGCGCAGGTCGTCGTCCCCCAGCCCGCCGACTACGCGGCGCTGGGCGCCGCCCGGCAGGCCGCCTGGGCGCTCGGGGTGTCCCGGGGCACGCTGTCCCCGGCCGCTCCCCCGGCCTGGCAGGGCGCCGCCGCCCAGGTCTTCGAGCCGGGCGAGGAGCTCGCCGTCGGGCAGGCCGTGCGGCAGCAGTACATCGCCACGAGGGAGCAGATCCACCCCGGGGCCTTCGGCGGGTGAGGGCGGGGCCCTGGGCCCGTCCGGGGCGGGACCTCTGGCCTCCGCTTCGTAAAGACTTGGCCAGGGCTGCCGTGGGGCCCGGAAACCGAGTCGTAACGCCGGACCGGTGCGGGCGATAGTAGAACCCGTGCTCATAAGACTCCTCCGAACCCACCTTCGGCCGTACCGAAAACCGATCGCCCTGCTCGTGGTGCTCCAGCTGCTGCAGACCAGCGCCACGCTCTACCTGCCGACCCTGAACGCCGACATCATCGACAACGGTGTCGTCAACGGGGACACCGGCTACATCCTGCGGTTCGGCGCGCTGATGATCGGCGTGTCCGTGATCCAGGTCGTCTGCAACATGGGGGCCGTCTACTTCGGTGCCCGCACGGCCTCCGCGCTCGGGCGGGACGTGCGCGCCGCCGTCTTCGACCGGGTGCAGTCCTTCTCCTCCCGCGAGGTCGGGCAGTTCGGCGCGCCCTCGCTGATCACCCGTACGACCAATGACGTGCAGCAGGTCCAGATGCTGGTCCTGATGGCGTTCACCCTGATGGTGTCCGCGCCGATCATGTGCGTCGGCGGCATCATCATGGCGCTCGGCCAGGACGTGCCGCTGTCGGCCGTGCTGCTCGCCGTGGTGCCGGTGCTCGGCATCGCCGTCTCGCTGATCGTGCGGAAGATGCGGCCGCTGTTCCGCACCATGCAGACCCGCCTCGACACCGTGAACCGGGTGCTGCGCGAGCAGATCACCGGCAACCGGGTCATCCGCGCCTTCGTGAAGGACGACTACGAGCGCGAGCGCTTCGCGGGCTCCAACGCCGAGCTGACCGAGGTGTCGATGTCGACGGGGCGCCTGATGGCGCTGATGTTCCCGACCGTGATGACGGTCGTGAACGTGTCGTCGATCGCCGTCGTCTGGTTCGGCGCGCACCGCATCGACAGCGGCGGGATGGAGATCGGCGCGCTGACCGCCTTCCTCGCGTATCTGATGCAGATCGTGATGGCGGTCATGATGGCCACCTTCATGTTCATGATGGTGCCGCGCGCCGAGGTGTGCGCCGAGCGCATCGAGGAGGTGCTCGGGACCGAGTCCAGTGTGGTGCCGCCGGCCGCGCCGGTGACGGAGCTGGGGCGGCGCGGGCACCTGGAGGTCAGGAGCGCGGACTTCCGGTACCCGGGCGCCGAGGAGTCGGTCCTCAAGGACGTCGGGCTGGTCGCCCGGCCGGGTGAGACCACCGCGATCATCGGCTCGACCGGCAGCGGCAAGTCGACGCTGCTGGGGCTGGTGCCCCGGCTGTTCGACGTGACCGGCGGCGAGGTCCTCGTCGACGGCGTGGACGTGCGCGAGCTGGACCCGAAGCTGATGGCGAAGACGGTCAGCCTGGTCCCGCAGAAGCCGTACCTGTTCTCCGGGACGGTCGCGACGAACCTGCGGTACGGGAAGCCGGACGCCACCGACGAGGAGCTCTGGCACGCGCTGGAGGTCGCCCAGGCGGCCGACTTCGTGCGGAAGCTGGAGGCGGGGCTGGACGCGCCGATCGCGCAGGGCGGCACGAACGTGTCCGGCGGGCAGCGGCAGCGGCTCGCGATCGCCCGCACGCTGGTGCAGCGGCCCGAGATCTATCTCTTCGACGATTCCTTCTCCGCGCTCGACTACGAGACGGACGCCCTGCTGCGGGCGGCGCTCTCCGAGGAGACCTCCGACGCGACGGTGGTCATCGTCGCCCAGCGGGTGTCGACCATCCGGGACGCCGACCGGATCGTGGTGCTCGACGAGGGCCGGGTCGTGGGCGCCGGACGGCACCACGAGCTGATGGCGGAGAACGAGACGTACCGGGAGATCGTGCTCTCCCAGCTGACCGAGGCGGAGGCAGCCTGATGGCCGGTCCACGTATGCCCATGGCCGGAGCGGGCCCCGACTCCAAGTCGATGGACTTCAAGGGCTCCGGCAAGCGGCTGCTCGCGCAGCTCGCGCCGGAGCGGAGCTCGCTCTGGGTGATGCTGGTCGCCGGCGTGCTGTCGGTGGCGGCCTCGGTGGTCGGGCCGAAGATCCTCGGCAAGGCGACCGACCTGATCTTCGCGGGCGTGGTCGGGCGGCAGATGCCCGAGGGCGCCACGAAGCAGCAGGCCCTGGACGCGCTGCGCGCGAAGGGCGACTCCGGGATGGCGGACATGCTGGGCGGGGTGGACTTCACGCCCGGCCACGGCATCGACTTCACGGCGGTCGGCGAGGTGCTCGGCATCACGCTGGGCGTGTACATGCTGGCCGGCCTGCTGATGCTGGTCTCGACCCGCATGTCGATCAAGGTGATCAACCGGACCGTGTACCGGATGCGCGAGGACGTGCAGACGAAGCTGGCGCGGCTGCCGCTGTCGTACTTCGACAAGGCCAAGCGCGGTGAGGTGCTGTCCCGGGCGACCAACGACATCGACAACATCTCGCAGACGCTCCAGCAGTCGATGGGCCAGCTGATCAACTCGCTGCTGACCATCGTGGGCGTGCTCGTGATGATGTTCTGGATCTCGCCGCTGCTCGCCCTGGTGGCGCTGGTGACGGTGCCGGTCTCGGTGGTGGTCGCCACGAAGATCGGCAAGCGTTCGCAGCCGCACTTCGTGCAGCAGTGGAAGTCCACGGGCAAGCTCAACGCCCATGTCGAGGAGATGTACACCGGCCACACGCTGGTGAAGGTCTTCGGCCGGCAGGAGGAGTCCGGGAAGGACTTCCACGAGCAGAACGAGGCGCTGTACGAGGCCGGGTTCAAGGCGCAGTTCAACAGCGGCGTGATGCAGCCGGTGATGCTGTTCGTGTCGAACCTGAACTACGTCCTGGTGGCCGTGGTCGGCGGTCTGCGGGTGGCCAGCGGCAGCCTGTCCATCGGCGACGTGCAGGCCTTCATCCAGTACTCCCGGCAGTTCTCGATGCCGCTGACCCAGGTCGCCTCGATGGCGAACCTGGTGCAGTCCGGGGTCGCCTCGGCCGAGCGGATCTTCGAACTGCTCGACGCCGAGGAGCAGGCGCCGGACGCGCCGGTCACCGACAAGCCGGTGGACCTCAAGGGCAAGGTCGCGCTGGAGGGCGTGTCCTTCCGCTACGAGGCCGACAAGCCGCTCATCGAGGACCTGTCGCTCGCGGTGGATCCGGGCCAGACGGTCGCGATCGTCGGCCCGACGGGCGCCGGCAAGACGACGCTGGTGAACCTGCTGATGCGGTTCTACGAGGTGACCGGCGGCCGGATCACCCTCGACGGCGTCGACATCGCGAAGATGTCCCGCGAGGACCTGCGGGCCGGGATCGGCATGGTCCTCCAGGACACCTGGCTCTTCGGCGGCACCATCGCCGAGAACATCGCGTACGGCACCACGCGCGAGGTGAGCCGGGCGGAGATCGAGGAGGCGGCGAAGGCGGCCCACGCGGACCGCTTCATCCGCACCCTGCCCCAGGGCTACGACACCGTCATCGACGACGACGGGGCTGGTGTCAGCGCCGGCGAGAAGCAGCTGATCACCATCGCGCGGGCGTTCCTGTCCGACCCGGTGATCCTGGTCCTCGACGAGGCGACCAGCTCGGTCGACACCCGTACCGAGGTGCTGATCCAGAAGGCGATGGCGCGCCTCGCCCACGGGCGGACCAGCTTCGTGATCGCGCACCGGCTCTCCACCATCCGGGACGCGGACGTGATCCTGGTGATGGAGAACGGCTCGATCGTGGAGCAGGGCACGCACGAGGAGCTGCTGGCCTCGGGCGGCGCCTACGCGCGCCTGTACGCGGCGCAGTTCGCGCAGGCGGTCGCCGAGGTCGACTGACGGACCGGGCCGCCGGTCACGGTCAGTCGAGGTAGCCGCGCAGCTGGTCGGCGTAGGCATGGTCCCGCAGCTTGTTGAGGGTCTTGGACTCGATCTGGCGGATGCGTTCGCGCGTCACGCCGAAGAGCCGTCCGATCTCCTCCAGGGTGCGGGGCCTGCCGTCGTCGAGGCCGTAGCGCAGCTGGACGACCTTGCGTTCGCGTTCGCCGAGGGTGGAGAGCACCGCCTCCAGGTGTTCGCGCAGCAGCAGGAAGGCTGCGGACTCGACGGGGGACGCGGCGTCGCCGTCCTCGATGAGGTCGCCGAGGGCGACGTCCTCCTCCTCGCCGACGGGGGCGTGCAGCGAGACGGGCTCCTGGGCGAGCCGCAGCACCTCGCCGACCCGTTCGGGCGCGAGGTCGAGCTGGGCGGCGACCTCCTCGGCGGTGGGCTCGTAGCCGCGCTCCTGGAGCATCCGGCGCTGGACCCGGACGACCCGGTTGATCAGCTCGACGACGTGCACCGGGACGCGGATGGTGCGGGCCTGGTCGGCGAGAGCGCGGGACATGGCCTGGCGGATCCACCAGGTCGCGTACGTGGAGAACTTGTAGCCGCGCGCGTAGTCGAACTTCTCGACGGCGCGGATCAGGCCCAGATTGCCCTCCTGGACCAGGTCGAGCATGGTCAGGCCCCGGCCGACGTACCGCTTGGCGACGGAGACGACGAGGCGCAGATTGGCCTCGATGAGGCGGCGCTTGGCGATCCGGCCGAGCACCACGAGCCGGTCCAGGTCGAGCGCCAGCCGGGTGTCCAGGTCGGGGGTGCGGGCCAGCTTCTCCTCGGCGAAGAGTCCGGCCTCGACCCGGCGGGCGAGCTCCACCTCCTCCTCGGCGGTGAGCAGCGGTACCCGGCCTATCTCGCGCAGGTACTGCCGGAAGAGGTCGGAGGAGGGGCTGCCGGCGCCTGGGTCGGCGCGGCGGCGCCGCTGGGGCGGGGCCGCGTGCTCGCGTTCGACGGCGCCGAGTTCGGCCGGGGTGGGGTCCTGGGACACGGTGACGGTCTGGGTCTGCACGGGGGGCGACCTCCAGGGTGGGTGATCGCTGCCGGTTCGGGGGCGTGACGGCAGCGGGACTGCACCGTCACCCAGTGTGCGGTACGACACATCGCCGCCACGAGGGGCGTGCGGTGACTTTTTGAGTCCGGGCCGTGACCGACCGTGCGTCAGAGGGCGGCGGCGCCCTGGTTGCGCAGGGACTGTCCGTACTGGGTGAGGACCCACAGCTCGTTCTGCACGGCCGCGATCCTGGCGGGGTCGCCCTGGGCGCCGAGCCGGGCCAGGGTGCCCTGGACGTCGCGGATGCGCCGGTCGACGGCGCGCAGCCGGACGGTGACGAGCTGGTCGCCGGCGTAGGCCTCGTCGACGGTCCTGGCGAAGATCGTCTCGACGGCGAGTTCGGTGACGAGGGCGCGGACGGTGTCGTCGGGGGCGGCCTCGCGGACCGCGTCGAGGTAGTCGGAGGGGGCGTCGGTGGCGCCGCCCGCGTCCTGGACGCACTGGCGGACGGCCGCGTAGGGCGGGGCGGTGAACTCGTCGATCCCGTAGGCGTCGAAGGCCGGGGAGACCAGCTCGGGGCGCTGGAGGGCGAGCTTGAGCAGTTCGCGCTCGGTGCGGTGGGCGGGGCTGCGCAGGTTGAGCGCGGGCCCGGCGGGGGCGACGGGGGCCTGGACCTCGCCGTAGGTGCGCTGCCCTCGGGCGCCGCCCCGGCCGGCCGCCTGGTCGGTGCCCTTGCCGCCGCCGCGCTGCCAGCGGGCGATCTGGGCGACCCGGCGGACGACGAACTGGGTGTCGAGGATGCCGAGCATCCCGGCGAGCTGGACGGCGACCTCGTGCTGGGAGGCGATGTTCTTGATCCGGGCGACGATCGGGGCGGCCTCGTCGAGGGCGGCGGCCCGGCCGGAGGGGATCTCCAGGTCGTAGCGGCTCACGATCTGGCGGAGGGCGAACTCGAAGAGCGGGGTGCGCGGCTCGGCGAGGTCGCGGACGGCGTCGTCGCCCTTGGCGAGGCGCAGGTCGCAGGGGTCCATGCCGTCGGGGGCGATGGCGATGTACGTCTCGGCGGCGAACTTCTGGTCGTCCTCGAAGGCGCGCAGGGCGGCCTTCTGGCCGGCGGCGTCGCCGTCGAAGGTGAAGATGACGCGGGCCGAGCCGTTGTCCATCAGAAGCCGGCGGAGGATCTTGATGTGGTCGCCGCCGAAGGCGGTGCCGCAGGTGGCGATGGCGGTGGTGACGCCGGCCAGGTGGCAGGCCATGACGTCGGTGTAGCCCTCGACGACGACGGCTCGGCTGACCTTGGCGATGTCCTTCTTGGCCAGGTCGATGCCGTAGAGCACCTGGGACTTCTTGTAGATCGGCGTCTCGGGCGTGTTGAGGTACTTGGGCCCGTTGTCGTCGTCGCGGAGCCTGCGGGCGCCGAAGCCGACGACGTCGCCGCCGACGTCCTTGATCGGCCACATGAGCCGGCCCCGGAAGCGGTCGATGGGGCCGCGGCGGCCGTCCTGGGAGAGGCCGGAGGTGATCAGCTCGCGGTCGGTGAAGCCCTTGCCGCGCAGGTAGCGGGTGAGGTGGTCCCAGCCGGCCGGGGAGTAGCCGACGCCGAAGTGCTCGGCGGCGGCCTGGTCGAAGCCGCGCTCGGCGAGGAAGCGGCGTCCGATCTCGGCCTCGGCGGAGCCGAGTTGCTCGGCGTAGTACCGGGCGGCGGCCTGGTGGGCCTCGACCAGGCGGGTGCGTTCGCCGCGCTGGTGGCCGGGGTTGTAGCCGCCCTCCTCGTAGCGCAGGGTGATGCCCGCCTTGGCGGCGAGGCGCTCGACCGTCTCCGAGAAGGAGAGGTGGTCGATCTTCATCACGAAGGCGATGGTGTCGCCGCCCTCCTGGCAGCCGAAGCAGTGGAAGAGTCCCTTGCTCGGGCTGACCTGGAAGGAGGGCGACTTCTCGTCGTGGAAGGGGCACAGGCCCTTCAGGTTCCCGCCGCCGGCGTTGCGCAGCTGGAGGTACTCGGACACGACGGCGTCGATCGGGACCGCGTCCCGTACCGCCTTCACGTCGTCATCGTTGATCCTGCCTGCCACGCGTGAATTCTACGGGGACGGCTCAGCCGATCAGGCTCGCCAGGGGCACCGAGGGGTCGGCGAGAACGTCGGGGTCCACGGCGGCACGGGAGCGGATCAGGCTCTGGACGGTCTCTGTGACGTCCCACACATTCACGTTCATCCCGGCGAGGACCCGTCCCTCCTTCAGCCAGAAGGCGATGAACTCCCGCTTGCCGACGTCGCCGCGGAGCACGACCTGGTCGTACGCGCCGGGCGGCGCCCAGCCCGAGTACTCCAGGCCGACGTCGTACTGGTCGGAGAAGAAGTAGGGGACGCGGTCGTAGGAGACGGGCTGTCCGAGCATGGCGCGGGCGGCGGCGGGGCCGCCGTTGAGGGCGTTGGCCCAGTGCTCCACGCGGAGCCGGGTATGCAGCGACGGGTGGTGGGCGGCGGCGACGTCGCCCGCGGCGAAGATGTCGGGGTCCGAGGTGCGCAGCGCGTCGTCGACGGCGATGCCGCCGCCGTCGGCGCGGTCGACGAGGGCGAGCCCGGCGTTCTCGGCGAGGACGGTGCGCGGGGCGGCGCCGACGGCGGCGAGCACGTCGTGGGCGGGGTGCTCCTCGCCGTCGTCGGTGCGGACGGCGAGGACCATGCCGTCCTGGCCGGTGATCTCGGTGATCTTGGCGCCGAAGTGGAAGCGGACGCCGTGGTCGGCGTGCAGGTCGGCGAAGAGCTGGCCGAGCTCGGGGCCGAGGACGTGGTGCAGCGGGGTGGCGGCGGGCTCGATGACGGTGACCTCGGCGCCGTACTCGCGGGCGGCGGCGGCGACCTCCAGGCCGATCCAGCCGGCGCCGGCGATCACCAGGTGCCCGTTGTCCCGGCCGAGGGCGGCGAGGACGTGGCGCAGCCGGTCGGCGTGGGCGAGGCGGCGCAGGTGGTGCACGCCGGCCAGGCCGGTGCCGGGGACGTCGAGGCGGCGCGGCTCGGAGCCGGTGGCGAGGAGCAGCTTGTCGTAGCGGATCACGGTGCCGTCGCCGAGGCGGACCGTGCGGGCCTCGCGGTCGATGGAGACGACCGTCTGGCCGAGGTGGAGCTCGATGTCGGCCTGCGCGTACCAGGCGGGCTCGTGGACGAAGACGGAGTCGCGGTCCTCCTTGCCGAGGAGGTAGCCCTTGGAGAGGGGCGGGCGTTCGTAGGGGTGGTCGCGTTCGTCGCCGATGAGGATCACCCGGCCGGTGAACCCCTCGGCGCGCAGCGTCTCCGCGGCCTTGGCTCCGGCGAGCCCTCCGCCGACGATGACGAAGGTCTGATCTGCGTCGACCACGTTCATTCCTCCTGTTTGCGACCGGTTCACTACGCTACGCCCCTGCCCGGCGCGGGCCGTCCGCCTCGGGGCCTGGATGCGAGGGTCCCGCACGAGCGAGGGGCACCGAAAGGGGGCGAACGGCCCTTACCCGCGCTGGGCGCGGAAGCTCGCGTGGAGGCTGCGGGCGGAGGCGTCGGTGAGGGAGGCGATCTGATCGACGATCACCCGCTTGCGGGAACGGTCGTCTTCCGCGCTGACGTACAGGGCGCGGAACTGGGGGTCGAGCCCCTCGGGGGCGCGGGCGGTGAGCGCGTCGGCGAGCTCGGCGAGGACGATCCGCTGGTCGGCGCGGAGGGCCTCCTGCTCGGCGCGCTGCATCACGTACCGGTCGGCGACGGCCTTGAGGACGGCGCATTCGTTGCGGGTCTCGCGGGGGACGACGAGCTCGGCGCCGTAGCGGGTGAGGCGGCCGGAGCCGAAGGCCTGCCGGGTGGCGCCCTCGGCGGCGAGGCAGAAGCGTCCGATGAGCTGGCTGGTGGCGTCCTTGAGGCGGGCCTGGGCGACGGCCGAGCCGTCGTAGCCGTGCGGCCACCAGTCCTGGTCGACGAGGCGGTCGAGGGCGTCGGCGAGCTCCTGCGGGTCGGTGTCCTCGGGTACGTAGCGGCCGAGGGCGACGGTCCAGATGTCGGCGCGCTCGGGCTCGGAGAGCAGCATGCCGGGGTCGATGTGGCCGGCGTGCAGGCCGTCCTCGAAGTCGTGCACCGAGTAGGCCACGTCGTCGGACCAGTCCATCACCTGGGCCTCGAAGCACTTGCGGTGGGCGGGGGCGCCGGCCCGGATCCAGGCGAAGACCGGCAGGTCGTCCTCGTACACGCCGAACTTGGGCGAGCCGGGGTCGGTGGGGTGCCCGCCCCGGCCCCAGGGGTACTTGGTGGCGGCGTCGAGGGCGGCGCGGGTGAGGTTGAGCCCGACGCTGACCTGGGCGCCGGTGGCGGGGTCGGTGACGAAGCGCTTGGGCTCGATGCGGGTGAGCAGGCGCAGCGACTGGGCGTTGCCCTCGAAGCCGCCGCAGTCCTTGGCGAAGTCGTTGAGCGCCTGCTCCCCGTTGTGCCCGAAGGGCGGGTGGCCCATGTCGTGGGCGAGGCAGGCGGCTTCGACGAGGTCGGGGTCGCAGCCGAGGGCCGCGCCGAGCTCCCGGCCGACCTGGGCGCACTCCAGGGAGTGGGTGAGCCGGGTCCGGGGGCTGGCGTCCCAGGCGTGGCTGAGCGTGCCGGGGGTGACGACCTGGGTCTTGCCGGCGAGCCGGCGCAGCGCGGCGGAGTGCAGGACCCGGGCCCGGTCGCGCTGGAAGGCGGTGCGCCCGGGCCGCTTGTCGGGCTCGGCGGCCCAGCGCGCGGTGGCGTCGGCGTCGTAGCCGGGGGTGCTGTCGGCGCCGGGGGTACCGGGGGTGCCGGGGGTGCCGTCGAAGCCGTTGATGCCGTCGGTGCCGTTGATGTCGTCAGTGCCGCCGGTGCCGCCGGTGCCGTTGATGTCGCTGATGCCCTTGGTGTCTCCGATGCCTTCCATGCCCCGACGGTAGCCGCCGGGACGGACAACCGGGACCAAGCGGCGGAGAGTTCCCGGCGGGGCCGGGCCCGGGAGCCCGGGGCCGGGCTACGCCGCCAGCCAGATCCGCAGCACGCCCAGCTCCGCGAAGCCCGCCGCCTTCGCGTCCGTCAGGGCGTCGCCCGACTCGTAGCCGACGACCGGGAGGCCGGGGGCGGCGTGGGCGAGGGCGCCGGACCAGGCGTGGGCGGCGGGGACGTCGGCGACGGTGAAGAGGTTGGAGACGCCGGTGACGCCGGCCGACTCGGTGAGGACGGCGCCGCCGAGGACCCGGCCGGCGGGGTCGTAGGCCCCGACGACGGTCGTGGCCGGGTCGGCGAGCAGCTCCGGCCGGAAGAGCGCGGCCTCCTCCGCGTCGCCGTCGCTCCAGGCGAGCGCCCAGGCGGCGAGGGCGTCCGGGGTGCGGACGGGCCGGTGGCCGGCGGTGACGGGGAGCTCGGGGGCGCCGGCGGGGCGGTGGATCCAGTGCGCGTCGAAGAGGGGCCGGAAGCCGGGGCCGAGGTCCAGGCGCGCGTAGCTGTCCTTGACCGAGGCGCCGGGCGCGCCGAGGTCGATCGCGGCGAGCACGTCGGCGGGCGTGGCGTCCGCGTCGAGGGTGACGGCGTCCGGGTAGTAGAGCGGGGTGCGGCGCGGGCTGGTCCAGGCGCGGGTGCCGAAGGCGCCGGTCAGTCCGTGGGCGCGGCACATCGTGTCGCACCAGTCGGCGTTGTTGCGGACGGCGGCCGCGAGGAGGGTGGAGTCGTTGATCACCAGCGGATGATAGGGAGTTTCCCTCTTTCCCTCTCCCCTTTTTTCGTTCCGCATAACGGAATACCTTTTCCGCCATGATGCTGTCCCCTGCCCCGCTCGCCCGGCGCGTCACCGCCGAGTTCGCCGGTACCGCCGCCCTCCTCGCCGTCATCGTCGGCTCCGGCATCCGCGCCGACTCCCTCAGCCAGGACCTCGGCGTCCGGCTGCTCGCCAACGCCCTCGCCTCCGCCGTCGGCCTCGGCCTGCTCATCGCCCTCCTCGGCCCCGTGTCCGGCGCCCACTTCAACCCCGTCGTCACCCTCTCCGAGTGGTGGCCGAACCGCCGCGAGGGCGGCGCCGCCGAGGTCGCCTGCTACCTCGGCGCCCAGTTCGCCGGCGCCGTCGCGGGCGCCCTGCTCGCCGAGGCGATGTTCGGCCGCGCACCCGGCACCCTCGCCACCGAACGGCGCTCCGAGACCCATCTGCTGATCGGCGAGGCCGTCGCCACCGCCGGGCTCGTCCTCGTCGTCCAGGGACTGCGCCGCATCGGCCGCTCCTCGCTCGCCCCGGTCGCCGTCGCCGGCTACGTCGGCGCCGCGATCTGGGCCACCTCCTCCGGCTCCTTCGCCAACCCCGCCGCCACCGTCGGCCGCGCCTTCTCCGACTCCTTCACCGGCATCGCCCCCGGCTCCGTCGCCGCCTTCGCCGCCGCCCAGTCGCTCGGGATGGTGCTCGGCATGGGCCTGGCCGTCCTGATCTACGGACGCGGACGGCCGCGGACCGGGCCGTCCGGACCGGGTGCCGACCCGGGGGCCACTCCGGGGGCCACTCCGGTCTCCGGCCCGGTCTCCGGTCAGGTGCCCGGCCCCGCGAGTGAACCGAACGCCGCTCCCACGCGTCGGAGCAGGTGACCGACCCGCACCGGACCCGCACCACCACGGAGGACCCCCATGCGCGGCGTACGCCTGCCGCTCCCCCGGACCACCCGGGCCCGCCGCCGCACCGTCCAGGCCGTCATGCTCGGCGCCGTGCTCGCCCTCGCCCCCGCCACCTGGATGCACGTCACCACCGGGGACCGGCTGCGCACCACCGCCGACGTGCCCGCGCGGGACGTCGGCGTCGTCTTCGGCGCCGGGCTGTGGAAGGGCCGCCCCACCCCGTACCTCGCGCACCGCCTCGACGCCGCCGCCGAGCTCTACCGCACCGGCAAGGTGCGGGTGCTGCTCGTCACCGGCGACAACAGCCGCACCGAGTACGACGAGCCCAGCGCCATGCGCGCCTACCTCGCCGCCCGGGGCGTCCCGGACGACAAGGTCGTCAGCGACTACGCGGGCTTCGACACCTGGGACTCCTGCGTCCGCGCCAAGAAGATCTTCGGCGTGGACCGGGCCGTCCTCGTCACCCAGGACTTCCACATCAAGCGGGCCGTCGCCCTCTGCGGCGCGGCCGGGGTCGAGTCGTACGGCGTCGGCGTACCCGAACCGCACGACGCCACCTGGTACTACGGCACCACCCGCGAGGTCGCCGCGGCGGGCAAGGCCGCCCTCGACGCGGCCCTGCGCCCCGACCCGCACTTCCTCGGCGCCCGCGAGGACGGCGTCGCCGAGGCCCTCGCCGCCCCACCGCGCACCCGGCCCTGACCCGGCCTCCCGGAGCCGCCTCAGCGCCGTCCGAACCAGTCGCCGCCCGCGATCACCGGCCCCAGCGGGGCGCCCGGCGCCGCCAGGTACACCCAGGCGCTCACGTGTACGCCGTCGCGGGCCCGGACCACCTGGCGCAGCACCCGCTCGTAGCCCGCGGGCTCCTCCAGCCGGTCCAGGACGCCGAGGAGTTCGCCGTAGCGGCCGGGCGCGGCCGAGAGCAGGGCGCCCGCGACGCGCCCCGGTCCGGCGACCGCGAAGGGGTACCCGGGACCGTCGTGCAGCAGCGCCCCCGGCAGCACCGCCTCCTCCTCGGCGCCGGTGCGCCCGCGCAGGAAGCGGTCGTGGTTGTACGCGCCGGGGCGCAGCGTCCCGTACACGAAGAAGGGCGGTTCGGCGCCGCTCACCGGGCGGTGGTCTCCCGCTCGACCCACCGCGCGTACGCGGCGCCCGCCCGCGCCACCGGGGTCGCGAGGAGCTCGGGCGTCTCGTAGTCGTGCGCGGCGAGCAGATGCGCCTCCAGGGCCGCGTACCGCGCCTCGGTGGTCTTGAAGGTCACCCGCCACTCCTCGGCGGTCTCGATCGCGCCCTGCCAGCGGTAGACGGAGGTGACGGGACCGGACACCTGCGCGCACGCGGCGACCCGCGCCTCGACGGCCCCCCGGGCCAGGGCCTCGGCCTTGGCGCGGGCGTCGGTGGTGGTGTCGACGGTGAGGATGCCGGGAATCACCCGCCCACCGTACGGCAGGGCGGTTCCGGCCGGGTGCCCTCCGGCAGCAGCGCCCGTTCGGCGTCCGTGAACGCCCCGGCGATGTCGCCGGAGCGGGTGCGGACGCGGACCAGGGAGCGCGCCAGGGTCTCCTCCTCGCGGACGGCGGCCACGGGCGCTCCCCTCCTCGTCACGGCGCCTCGTGACGGCGCCCCGTCACGGCGCCTCGTGACGGTGCCCCGTCACGGTAGGCCAACTCGCCTTCCTCCAGAGCCCCTTGGGCGAACTGGGCCGCGTACAGCCGGGCGTAGGCGCCGTGCGCGGCCAGGAGTTCCGCGTGGCTGCCGCGCTCCGCGATCGTGCCGTTCTCCATCACCAGGATCACGTCGGCGTCCCGGACGGTGGAGAGCCGGTGGGCGACGACGAAGCTGGTGCGGCCGGCGCGCAGGGCGGTCATGGCGCGCTGGATCAGGACCTCGGTGCGGGTGTCGACGGAGCTGGTGGCCTCGTCCAGGACGAGCACGGCGGGTTCGGCGAGGAAGGCGCGGGCGAGGGTGACGAGCTGGCGTTCGCCCGCGCTGAGTCCGCCGCCGTCCTCGTCCAGGACGGTGTCGTAGCCGTCGGGCAGGGTGCGGACGAAGCGGTCGGCGTGGGCGGCGCGGGCGGCCTGGACGATCCGTTCGCGGGAGACCTCGCCGGGAACCCCGTACGCGATGTTCTCGGCGATGGTGCCGCCGAAGAGCCAGGTGTCCTGGAGGACCATGCCGATGCCGCCGCGCAGGTCCTCGCGGGTCATCCTCGCGATGTCGACGCCGTCGAGGGTGATCCGGCCGCCGGTCAGTTCGTGGAAGCGCATGAGGAGGTTGACGAGGGTGGTCTTGCCGGCGCCGGTGGGGCCGACGATCGCGACCGTCCGGCCGGGCTCGACGGTGAGCGAGAGGTCCTCGATGAGCGGCTCGCCGCCCTCGTAGCGGAAGGAGACCCGCTCGAAGGAGACCCGGCCCTCGGGGGGCGCGGGGCGGACCGGGTCGGCGGGGTCGGGGGGCTCCTCCTCGGCGTCGAGGAGGTCGAAGACCCGCTCGGCGGAGGCCACCCCGGACTGGAGCAGGTTGGCCATCGCGGCGACCTGGGTGACCGGGCCGTTGAACTCGTACGAGTACTGGATGAAGGCCTGCACGTCGCCGACGGTGAGGGTGCCGCTCGCGACCCGCAGCCCGCCGGCGACGGCGATGAGGACGTAGGTGAGGTTGCCGACCAGGGTGAGGGCGGGCTGGATGAAGCCGGAGACGGCCTGGGCGCGGAAGGCGGCCCCGTACAGCTCGTCGCCGAGCTCGTCGAAGCGGCGGACGGCCTCCTCGCGGCGCCCGAAGGCGACGACCTCGGCATGGCCGGTGACCATCTCCTCGACGTGCCCGTTGAGCCGCCCGGTCACCGCCCACTGGCGGACGAACTGGGGCTGGGCGCGGCGGCCGACGAGCGCGGCGACGCCGACGGACAGCGGCACCGTGCCGAGCACGACGAGGGCGAGCAGCGGGGAGATCCAGAACATCGCGGCGAGCACGCCGACGAGGGTGAGCAGGGCCCGGGTCATCTGGCTGAGGGCCTGCTGGAGGGTCTGGACGACGTTGTCGACGTCGTTGGTGGCACGGGAGAGCAGCTCGCCTCGGGACTGCCGGTCGACGTGGCCGAGGGGCAGCCGGGACAGCTTCGCCTGGGCCTCGGCGCGCATCCGGTGGCCGGCGCGCTGGACGACGGCGGCGGCGAGGCGCTGCTGGAGCCAGGTGAGGAGGGAGGCCGCGGCGACGACGGCGGCCGAGGCGGCGAGGGCCCGGCCGACGGCGCCGAAGTCGACGCCGGCGGGAGTGCGGGCACCGCCGACGACGAGGTCTGTGGCGTGGCCGAGGAGCAGCGGCGAGAGGACGGACAGGGCGACGGCGAGGGCGGCGGCGGCGAGCACGGCGAGGAGCAGCGGCCGGTCGGGCGCGAGGGTGCGCAGCAGACGCAGGCCGGACGCCCGGAAGTGGAGGGAGCGTTCGAGGGCGGGGGTGGGGGCGCCGGGGCCGCGCTGGTGCGCCGGGGGGCCGACGCGGGCGGGGGCGGTCGCGGGGGGCGTCTCGGGGCCCGCCTCGGGGTCGCGGTCGCGGACGGGGGCGCTGGTGGGGGCGCTGGTGGTCATGCCGCGGTCTCCTGCTCGCCGGGGTGGGTGGGCTCGTGCTCCCGGCCGGACTGGGAGCGGACGATCTCCTGGTAGGTCGGGTTGCCGGCGAGGAGTTCGGCGTGGCCGCCGGTGCCGACGACCCGGCCGTGGTCGAGGACGACGATCCGGTCGGCGTCGCGGATGGTGGAGACGCGCTGGGCGACGATGACGACGGTGGCGTCGGCGGTCTCCTTCGCGAGGGCGGCGCGCAGGCGCGCGTCGGTGGCGTTGTCGAGGGCGGAGAAGGAGTCGTCGAAGAGGTACACGCGGGGGCGGGCGACGAGGACCCGGGCGATGGCGAGGCGCTGGCGCTGGCCGCCGGAGAGGTTGCCGCCGCCCTGGGTGACGGGCGCGTCGAGCCCCGCCGGCAGCTTCCGTACGAAGTCGGCGGCCTGGGCGACCTCCAGGGCGTGCCAGAGCTCCTCGTCGGTCGCGTCGGGTCTGCCGTACCGCAGGTTGGTGGCGACGGTGCCGGAGAAGAGGTACGGCTTCTGCGGGACGAGGCCGACGGTGCGGGCGAGCAGCGCGGGGTCGAGGGCGCGGACGTCGGTGCCGCCGAGGGTGACGCGGCCGCCGGTGGTGTCGTGGAGGCGGGGGATCAGGCCGAGGAGGGTGGACTTGCCGCTGCCGGTGGAGCCGATGACGGCGGTGGTGCGGCCGGGGCGGGCGGCGAGGGAGACGTCGGTGAGGACGGGCTGTTCGGCACCGGGGTAGCGGAAGCCGACACCGCCGAGGTCGAGCAGGCCCGGGTCGGCGGCCGGGGGCCGGGGCTCGGCGGGCGGGGTGACGGAGGGGACGGTGTCGAGGAGTTCGCGGACGCGCTCGGCGCCGGCCTCGGCGCGCGGCATGTGCATGAGGAGGAAGAGGACCATCATCACGGACATGGAGATCTGGAGCAGATAGCCGAGGAAGGCGATGAGCCCGCCGGGCTGGAGGGCGCCGGAGTCGATCCGGTGGGCGCCGACCAGGACGATGCCGAGGGTGGCGAGCTGCCAGACGACGAGGACGGTCGGGAACATGACGGCCTGGAGGCGTGCGGCGCGCAGTCCGACGTCGCGGAGTTCGTCGTTGGCGGCGGCGAAGCGGCGCCGTTCGTGGCGGTCGCGGACGAAGGCGCGGACGACCCGGATGCCGGTGATCTGCTCACGGAGCAGCCGGTTGACCCGGTCGACGCGGTGCTGCATCCCCCGGAACAGGGGCCGCATCCGCAGGACGACGGTGCCGACGGCGCCGGCCATCACGGGGACGAAGAGCAGCAGCACGAGGAAGAGCGGGACGTCCTGGCCGAAGGCCATGGCGAGGCCGCCGAGGCACAGCAGGGGCGCGGGGACCAGCATGGTGAGGACGAGCACGGCGAAGGTCTGGATCTGCTGGACGTCGTTGGTGGTGCGGGTGATGAGCGAGGCGGTGCCGAAGCGGCCGGTCTCGCGGGCGGAGAAGTCCTGGACGCGGCGGAAGGCCTCGGAGCGCAGGTCGCGGGCGACGCCCATGGCGATCCTGGCGCCGGTGTAGCCGGCGGCGGCCGCCGCCGCGGCCTGGAGGAGGGTGACGGCGAGCATGAGCCCGCCGCCGGTCAGGACGCGGACGGTGTCGCCGCGCAGCACGCCCCGGTCGATGACGTCGGCGTTGAGGGTGGGCAGGGCGAGGGAGGCGAGCACCTGGACGAGCTGGAGCAGGACGAGCGACGCGAGCCGGGGGCGGTGGGGGCCGAGCCGGGCGGCGAGGAGGCGCAGCAGCATGACGGGGCGTCCTTCCGCTCAACCGGCGTACGGGCGGACGGCCTTGGCGTCGCGCAGGGCGTGGGCCCACCAGGCGAGCTGGTCGAGCATGGACGTCGCGGCGGCTTCGGTGCCCTCGGGGTCCTTGGGGGTGCCGTCCTCGTGGAAACGGCCGTGGGCGCCGTGGAAGGAGACGGTGTCGCGGACGGTGACGG
The DNA here is from genome assembly GCF_055582325.1 of Streptomyces sp. NPDC042100. Lineage (NCBI taxonomy): Bacteria > Bacillati > Actinomycetota > Actinomycetes > Kitasatosporales > Streptomycetaceae > Streptomyces > Streptomyces sp. NPDC042100. Next base: position 178,470 of record NZ_JBVJDK010000002.1, read on the forward strand.
CGTGCATCTCGGCGTAGACCTGGCGGAGTTGCTCGACGGCGCGCAGGCCGCCGGACATGCCGCCGTAGGAGACGAAGCCGACGGGCTTGGCCTGCCATTCGCCGAAGTGCCAGTCGATGAGGGACTTGAGGGCGGCGGGGAAGGAGTGGTTGTACTCCGGGGTGAGGACGACGAAGGCGTCGGCGGCGGCCAGGACCGGGGTGACCTTGGCGAGTTCGGCGCGGACGGCGGGGGCGGGGGCGTGCGAGAGGGCGGTGGGGAGGTCGACCCCGGCGAGGTCGACGAGGTCGACGGCGAAGTCGTCGCGCTCGGCGGTACGGGCGGTGAACCAGTCGGCGACGACGGGGCCGAAGCGGCCCTCGCGGTTGCTGGCGACGATGACGGCGAGACGGAGGGGGCCCTGCTGGGCGGTCGTGAGGTCCATGCCGAGGATCGTGGTACCTCGACTTAACTTGAGGTCAAGCCCCGCCCTCCGGGCATACGGTGGGGCCCATGACCACCCCCGCCGCGCCCGCCCCGCCACCCGCCGAGACCCCCGCCGGCACCCCGGCCGGGACCCCCGCCCTGCACGTCGAGGTGGACGGCTCCCCCGCCGCCGACCCGGAGCTCCTCGCGACCCTGATGAGCGGCTACGGCCACTTCACCGCGATGCAGGTGCGCGAGGGCCGGACACAGGGCCTCGGGCTGCACCTGGAGCGGCTGGACCGGTCCACCCGCGAGCTCTTCGACCGGGGCCTGGACGGCGGCCGGGTCCGCGCCCTCATCGGCGGCGCCCTGGACGCGACGGGGCGGCGGGACGCGTCCGTGCGGGTGTACGTGTACGAGGGCGCCCGCACCGTCGTGACCGTACGGGCCCCCTTCCCGCCGGACCGCACCCCGCAGGCGCTGCGCTCGGTCACGTACGGGCGGCCCGCCGCGCACATCAAGCACCTGGGCGGCTTCGGCCAGACCTTCCACGGCGAGGCGGCCCGCCGGGCGGGCTTCGACGAGGCGCTGCTGACCGCTCCGGACGGCGAGGTCTCCGAGGGCGCGGTCACCAACATCGCCTTCTGGGACGGCACTTCGGTGATCTGGCCGTCGGCGCCCTGCCTGGCCGGCATCACGATGACGCTGCTCGCCCCACGGCTGCCCTCGACCACCCGCCGGGTCACCCTGGCGGACCTGCCCGGCTTCCGCTCGGCCTTCGTGACGAACTCGCGGGGCATCGCCCCGGTCTCCCGGATCGACGGGGTCGAGCTCACGGTGGACGAGGAGCTGATGGACCGGGTGTACGCGGCGTACGCGGCGGCCCCATGGGAGACCGTCTGACCGGGGCGCCGTCGCCGGGCCCCACGGCGCCGCCCCGGCCGGGCCCCGCGCGCACCGCCGCGGACCCCCCCGGACCCGCCCCCGCCGCAGGCCCCCCGGAGCCCCGCCCCGCTGGGAGCCCCCGGCGGGGGCTCCCAGCGGGGGCTCCCGGCGGGGGCTCCCGGCACCGCTCACCCGTTCGGCACGCCCCGTCAGCTGACGCCACGACACCCGCTCTGACCTGCGAAGACGCATCGGCGCCAGCGGACGCGCCACACCGGACGGAGCAATTCTGATGGGACATCAGCAGGCGCGTGACCTCCGCACGCATTTATCTCGGTCCTACGGAAGCCCCTTTCCGCAAGACCGCCCGCGCGCCACGGAGGCCCCCCATGCGCCGCACCCCTGTCCCCCTGCTCACCCGCACCGCGGTGGCCGCCGTCGCCCTCGGGGCCCTCGGAGCCCTCGCCGCGCCCCTGGCATACGCGAACAACGGCAACGACGGGCACGACGGACGCCCCGAGGCGCTGGAGATCTTCCCGTCCTCCGCCGACCCCGGGAGCACCGTCACCGTCAACACCCTCGCCTGCGGCTCCCACGGCCACGGCGTCGGCGACGCGAACTCGCTCGGCGCGGGCGACTTCCAGCTCAACCCGAGCACGCACAAGGAGGTCGTGGTGGGCCGGTTCACCGTGCCGCACCACGCCCGCTCCGGGAGCTACGGCATCAGCGTCGCCTGCGACAACGGGCGGACCGCCCGCGGCGAGCTCTTCGTCAAGCACAAGAGCCCGAGCGGCCATGTGCAGACCGGTGTCGGCGGCAGCGTGGGCCCCGACACCGCCCAGGTCACGGCGGGCGCGGCGGTGCTGGCCGCGGCCGCCGTGGGCGGTACCTGGCTCCTGCGCCGCCGGGCGAGCGGCGCGCAGGGGGACTGACCGTACCGCCCCGTCCCGCCCCCGCCCCGCGGGGGCGGGACCACCCCCCGTCGGAGGACGTCCGTGACCAACAGCAGCAAGGGCTGGGGCATAGCCGTCGCCGCCTGCGTCGGCCTGTGGCTGATCCAGAACGGCTCGGGCGAGATCACCCCGCCCGTCCCCTCCGCCGCCCAGGCCTTCGCCGCCGGGCCCAGTGTCCACACGGACGCCGCCGCGGACCCGCTGCCGCCCTCGCAGCCGCTGCGGATGCGCATCCCGGAGATCGACGTGGACACCCCGCTGACCACCCTCGGCCTGGACGCGAAGGGCTCCCTGGAGGTGCCGCCGGCGTCCGACCGCAATCTGGCCGGCTGGTACGAGGACGGCACCACACCCGGCGCCAAGGGCACCGCGATCGTCGCCGGACACGTCGACAACGACCGGGGCCCGGCGGTCTTCTACGCGCTGGGCGCCCTGAAGAAGGGCCACCGGGTCGAGGTGCTGCGGCAGGACGGACGCACCGCCGTGTTCACGGTCGACGCGGTCGAGGTCTACGACAAGGACCGCTTCCCCGACACGAAGGTCTACGGCGAGGCGGACCGCGCCGAGCTCCGGGTGATCACCTGCGGCGGCGGCTTCTCCCGCAAGGACGGCGGCTACCAGGGCAACGTGGTCGCCTTCGGGCACCTGATCGGGGTGCGCTGAGGGCGGCCTTCCGGTCCCGCCCGCCCGGAGACACTACGCCCACTGGTCGAACGCCAGCTTGGCGACCAGGGAGAAGACGACCACCAGCAGCACCCCCCGGACGAACTCGGCACCCTTGCTCAGGGCCATCCGGGCGCCGACCATGCCGCCCGCCAGGTTGAAGACGGCCATGACCGCCGCGAGCTGCCACAGCACGCTGCCGTGGTAGGCGAACATCGCGAGCGCGCCCACGTTGGTGCAGACGTTGACGATCTTGGCGGTCGCGGAGGCCGTCACCAGGTCGAGCCGGAGCACGGCGGTCAGGGCCAGCACCAGGAAGGTGCCGGTGCCCGGGCCGAAGAGCCCGTCGTAGAAGCCGATGCCGCCGCCGACCACCACGATCGCGGTGATGATCCGGGCCCGGGTGAGCGGCGGCTGGGCGGCGCCCTCCGGGCGGGTGCCGAAGGAGGGGCGGAAGAGCACGAAGAGGGCGACGCCGACCAGCACCACCATGATCACCGGGCGCAGCACCTGGCTGCTGATCCCGGCGGCGAAGAAGGCCCCGCCCATCGAACCGGCCAGCGCGGCGCACCCGATCCGCACCGCCCGCCCCACCGCGACCGGCGCCTTGCGGACGTAGGTGACGGCGGCGCCCGAGGTGCCGACGATCGCGACGGCCTTGTTGGTGCCCAGGATCTGGGCGGCGGGCAGGTGCGGCAGCCCGAGCAGCAGGGCGGGCAGCAGGAGCAGTCCGCCGCCCCCGACCACGGCGTCGATCCAGCCCGCGACCAGCGCGGCGAGACAGAGCAGGACCAGAGTCGTCAGGGATATGTCAGGCATGGCGCGAGCCTAGAGAAGAAATGGCTGGCCGTTCCATCAGTCCTTGGAGAGTTGAGCTACGCCAGAGCTTACGGAGCCGGCCGGCGCCCGGTCCGGGGCCGGCGGGCCCTCCGGGTGCAGGACGACGGTCAGCAGCGTGGCGGCGCAGGCTCCGGCGGCGAGCAGCCCGGCGGCGGTCCGGCGGCGGACCCGGTCGCGCGGGACCCGGCGGTGGTGGCTAGGCATGGCTGAAGTCCTCACTGTGGATGCGGCGGGCCGGCACCCCGGCCTTGATCAGGGACGCGGTCGCGGCCCGCGCCATCCCGGGCGGCCCGCACAGGTAGACGTCGTGGGCGGCCAGGTCCGGCACGAGGTTGCGCAGCGCCCGGGGCGCCAGCGGGTCGAAGGAGTCGTCGGACGGCCCGAGCAGGAAGTGCAGCGCCGCCCCCCGCTCGTACGCGATGGCCTCCAGCTCCGCCCGCAGCACCAGCGCGCCCGCGTCGGACGCCCGGTAGAGCAGCGTCAGGTCGCCGGGCCCGCCGTCCAGGGTCTCGAACAGGGCCCGCAGCGGGGTGATGCCGACGCCGCCCGCCAGCAGCAGCACCTTGCGCCGGGTGCGCCGGTGCGCGGTGAGCGCGCCGAACGGCCCGGTGGCGACCACCCGGGTGCCGGGGCGCAGCCGCCGGATCCGCCGGGTGTGGTCGCCGCACACCTTCACGGTGATCCGCAGCACGTCGTCGCGGACGGGCGCCGAGAGCGAGAAGGGCAGCGCGGTGGAGCGCAGCCCCGGCCGCAGGAAGCGCCAGCGGAAGAACTGCCCCGGCTCCGCCCGCAGCTCGGCCACTCCCCTGCCCCGGACCAGCACGGAGACCGTGTCGGGCCCCTCGGCGACGACCTCCGCGACCCGCAGGTCGTGCCGCAGCGCCCGCCGCACGGGCACCACGATCCGGTACCAGACGAGGAGGACGGCGACCGTCGCGTGCGCCATCGCCCACAGCCAGCGGACCACCGGCCCCTCGACGTCGGGCCCGGCGAGCTGGTGCACGAAGCCGAGCGCCGCCGCGAGGTGGCTGAGCAGGTGGATGCGCCGCCAGGTCTCGTGCCGCAGGTGCCGCCGCGCCGCCGAGGCGGCTCCGACGCCCGCGAAGAGCAGGGCCGCGACACAGGCGGCGGCGACCCAGAAGTAGCCGAGCAGCCCCCGGACGGCGGCGAACAGGTCGGCGCCGGTGTGCAGGGCGTAGGCGCACAGGGCGAGCACCCCGTGGGCGGCGACGAGCCCGAGGACGTACCGTCCGCCTCGGGCGTGCCAGCGGGCCAGCCGGTCGGCGCCGACGCCGTGCTCGACGGCCGGGATCCGGGCCATCAGCGCCAGCATGACGAGCACCCCGTAGCCGGCGAGCAGCCCGGTGAGGTGGGCGCCGGTCGCGAACAGCGCGTCGAGCCGGCCGGACGGGCGGGCCTGCGCGCCCCAGGCGAGGGCGACGGCCCCGGCGCCGGCGGCGACGGCGGTGCGCAGCCGCTCGGGCGAGAGGCGGGGCGGCGCGGGCTCGGGGCGGGGCGGCGCGGGGGTCACCGGCACGGCGAGCGGGGCGTAGAGAGGGTGCGGAGCCTCGGTGGTCACGACCGGCACCCTAGGTCGCCCGCCCCTTCCGGAAGCTCCCCGCGCCGCCGCCCGCCGGATCCTTAAGTCCGCCTTGAGCGGCGCCTCACCGGGGGTTAATGCTGGCCGCGTGCGGTGTCCGGGGCCCACGGCCGCCACGGTCCGCTTCCTGTCGCGACTGTTCGGCCCACCATATTGACCGTACGTTCCAGAAAGGCGTACGGTCCTCCCATGGCACGGACCAAGGAATTCGACCCGGACGCGGCCCTCCGCTCGGCGCTCGACCTGTTCTGGGAGCGGGGTTACGAGGCGACCAGCATGGCCGACCTGGTCGAGCGCCTGGGCATCGGCCGGGCCAGCCTCTACGCGACCTTCGGCAGCAAGCACGAGCTGTACCTGAAGGCGATGGAGCGGTACGCGCAGACGCAGAACCCGCGCCTGTTCGAGGAGCTGTCCGCGCCGGGGCCCGCGCTGCCGGCGGTCCGGGCGCTGGTGCGCCGCTTCGCGGCCGAGTCGGGCGCGGACGAGACCCGGCTGCGGGGCTGCCTGGTCACCAACTCGGCGGCGGAGCTGGGACCGCGCGACCCGGGCGTGGCGCGCCGGGTGGAGCACAGCTGGCAGACGCTGGAGACGCTGCTGCACGCGGCGCTCGTGCGGGCGGCCGCGCAGGGCGAGCTCCCGGCGGACCGGGACCCGAAGGCGCTCGCGCGGATGCTGCTGGTGCTGCTCCAGGGCCTGCGGGTGGTCGGCAAGGCGTCGAGCGACCCAGGCAGGGTGCACGACGCGGCGGAGCAGGCGCTGACACTGCTGGACTGAGCCGCGGGCACGACAGGCACAGCGGGCACGCGGGAGGGGCGCCGTCGGGCGCCCTTTCTTCGGCCTTCATTCTGGAACGTACGGTCAATTACAGGGGGACGCATGAACAGCAGGACGCTCACACGGGACCAGGCAGCGCCTCGGCACACGCGGCGGGCGGCCCGCACGGCCCGCCCCGCACGCTCCCCCGCCGCCGCCTTCGCGCTCCTCGGCACCGTCCAGGCCACCCTGATCTTCACCCTCGCCTCGCTCGCCGTGCCGCTCCCCCGGATCGGCGCCGAACTGCGCCTGGACCGGGCCGAACTCATCCTCCTCAGCGCCGCCTACGGACTGACCTTCGCCGGGCTGCTGCTCTTCGGCGGCCGGCTGGCCGACCGGTACGGCGGGCGCCAAGCGCTGACCGCCGGGCTCCTCGTCTTCGGCGCCGCCTCCGCCCTCGCCCCGCTCGCCCCCGGCTACGGGACGCTGCTCGCCGCCCGCTTCGCCCAGGGGCTCGGCGCCGCGCTCGTCGCGCCCGCCGCGATGGGCCTGCTGCGCGCCCTGTACCCGGCGCCCGCCGCGTACGGCAGGGCCATGGCCACCTGGGGCGGCCGCTCCGTCCTCGGCGCGACCGCGGGCAACCTGCTCTCCGGGGTGATCTCGGCCGCCGCCTCCTGGCGCTGGAGCTTCGCCGTCCCGGTCGCCGTCACCGCCGCCGCGCTGCTGCTCGCCCCGCGCCTGCTGCCGGGCACGGGCGCGGGCACGGGCACGGGCCCCGCGCGGGAGCCGGGCGCCGCCCGCGGCCTCGACCTCCCCGGCGCGCTGCTCGCCACCACCGGCATCTCCCTGGCCAGCTACGGGCTCGTGCTCACCGACGCCCACCCCTGGGCCTCGGCCGCCGTCCTCGTCCCGCTGCTCGGCGGCGCGGCGCTGCTCGCGGGCTTCGCGCTCGCCGAGCGGCGGGCCGCCGACCCCCTGCTGCCGCCGGCGTTCCTGCGCGACCGGCGGCGGGTCCTCGGGCTGGCGGGCGTCGCGCTCACCGCCGCCGGCACCGCCGGGGTCTTCGTCCTGCTGTCGCTCGGCCTCCAGGACGGGCGCGGCTGGTCCGCGCTGCGCACCTCCGGCGCCTTCGTGCCGTTCGCCGCCGCCCTGCTGCTCGCGGGCCGGGCCGCCGGTCCGCTGATCCGGCGGTACGGGGCGGGCCGCGCGACCGCCGCCGGACTCGCCACCGGGGCCGCGGGCCTCGGGCTCCTCGCGGCGACCGGCCTCGACCCGGCCGTGCCCTACGCGTACGGGCTGCTGCCCGGGCTGCTGCTGCTCCCGGCGGGCGCGGCGGTCTCCTTCGCGGGGTCGAGCGTGCTGGCCACCGAGGGCGTGCCGCCCGAGCGGGGCGGGCTCGCGGGCGGTGTCCTCAACACCGCGATGGAGCTGGGCCCCACCGTCGTCTTCGCCGCCGTGCTGACCCTCGGCACGGACGCCGCCTCGCTCGCGGCGACGGCGCTGGCCTTCGCGGCGCTGGCCGCGGCGGCCTCCCGTACCCGCTGAATCGTTTCGCACCACCACCGACACCACCGACACCGCTCAAGGAGCAGACATGACCTCCGCACGCTTCACCGGCCGCACCGTCCTCGTCACCGGCGGCGGGAGCGGCCTCGGCCGGGCCATCGCGCTCGCCTTCGCCGCCGAGGGCGCCAGGGTGGCCGTGGCCGGCCGCGGCGCCGCGCCCCTCGACGAGACGGTGGCGCTGATCGAGGCCGAGGGCGGCACCGCCGCCGCCTTCACCGCCGACGTGGCCGACGCCGGGTCCATGCGCCGGCTGGTCGCCTCGACGGTCGCGGCCTTCGGCGGGCTCGACGTCGCCGTCAACAACGCGGGGGTGTTCCGGGGCGGGCACTCCGCCGGCGACTTCCCGCTGGAGGACTGGCACACACTGCTCGACGTCAACGTCACGGGCGTGCTGCACGCGCTCCAGGCGGAGATCGCCCACATGCGCGGCCACGGCGGCGGGGCGATCGTCAACATCTCGTCCAACCTGGGCCCGCACGTGCGGATCCCGGGCGTCTTCGGCTACCAGGTCTCCAAGGCGGCCGTCTCCGCGCTCACCCGGGCCGCCGCCCTCGACCACGTGGCCGACGGCATCCGGATCAACGCGGTGAGCCCGGGGGCCTCGGAGTCCTCGATGTCGCTGCGGCCGGGCGAGACCGAGGCCGAGCGGGCGGTCCGGATGAAGGAGGAGTCGCCGCTGGGCCGGATCTCCTCGGCGGCGGAGGTGGCGGCGGCGGTGCTGCACCTGGCCTCCGACGCCGCCGGCTCGACGGTCGGCGCGGACCTGGTCGTCGACGGCGGCGTCTCCGCCTGACCCGCACGCGCGGGCGGGTCCCGCTCAGCCCTGGACGGCGGCCGGGTCCATCCAGAAGACCTCCCAGTGGTGCCCGTCCAGGTCGCTGAACGAACGCCCGTACATGAAGCCGTGGTCCATCGGCTCCTTGGCCTCGCCGCCGCCGGCGGCGAGGGCCGCGTCGGCCAGCTCGTCGACGGCCTCGCGGCTGTCGCGGCTGAGGGTGATCAGCACCTCGGTGTTCTTCGTCGCGTCGGAGATCTCCTTGCCCGGCGCGGTGAAGGTGCGGAACTTCTCCTCGGTGAGCAGCATGGCGAAGATCGTGTCGCTGATCACCAGACAGCCCGTCGACTCGTCCGAGAACTGGGGGTTGAAGGAGAAGCCCAGCTTGTTCCAGAAGGCCTTGGTGGCGTCGAGGTCCTTGGCGGGCAGGTTCACGAAGATCATCTGAGCCATGGTGTCGTCTCTCTCTTGTCTCTTCCGTACCGGTGCTTACGAGAGTGAAGACAGGGCGCGGCGGGAAAACTCATCGCCGCGCCGGAGATTTCTTCGAATCTCGTTCAGACGACGTTCTGGACGGAGGTCGTCCCGGTCCCGGAGTCCACGATTCCGGGCACCCCCGCGCCCCGCCCGGTCAGGTCGTTGCCGACCAGCCAGGTGCCGGTGGAGCCGGCCATGACGCCGAGCGCCGTGCCGCCGGCGCCGACGGCGGTCACGGTGGTGCCCTGGACGAAGGACCCGGCCGCGTTGCCGCCGACGCGGACGGCGTGGGCGGCGGCGCCGGTGATCCGGTTGCCGCGCAGGGTGGCGCCGTCGACGCCGGCGCTGATGCCGTGGCCGGTGGTGGTCAGGACGGTGTTGTCGGCGACGAGCGCGCCGGTGGCGGCGGAGTCCACGCCGATGCCGTCGCCCTGCACGTCGGAGACCTGGTTGCCGACGACGAGGGCGCCGGGCGAGGACTGGACGTGGATCGCCTGGCAGTTGCCGGTGGGGCTGGTGCGCAGGGTGGTGGTGACGGTGTTGCGGCTGACGGTGAGGCCGTCGGTCTGGCTCGCGTAGATCCCGGCCTCGCCCCTGACCGAGCGGATCGTGTTGCCGCCGATGGTGACGGCCCGGTGCCGGGCGCCGCCGGCCGGCACGGTGACCGTGATGCCGCCGCCGCCCTCGATGTCGTGCAGGGTGTTGCCGGTGACGGTGACGCCGTCGAGGGCGTTGCCCTGGGGCGAGTTGAGGTAGACCGCGTGGGAGGCGGTGCCGCCGATCACGTTGTCGGCGATGACCGAGTCCCGCCAGTCGGCGGCCCGCACCCCGTACGCCCCGCTCTTCTCGACCGTGTTGCCGATGACCCGGATCCGCCGGTGGGTCACGCCCTTGGCGCCCCAGTGGTCGCCGCACAGCGCGCCGAACGGGCCGGTGGCCGTCCCCGGGCGCAGGGTGCAGCCGGTGACCAGGATGTCCTCGCAGGGGGTGCCGTCGTACGCGGGGGCGGGCAGGTTGCCCTCGGTGGCGCAGGTGATCTGGACGGCCTCCTTGGTGGTGAGGCTCGCCCCGTCGCCGGGGTGGTGCCCGTCGAAGACGCAGTTCACGACGGCGGCGTCGCGGACCGCGTTGAGCTCGACGGCGTGCGCCGAGGGGGTGTCGACGAAGGTGCAGTCCATGACGAGGACGCCCTCGCAGTGGGCGAAGCCCATGGCGTCGCTCTGGGCGGTGAACTCGGCGCCGCGCATGTCCCAGGTGCCGCCGAGGACGGCGATGGAGCCCGCGCCCCGGTAGCCGGTGACGGAGGTGACGGAGTCGAAGTTCTTCAGCAGCCCGCCGGTGTTCCCGGTCCTGACGATCCGCGCCCCGTACGCGAGGACCGTGGCCCCGGCACCGACGACGAGGCCGGTGCCGGTCCGGTAGGTGCCCGGCGGGATCAGCAGGGTCGCCGGCCCGCCCACGGCCCTCAGGTCCGCGGCGGCCTTCCGGAAGGCGGCCGTGTCGTCGGCGACCCCGTCGCCGACGGCGCCTCGGGCGGTCACGTCGATCACGGTCCCGGCGGTGGCCTCGGCCGCCGAGGCCGGTGCCGCGCCGAGGACGGCGCCGCCGCCCCACGCCCCGACGAATCCGCCCATGGCCAGCATCAGTGAACGGCGCTCCACGCTGCGCTCCCCCTCGTGTTCCGTACGGGCGTTCCGTACGGGCGTCCCGCATACGCGTTCCGTGCGCGTACCGGACGAGGAGGCTACGTCAGCCCGGCCCCGGCCCGCCGCAGGGGCCCCTCGCCTCCCATCCGTCACCACGCGTTGACGTCCCGTCATCTCTCCGTTGACCCGCCCCTCCTAGGTTCCGGAGGCGCGCGACCCCGTCGCCGACCGGCGCGGCGGGGCGGTTCACACCTCGAACGGGAGTGGAACGTGGAGCGACGCGGTTTCCTGCGTGGAGCGGTCATCGGCACCTCGGCCGCCGTCTTCGGCGGCACCCTGTGGCGCGGGGCGGCCTTCGCCGCGCCCGCCCAGCCCGGCGTCGGCCCGTACGGGGCGCTCGGCGCCGCCGACGCGAACGGTATCCAGCTGCCGGCCGGCTTCACCAGCCGGGTGATCGCCCGGTCCGGCCAGGCGGTCCCCGGCACCTCGTACACCTGGCACAGCGCCCCGGACGGCGGCGCCTGCTTCGCCGACGGCACGGGCTGGATCTACGTGTCGAACTCGGAGATCAACCCGGGCGGCGGCGCGAGCGCGGTCCGCTTCGACGCCTCGGGCGCCGTCACCGGCGCCTACCGGGTGCTGTCCGGGACCCGGCAGAACTGCGCGGGCGGCAAGACCCCGTGGAACACCTGGCTGTCCTGCGAGGAGGTGTCGCTGGGCTACGTCTACGAGTCGAACCCCTGGGGCGGCACGGCCTACCGCCGGGACGCCATGGGCCGGTTCAAGCACGAGGCGGCGGCGGCCGACCCGGTCCGCAAGGTGGTCTACCTGACCGAGGACGAGACCGACGGCTGCCTCTACCGCTTCGTCCCGGCCACCTGGGGCGACCTGTCCGCGGGCACCCTCCAGGTCCTCAAGGCGGGCACGGCGACCTCCGGTTCCTTCACCTGGCAGACCGTGCCGGACCCGGACGGCTCGCCGACCACCACCCGCGCCCAGGTCTCCGGCGCCAAGCGCTTCAACGGCGGCGAGGGCTGCCACTACGCGGACGACACCGTCTGGTTCACCACCAAGGGCGACAACCGGGTCTGGCAGCTGAACGTGGCCGCCGGGACGTACGAACTGGCCTACGACGACTCGCTGGTGACGGGCGGCGGCGCCCCTCTGACGGGGGTCGACAACATCACCGGCACCGCCTCGGGCGACCTGTACGTCGCCGAGGACGGCGGCACCATGGAGATCTGCGTCATCACCCCGGACGACGTCGTCGCGCCCTTCCTGCGGATCGGCGGCCAGTCCGGCTCGGAGATCACCGGACCGGCCTTCTCGCCCGACGGGCGGCGGCTCTACTTCTCCAGCCAGCGCGGCACCAGCGGCAGCTCCTCGGGCGGCATCACCTACGAGGTGACCGGCCCGTTCCGCGCGTAGCAGCGCGTCTCGCGGGGGGCCCGGGCGCCGCCGAGCAGGGCGGCGCCCAGGGGGGTCAGGGTGTGCAGCACCGCGTTGCCGTGCCGCAGCGTGGTGACCAGACCGGCCTCGCGCAGCACGCCCGCGTGCTGGCTCGCGGAGGCGAGGGAGACCCCCGCCCGGCGGGCCAGCTCGCTGGTGGTGCCGCCCTCGCCGATGGCGCTGAGGACGGCGGAGCGGGTGTGGCCGACGAGCTTGGCGAGCGAGGGCAGCCCCGGCTCGCGCACCGCCGGCGCCTCGGAGTGGGTCACCGGGTAGACCAGGACCGGCGGCAGCCCGGGGTCGCGGAGCACGACCGGGGTGCCCCGGCAGAAGTAGGAGGGCTGGAGCAGCAGCCCGCGCCCGTCGAGGTACACGTCCCGCTCGACCGGGTAGTCGGCCTCCAGGACGGGGCTGCGCCAGCGGAGCATCGGCGGCAGCGAGTCCAGCAGCTCCTCCGCGCCGCCGTCGAGCAGGGCCCGCCCGCGCAGCGCCCGGTCGGCCTCGACCCTGGCCCGGATGTGCGACCAGTATGGCTCGACGGCGGCGCGGTGGTAGCCGCGGAGGGCCGCGACGAGCCGCCCGAGGGGCTCCGAGGCGCCCTCGGCGAGGGCCCGCAGCGCGGCGGGCACGGCGGGGCGGCCGGCCCGGGTGGCGCCGAGCAGAGCGAGCTCGGCGTGTATCCGGCCGGGCGGGGTCGCGCGTATCGCGTCGAGCCCCTCATCGACTCCGAGGACGCCCTGCGGCGGGGTCAGGAAGTCGGGGAAATAGCCGCGGCCCGGAACGAGCGCGGCGAGCAGCCGGGTCTCGGCGCCCAGCCGTACGCGGGCTTCCGACCGCCATTCGCCGTAGACCATCGGGCCACGCCGGTCCCTTAAACGGTGAAAACTGAGAATCGTTTCCCAGAGAACGTCCGGCTGGGCGGCCATCCGGACCCCCGCCAGATCGTTTCCGCTGAAATGAATCCGCAGCATCGAACCCCCACCTGTGCACTCGCAACCACCCCCGACGTCGAGTATGCACAGCATCACTGCACGTTACCAGGGTGTTTCAGCCACACTTGAAAAGCCTCGCGGCGAACGCCGGTCAACCGAAAAGCTGTGCGTGTCGGGCAGGAAACCTTCAGGACCGAGGTGACGTGGCGAAGACCGTGGGGGGCTTCGTCTCGTCCGGCGGCGGTCGGCGAGGTTACGGCTCAGCTGCCCGATGAAAAATGGGCGCGGCCTCCGGGTGGGGATCCGGAGGTCGCGCCTGTCTCATTCTTTGCGAAAGTTCAACGGCGTTTGAACAGCGCTCGACAAGGCCCATTGTCGTTCAATGTCCAATAATCCGATGCCCCGCATTCGCGCATGGACTTGAACAGGAACTCACATATATCCAACGATCATGTAACGCCGTGTCCGGAAGCGCCCCGGACGAAATACGACGGGGCGGACACCTCCGCACAAGGTGTCCGCCCCGCCCCTCTTGCGAACCGGAACCGCCGCCCATCGGTACTGAGGGTCGGGGACGGACGGCGGCTCCGGTGGTCATCGGGTCAGCGGCTGTCGCTGCCCTTCGACTCGGCCGCCGCGCGGCCGGCCTCCAGGCGCGCCACCGGGATCCGGAAGGGCGAGCAGGAGACGTAGTCCAGGCCCACCTCGTGGAAGAAGTGCACCGACTCCGGGTCGCCGCCGTGCTCGCCGCAGACGCCCAGCTTGATGTCGGGGCGGGTGGCGCGGCCGGCCTCGACGGCGCTGCGGACCAGGGCGCCGACGCCGTCCTTGTCGATGGTCTCGAAGGGGCTGACGCCGAAGATGCCCTTCTCCAGGTACGCGGTGAAGAAGCTGGCCTCCACGTCGTCGCGGGAGAAGCCCCAGACCGTCTGGGTGAGGTCGTTGGTGCCGAAGGAGAAGAACTCGGCGGCCTCGGCGATCTGACCGGCGGTCACGGCGGCGCGCGGCAGCTCGATCATGGTGCCCAGGGCCAGCTTGAGCTCGATGCCGGTCTGCGCCCGGACCTCGGCGATGACCTCCTCGGCCTCCTCGCGGACCAGCTCCAGCTCCTGGACGGTGCCGACGAGCGGGATCATGATCTCGACGCGCGGGTCGCCCTTGGCGTCGATCCGCTGGGCGGCGGCCTCGGCGATGGCGCGGACCTGCATGGTGAACAGGCCGGGGATGACCAGGCCGAGGCGGACGCCGCGCAGGCCCAGCATCGGGTTCTGCTCGTGCAGCCGGTGCACGGCCTGGAGCAGGCGCAGGTCGTTCTCGTGCGGCTCCTTGCGGGCCTCGGCGAGGGCGACGCGCACCGAGAGCTCGGTGATGTCGGGCAGGAACTCGTGCAGCGGCGGGTCGAGCAGGCGCACGGTGACGGGCAGCCCGTCCATGGCCTCGAAGAGCTCGACGAAGTCCTGCTTCTGCAGCGGGAGCAGCGCCTTCAGCGACTCCTCGCGCTCCTCGTCGGTGTCGGCGAGGATGAGCCGCTCGACGTACTGGCGGCGCTCGCCGAGGAACATGTGCTCGGTGCGGCACAGGCCGATGCCCTGGGCGCCGAAGCGGCGGGCGCGCGAGGCGTCCTCGGCGTTGTCGGCGTTGGCGCGGACGCGGAGCCGGCGGACGCGGTCGGCGTAGGCCATGATCCGGTGGACGGCCTGGACCAGCTCGTCGGCGTCGTCGGCGCCGGCGTGCATCCGGCCCTCGAAGTACTCGACGACCGGGGACGGTACGACGGGCACCTCGCCGACGTAGACCTTGCCGGTGGAGCCGTCGATGGAGACGACGTCGCCCTCCTCGATGACCACGCCGGAGGCGGTGGTCATGCGGCGGCGCTTGGTGTCGACCTCCAGCTCCTCGGCGCCGCAGACACAGGTCTTGCCCATGCCCCGGGCGACGACGGCGGCGTGCGAGGTCTTACCGCCGCGGGAGGTCAGGATGCCCTCGGCGGCGATCATGCCGTCCAGGTCGTCCGGGTTGGTCTCGCGGCGGATCAGGATGACCTTCTCGCCGGAGCGGGACCACTTGACGGCCGTGTACGAGTCGAAGACGGCCTTGCCGACGGCGGCGCCCGGGGAGGCGGCGATGCCCCGGCCGATCTGCTCGACCTTGGCCTTCTCGTCGAACTTGGGGAACATCAGCTGGGCGAGCTGGGCGCCGTTGACCCGCTGGAGCGCCTCGGCCTCGTCGATCAGGCCCTGGTCCACGAGCTGGGTGGCGATGCGGAAGGCGGCACCGGCGGTGCGCTTGCCGACGCGGGTCTGGAGCATCCAGAGCTGGCCGCGCTCGATGGTGAACTCGATGTCGCAGAGATCCTTGTAGTGGGTCTCCAGCGTGTTCATGATCTGCATGAGCTGGTCGTACGACTTCTTGTCGATCGACTCCAGCTCGGCGAGCGGCACGGTGTTGCGGATGCCGGCGACGACGTCCTCGCCCTGCGCGTTCTGGAGGTAGTCGCCGTAGACGCCCTCGTGGCCGGAGGCGGGGTCGCGGGTGAAGGCGACGCCGGTGCCGGAGTCGGGGCCGAGGTTGCCGAAGACCATCGAGCAGACGTTGACGGCGGTGCCGAGGTCGCCGGGGATGCGCTCCTGGCGGCGGTACAGCTTCGCGCGGTCGGTGTTCCAGGAGTTGAAGACGGCCTCGATGGCGAGGTCCATCTGCTCGCGCGGATCCTGGGGGAAGTCGCGGCCGGTCGCGGTGCCGACGATCCGCTTGAAGTGCTCGACGACCCGCTTCAGGTCCTCGGCGTCGAGGTCGGTGTCGCTGGTGACGCCCTTGGCGGCCTTGGCCTCGTCCAGGGCGTCCTCGAAGAGCTCGCCGTCCACGTCGAGGACGGTCTTGCCGAACATCTGGATGAGCCGGCGGTACGAGTCCCAGGCGAAGCGCGCGTTGCCGGCCTGGGCGGCGAGGCCCTCGACGGAGACGTCGGAGAGGCCGATGTTGAGGACCGTGTCCATCATGCCGGGCATGGAGAACTTGGCGCCGGAGCGGACCGAGACCAGCAGCGGGTCGTCCGCCTGGCCGAGCTTCTTGCCCATCCGGCGCTCCAGGGCGTCGAGGTGCGCGGTGACCTCGTCGCGGAGCTCGACCGGCTCGGAGCCGCTCTCCAGGTAGACCTTGCAGGCCTCGGTCGTGATCGTGAAGCCGGGGGGAACCGGCAGGCCGAGGTTGGTCATCTCGGCGAGGTTCGCGCCCTTGCCACCGAGCAGGTCCTTCAGGTCCTTGTTGCCCTCGGTGAAGTCGTAGACGAACTTCTGATCATTAATTTCCGACACGGGTCCCGACTCCTCGACGACTCGGTTGGCTGCCCTGACGGCGAGGAACATACCCAGATCGAAGGCTTCTGGGGAGGTACGCCTACCGGTCATCCGGTCTTAACCACCCGTCCGCCAGCACATCGAAAGTAACCGACCGGTAGCTTCCGCTTTCAGGCCCCGAAGTCGAGTTGACTCATTCCAGAGCTTCGCCGCTCACATGAGCGTTCAAATGACCATCTGTGTTCAACTCTTGAACGCAAAAAGGGTGGCACTCCGTGCCACCCTTCAAGCGGGAGACGGGCCCGTAACATGCTCATCTGAGCACTACCCCTATCAAGGGTGGCGAGAATCACTCGCCGGAAAGGGCCCGGAAGACGGCCCCGTCTCAGCCGCCGGACGTGTCCAGCTCCGCGTCCTCGCTCACCCCGGCGCAGTCGTACGGGTCCTTCAGCCAGCCATCCGGCAGGACGACCCGCCCATTTCCGGACGTACGACCCCGGGGGCCGTCCGCACCCACCGGCCAGGGCTGGTCCAGGTCGAGCTCGCTCAACTGAGCGCTCAGCTCGTCCAGCGACGAGGTGATGGCCAGCTTCTTGCGCATCTCCGAACCGACGGAGAAGCCCTTGAGGTACCAGGCCACGTGCTTGCGGAAGTCGACGACACCGCGCGACTCGTCGCCCAGCCACTCCCCGAGCAGCCGCGCGTGCCTCACCATCGTGTCCGCGACCACCCGCAGCCCCGGCTGCGCGTACGTGCCGGTGCCCTCGAAGCCCGCCACCAGGTCCCCGAAGAGCCAGGGCCGCCCGAGGCAGCCTCGGCCCACGACGACGCCGTCGACACCGGTCTCGCGCATCATCCGCAGGGCGTCGTCGGCGCACCAGATGTCGCCGTTGCCCAGCACCGGGATCTCCGGCACGTGCTCCTTGAGGCGCGCGATCGCGTCCCAGTCCGCCGTACCGCCGTAGTGCTGCGCGGCCGTCCTGCCGTGCAGGGCGATCGCCGTGACGCCCTCCTCGACGGCGATCCGCCCGGCGTCCAGGAAGGTGATGTGGTCGTCGTCGATGCCCTTGCGCATCTTCATCGTGACCGGCAGGTCGCCCGCGTTGGTCACGGCCTCGTGCAGGATCGCGCGCAGCAGCGGGCGCTTGTACGGCAGCGCGGAGCCGCCGCCCTTGCGGGTCACCTTCGGCACCGGGCAGCCGAAGTTCAGGTCGATGTGGTCGGCCAGGTCCTCGTCCACGATCATGCGGACGGCCTTGCCGACGGTCACCGGGTCGACGCCGTAGAGCTGGATCGACCGCGGCTTCTCGGTCTCGTCGAACCGGATGAGCTGCATGGTCTTCTCGTTGCGCTCGACCAGCGCCCTCGTCGTGATCATCTCGCTCACGAACAGCCCCTTCCCTCCGGAGAACTCACGGCAGAGGGTGCGGAAGGGGGCGTTGGTGATGCCGGCCATCGGCGCGAGCACCACCGGCGGCTGCACGATGTGCGGCCCGATGGCGAGGGGCGGGAACTCAGAAGACGCCGGAGACACCGGAGACGCAGCGGGCGCGGAAGGCGCCGACGACGCCGGAGAGCCGGAGAGCGGGGAGAGCGCGGTCATCCGCCCATTGTCGCGCACTGCGGAGGTCGTTAGACAGCCGTACTATCCGCACATGTCCGAGCGCACACCGCCACGGCCCGCCGCCGCGCCGCTCCCCCGGCGGCGCAGGCTGCTGGTCCTGGGCATCTGCTGCATGAGCCTGCTGATCGTCAGCCTGGACAACACCGCGCTCAACGTGGCGCTGCCCTCCCTCCAGCGCGACCTGGACGCCTCGGTCTCCGGGCTCCAGTGGACCATCGACGCCTACACCCTGGTGCTGGCCTCGCTGCTGATGCTCGCCGGCTCCACCGCCGACCGGATCGGCCGCCGCCGGGTCTTCACCACCGGGCTGGTGGTCTTCGTGCTCGGCTCGCTGCTCTGCTCCCTCGCGCCCAGCCTGGAGGCGCTGGTCGCGTTCCGGATGGTGCAGGCGGTGGGCGGCTCGATGCTCAACCCGGTCGCCATGTCGATCATCACCAACACCTTCACCGACCCGGCGGAGCGGGCGCGGGCCATCGGCGTCTGGGGCGGCGTCGTGGGCGTCTCCATGGCCGCGGGGCCGCTGGTCGGCGGGCTGCTGGTGGAGTCGGTCGGCTGGCGGGCGATCTTCTGGGTCAACCTGCCCATCGGCCTGACCGCGCTGCTGCTCACCCTGCGGTACGTCCCCGAGTCCCGCGCGCCCCGGCCCCGTCGCCCGGACCCGGTGGGCCAGGTCCTGGTGACACTGCTGCTGGCCTCGCTCACGTACGCGATCATCGAGACCAGCCCGGTCTTCGCCGGGGTGGCGGCCGTGGCGCTGGCCGGGATCCTCGTCTACGAGCCGCGCCGCCGCGAGCCGCTGATCGACCTGCGGTTCTTCCGCAGCGCCCCGTTCAGCGGCGCCACCGTGATCGCGGTCTGCGCCTTCGCCGCGCTCGGCGGCTTCCTCTTCCTGAACACGCTCTACCTCCAGGACGTCCGGGGCCTGTCGGCCCTGCACGCCGGGCTCTTCATGCTGCCCATGGCGGCGATGACCTTCGTCTTCGCGCCGCTGTCCGGGCGCCTGGTGGGGGCGCGCGGGCCGCGCCCCTCACTGCTGGCCTCGGGGACGGCGATGGCCGCCGGGGCGCTGCTGTTCGCCGCCTTCGACGCGGAGCGGAGCACGCCGCTGCTGTTCACCGGGTACGTGGTCTTCGGCATCGGCTTCGGCATGGTGAACGCGCCGATCACCGACACGGCGGTGTCCGGGATGCCCCGCGCGCAGGCCGGGGTGGCGGCGGCGGTGGCCTCCACCAGCCGTCAGATCGGCCAGACGCTGGGGGTCGCGGTGGCGGGCGCGGTGCTGAGCGCGGGGCTGGCCTCGGCGGCACACGCGAGGTCCCTGGACGGCTTCGCGGCGGCGAGCGGCCTGGCGTACTGGATCATCACGGGCTGCGGGCTGTGCGTCCTGGCGGCCGGGGCACTGACCAGTGGGGCGTGGGCGCGCGGGACGGCGGAGCGGGCGGCCCGGCGGATGGCGGCCGAGGACGCGGACCGTCAGGCGCCGGCGAGGACGCCGTCCGCCTGAGCCCCGGCGCTCCTGGAGCTGGTCGGGGCGCGGGTGGCACAGGGTGCCGCGACGGCCCTGATGCTGCCGCGGGTGCTCGCGCCCCTTCACTCCTCGACGTCGGTGCCCGGCACGAGCCGCGCACCGACCGGCGGGACGGGACGCCGCTCGCACTCGTCGGGGTGAACGAGAGGACTAGTGAATGACAGATATTGAAATCTGTCATCGGTCATGCCATGGTTGATGGCATGACGACCACGACCCCCCTCCCCACCCGTTCCCTCGGCACCACCGGCCCCCGGGTCTCCGCCCTCGGCCTCGGCTGCATGGGCATGTCCGCGCTGTACGGCGAGAGCGACCGCGCCGAGTCGATCGCGACCATCCACGCCGCCCTCGACGCCGGGGTGACCCTGCTGGACACCGGCGACTTCTACGGCATGGGGCACAACGAGCTGCTGATCCAGGAGGCGCTGCGCACCGCCCCCGCGCCCGCCCGGGAGCAGGCCCTCACCAGCGTGAAGTTCGGCGCCCTGCGCACGGTGGAGGGCGGCTTCAGCGGCTACGACGGCCGCCCCGCCGCCGTGAAGAACTTCGCGGCCTACTCGCTCCAGCGCCTGGGCACCGACCACATCGACATCTACCGGATCGCCC
Source organism: Streptomyces sp. NPDC042100 (assembly GCF_055582325.1). Taxonomy (NCBI): domain Bacteria; kingdom Bacillati; phylum Actinomycetota; class Actinomycetes; order Kitasatosporales; family Streptomycetaceae; genus Streptomyces; species Streptomyces sp. NPDC042100. Next base: position 198,468 of record NZ_JBVJDK010000002.1, read on the forward strand.
GCGTCGACCCCGACGTGCCGATCGAGGAGACGATCGGGGCCATCGCCGAGCTGGTCGAGGCGGGTCACGTCCGGCACATCGGCCTCTCCGAGGTCGGCGCCGACACCCTGCGCCGGGCGGCGGCCGTCGCCCCGATCTCCGACCTCCAGATCGAGTACTCGCTGATCTCCCGCGGCATCGAGGAGAAGATCCTGCCGGCCGCCCGGGAGCTCGGCATCGGCGTCACGGCCTACGGGGTCCTCTCCCGAGGCCTGATCAGCGGCCACTTCACCCGGGACCGGGAGCTCGGCGCGGGCGACTTCCGCGGCATGTCCCCCCGCTTCCAGGGGGAGAACCTGTCGCGCAACCTGGACCTGGTCGACCGGCTCCGCGAGGTCGCCGAGGCCAAGGGCGTGACGGTCGCCCAGACCGCCATCGCCTGGGTCCTCGCCCAGGGCCCCCGGCAGGGCGCGGACATCGTCCCGCTGATCGGCGCCCGCCGCCGGGACCGGCTGGCCGAGGCGCTCGGCGCGATGGAGGTGACCCTGGACGCGGCCGACCTGGCGGCGATCGAGGAGGCCGTCCCGGCGGGCGCGGCGGCCGGCGAGCGCTACCCGGAGGCCCAGATGGCCCACCTGGACAGCGAGCACTGACCGGTAGTGTCGGTGCCATGGCCGCCACCGAAACGCTGACCGCAGAGCGCATCCTCGAAGCCACCGAGGAGGTGCTGCGCCGCTACGGCCCCGCGAAGGCGACCGTCGTGGACGTGGCCCGGGTGCTCGGCGTCAGCCACGGCAGCGTCTACCGCCACTTCCGCACCAAGGCGGCCCTGCGCGAGGCGGTCACCGAGCGCTGGCTCTCGCGCACCGAGACCGTCCTGGCCGAGCTGACCGGCACCCCGGGCACGCCCGCGCCGGAGAAGCTGCACTCCTGGTTCTCGACCCTCTTCGAGGCCAAGCGGCACAAGGCGGGCGACGACCCGGAGCTGTTCGCGACCTACGGGGTGCTGATCGACGAGAACAGCGGCGTGGTGGACCAGCACGTCGACGTGCTGATCGGCCAGGTGCGCTCGATCGTCGAGGAGGGCGCCCGCGAGGCCGAGTTCACCGCCGCCGACCCGGACGCGACGGCCCGCGCGCTCTTCCACGCCACCGCCCGCTTCCACGACCCGGCCTACGCGCCGGAGTGGCGACGGCCCGCGATCGAGGCGGAGTTCGAGTCGGTGGTCGGCCTGCTGCTGCGCGGCCTGCGCCCGTAGCGGACTCTCCGGGTCCACGGACGGAGACACGGACGGAGACACGGACGGAGACACGGACGGAGACACGGGAAGGCCCCCGGTTCCTCAGCGGAACCGGGGGCCTTCCCGTACGTCGTGCCGGACTCAGCAGCCGAGCAGGCGGCTGCCCAGGTAGCCCTGGATCTGGTCCAGGGAGACGCGCTCCTGCTTCATGGTGTCGCGCTCGCGCACGGTCACCGCGTTGTCGTCGAGGGTGTCGAAGTCGACGGTGACGCAGTAGGGGGTGCCGATCTCGTCCTGGCGACGGTAGCGGCGGCCGATGGCGCCGGCGTCGTCGAACTCGATGTTCCAGTTCTGCCGCAGGTCGGCCGCGAGGCCCTTGGCCTTCGGCGAGAGCTGCGCGTTGCGGGACAGCGGCAGGACCGCGACCTTGACCGGGGCCAGGCGGTGGTCGAGGCGCAGCACGGTGCGCTTCTCCAGGACGCCCTTGGCGTTCGGCGCCTCGTCCTCGATGTAGGCGTCGAGGAGGAAGGCGAGCATGGCCCGGCCGACACCGGCCGCCGGCTCGATGACGTACGGCGTGTAGCGCTCGCCCGACTCCTGCTCGTGGAACTGGAGGCTGGCGCCGGAGGCCTTGGAGTGGGCCGTCAGGTCGTAGTCGGTGCGGTTGGCGACGCCCTCCAGCTCGCCCCACTCGCTGCCGCCGAAGGAGAAGCGGTACTCGATGTCGGCGGTGCGCTTGGAGTAGTGGGAGAGCTTCTCCTTCGGGTGCTCGAACCAGCGCATGTTCTCCTCACGGAGACCCAGGCCGGTGTACCAGTTCCAGCGCTGCTCCATCCAGTACTCCTGCCACTGCTCGTCCTCGCCCGGCTTGACGAAGAACTCCATCTCCATCTGCTCGAACTCGCGCGTGCGGAAGATGAAGTTGCCCGGAGTGATCTCGTTCCGGAAGGACTTGCCCATCTGCGCGATGCCGAACGGGGGCTTCTTGCGCGCGGTGGTCTGCACCTGGGCGAAGTTGGTGAAGATGCCCTGGGCGGTCTCCGGGCGCAGGTACGCGACGGAGCCGGTGTCCTGGGTCGGGCCGAGGTGGGTGGAGAGCAGGCCCGAGAAGTTCTTGGGCTCGGTGAAGGTGCCCTTGTTGCCGCAGTTGGGGCAGTTGAGCTCGGTCAGGCTCCCGGGGAGACGGCCGTGCTTCTCCTCGAACGCCTCCTCCAGGTGGTCGGCGCGGAAGCGCTTGTGGCAGGAGGTGCACTCGGTCAGCGGGTCGGTGAAGGTGGCGACGTGCCCGGACGCCTCCCAGACCTCGGTGGCCAGGATGACGGACGAGTCGATGCCGACGACGTCCTCGCGGGCGGTGACCATGTAGCGCCACCACTGACGCTTGAGGTTCTCCTTGAGCTCGACACCCAGCGGTCCGTAGTCCCAGGCGGCACGCTGACCGCCGTAGATCTCGCTGCACGGGTAGACGAAGCCACGGCGCTTGCTCAGGCTGACGATGGTGTCGATCTTGTCGGCGGCCACGGTGCTCTCTTCATTACGACGACGAAGTGCGAATGCCACAGGTTACCGGCGCCCGCACCCCCTCTTTCAAATCGGTTCCCCGTCGGCCGGGAGTGGCCGGGAACACAGCGGGACGAAGCGTTCGGCAATTGACAACCGTTTCCATCTTTGTTGAAAATGAGTGTCATGAACGTACGACGCCTGATACCCACCACCGCCGTCGCCGGAGCCGCCGCCCTCGGGCTTCTCACCCTCTCCGCCTGTTCCGGTACCTCGAACGCGGCCGACGGGAGAAACGGTGACAAGCTGGACGTGGTGGCGTCGTTCTACCCCATGCAGTACCTGGCCGAGCAGATAGGCGGCGGCCATGTGGCCGTCGACACGCTCACCAAGCCCGGCGTCGAGCCGCACGACCTGGAGCTCAAGCCCAAGCAGATCGGCCGGCTCGGCGAGGCCGACGTCGTCCTCTACCTCAAGGGCATCCAGCCCGCCGTCGACGACGCCGTCGCCCAGGCGGGCGTGAAGCACACCGTCGACGCGGCCACCCTGACCAAGCTGGAGAAGCACGGCACCGAGGTCGGCCACGACCACGGCCACGAGGGCCACGACCACGGCGCCGAAGAGGCCGGTCACGAGGGCCATGACCACGGTCACGGCCACTCCCACACCTCCCAGGACGGCACCGACCCGCACATCTGGCTCGACCCGGTGAAGTACGCCGAGGTCGCCAAGGGCGTGGGCGCCGCCTTCGAGAAGGCCGACCCGGACCACGCGGCCGACTACAAGAAGAACACCGACGCCCTGGTGAAGAAGCTCGGCGAGCTGAACACGCAGTTCGAGACCGGCCTCAAGAACACCACCACCCGCACCTTCATCACCACCCACTCCGCCTTCGGCTACCTCGCCGAGCGCTACCACCTGAAGCAGGAGGGCATCAGCGGCATCGACCCCGAGTCCGAGCCGAGCCCCGCCCGCATCAAGCAGCTTCAGGACATCGCGAAGAAGGACAAGGTCACCACCGTCTTCTTCGAGACGCTCGCCAGCGACAAGACCGCCAAGACCCTCGCGGCCGACACCGGTCTCAAGACCGACGTGCTCGACCCCCTGGAGGGAATCACGGAGAAGTCCAAGGGCGCTGACTACCTCGAGGTCATGCGGTCCAACCTCGTCGCGCTGCAGAAGGCCCTCGGCGCGAAGTGACACCCAAGCAGCAGCAGGAGGCACCCGTGAGCGCCGATGTGAGCTCTTCCGACGTGAGCCCGTCCGACGTGGGCACAGCAGCGCACGACGGACCCGTCATCGTCGTCCGCGGAGCCACCGCGGCCCTCGGCTCGCGCCCCGTGCTGCGCGGCGTCGACCTCACCGTCCAGCGCGGTGAGGTCGTCGCCCTGCTCGGCGCGAACGGCTCCGGCAAGTCCACCGCCGTCCGCTCCGTCATCGGCCAGGTGCCGCTGACCGGCGGCACGATCGAGCTGTTCGGCACCGAGCAGAAGCGGTTCCGCGACTGGGCCCGCGTCGGCTACGTGCCGCAGCGCACCACCGCCGCCAGCGGCGTGCCCGCCACCATCCGCGAGGTCGTCACCTCCGGCCGGCTCTCCCGCCGCCGCTTCGGCCTCATCACCAGGGCCGACCGGGCCGCCGTCGACCGGGCCATCGGCCTCGTCGGGCTCACCGACCGCGCCAGGGACTCGGTCTCCGCGCTCTCCGGCGGCCAGCACCAGCGCGTGCTCATCGCCCGCGCGCTGGCCTCCGAGCCCGAGCTGCTGATCATGGACGAGCCGATGGCCGGCGTGGACCTCGCCAGCCAGGAGATCCTCGCCGCCACCCTGCGCGAGCAGGTCGCCGGCGGCACCTCCGTCCTCCTCGTCCTGCACGAGCTGGGCCCGCTGGAGCCGCTGATCGACCGCGCCGTCGTGCTGCGCGACGGCTGCGTCGTCCACGACGGCCCGCCGCCGAAGGCCGTCGGCCAGCACGCGCTGCCCGGCCACGACCACGTCCACCCGCACGCGGCCGACGAGCCGCTCCGTACCGGTCTGCTGACCTGAGGACGCCCCATGGAATTCCTCCAGCTCGCCTTCATGCAGCGGGCGCTCATCGCGGCCGTCCTCGTCGGCGTCACCGCGCCCGCCGTCGGCATCTACCTCGTCCAGCGGCGCCAGGCGCTGATGGGCGACGGCATCGGCCATGTCGCCATGACCGGTGTCGGCCTCGGCTTCCTGCTCAACAGCAGCCCCGTGTGGATGGCCACCGCCGTCGCCGTGGTCGGCGCCGTCGCCATGGAGCTGATCCGCGCCTTCGGCAAGACCCGAGGCGACCTCGCCCTCGCGCTGCTCTTCTACGGCGGCATGGCCGGCGGCGTGCTGCTGATCAACCTCTCGCCGACCGGCTCCAACGCCAACCTCAACTCCTTCCTCTTCGGCTCCCTCTCGACGGTCTCCGCCGAGGACGTCACGGCCATCGGCGTCCTGGCCGCCTTCGTCGTCCTCGTCACCGTCGGCCTGCGCCGCCAGCTCTTCGCGGTCAGCCAGGACGAGGAGTTCGCCCGCGTCACCGGTCTGCCGGTGCGCCTCCTCAACCTGCTCATCGCCGTCACCGCCGCCGTCACCGTCACCGTGGCCATGCGGGTCGTCGGCCTGCTCCTGGTCAGCGCCCTGATGGTGGTCCCGGTCGCCGCCGCCCAGCAGCTGTCCCGGTCCTTCCGCAGCACCTTCGTGCTCTCCGTCGTCATCGGCACCGGCGTCACCCTGACCGGCACGATCACCTCCTACTACCAGGACGTGCCGCCCGGCGCGACGATCGTGCTCCTCGCGATCGCGGTCTTCATCGGCCTCACCGTCCTCGCGACCCCGCTCGCCCGGCGGCGCGCCCGGGCCGCCGAGACCGCCGCGCGGGCCTGCGACGCCGGGCTCCCGGCCGCCCGGCGCCCCACCGACGACGTGAAGGTCTGATCACGGTCCGGATCCGGCGGGGCGGGGGGCTGGCAGAATGGCGGGGGCAGACAAGATTCAAGGAGGCCCCCGTGGTGACGGCAGGACCCCCCGTACGAGGCCGCTCGACGAAGCAGCGGGCCGCCGTGTCGGCGGCGCTGAACGAGGTGGACGAGTTCCGCTCCGCTCAGGAGCTGCACGACATGCTCAAGCACCGCGGTGACTCCGTCGGCCTCACCACCGTCTACCGCACGCTCCAGTCCCTCGCCGAGGCGGGCGAGGTGGACGCGCTGCGCACCAGTGACGGCGAGACGGTCTACCGGCGCTGTTCGACCGGCGACCACCACCACCATCTGGTCTGCCGCGTCTGCGGCAAGGCCGTCGAGGTGGAGGGCCCGGCCGTGGAGCAGTGGGCGGAGACGATCGCGTCCGAGCACGGCTTCGTGAACGTGGCGCACACCGTCGAGATCTTCGGCACCTGCGCGGAGTGCGCGGCGAAGTGACCCGATCCGGCCACCCGGCCTGACATACGACCCGACCTGACATACGAGGAGGCCCGCACCGATCCGATTCGGTGCGGGCCTCCTCGCGTCCCGGCGGAGCCGGGGCCGACGGTTCCGGGGTCAGCGGATCCGCTTGGTGTTCCGCTCCAGGATCTCCCGCACCCGGTCGGCGTCCGCCGGGTCGGCCAGCCCCCGCTTGGGCAGGAAGGCGACGCCCACCCGGCCCTTGTCGGACGAGAGCAGCACGAACTGGTCCGCCGTCTCGGCGTGCCGGGAGAACAGCTCCCAGCGCCCCATGACCTCGGAGTCCCGGCTCTTCCAGCGGACCCCGTCCTCCTCGACCCGGGCCCGGTGCTCCCCCTGCCGCTCGATCAGCGGGAAGAGCTGCCGGGCGGTGAGCCGGGGCATGAGCGGCACCAGGACGAGCCCCATCACCCCGAGCGCCGCCACGAAGACCATCCCGCCCACCGCGGGCTCGCCGGGCGCGAAGAGCAGCACGACGAGCGCCACGGCCGCGAGCACCGAGGTGATCCGCATGAGCACCCGCGCGCGCCGGAAGGTCCCGAAGCGCATCTGGACGCGTATCGCGTCGAAGACGTCGTCCCGCGTGGGCGTGTAGACCAGCTCCACCATGTCCCGGTCCCCGCTCAGCCCTTTTCCAGGACCGCGAGGTCCGCCGGGTCCACGCCGCCGAAGCGCCGGTCGCGCTGGGCGTACTCGACGCAGGCCCGCCACAGGTCTCGGCGGTCGAAGTCGGGCCACAGCACGTCCTGGAAGACCATCTCGGCGTACGCGCTCTGCCAGATCAGGTAGTTGGAGGTGCGCTGCTCGCCGCTGGGGCGGAGGAAGAGGTCGACGTCCGGCATGTCCGGGTAGTACAGGTACTTCTGGATCGTCTTCTCAGTGATCTTCGCGGGGTCCAGCCGGCCCGCCTTCACGTCCTCGGCGAGCGCCTGCGCCGCGTCCGTCAGCTCGGCCCGGCCGCCGTAGTTCATGCAGAAGTACAGCGTCAGCCTGGTGTTGTCCTTGGTCTGCTCCTGGGCGACCTGGAGCTCCTTGGCGACCGACTTCCACAGCTTGGGCATCCGGCCCACCCAGCGCACCCGCACGCCGAGGGAGTCGAGCTGGTCGCGGGACTTGCGGATGAAGTCGCGGTTGAAGTTCATCAGGAAGCGCACCTCCTCGGGGGAGCGCTTCCAGTTCTCGGTGGAGAAGGCGTACAGCGAGATCGAGCCCACGCCCATCTCGATCGCGCCCTGGAGCACGTCCAGCACCTGCTCGGCGCCGACCTTGTGGCCCTCGGTGCGGGGCAGTCCGCGCTCCTTGGCCCAGCGCCCGTTCCCGTCCATGACGATCGCGACGTGCTCGGGCACGAGCTCGGACTGGAGCTTCGGCGGGCGGGCTCCGGACGGGTGCGGCTCGGGGGTGGCGTACTCCCGGCGCTGCCGTCCGAGAAGTCGTGCGATGGCCATGGCGATGGGTCTCCTAGCTCTTCTCTACGTACCGCAGCGAGCGGAGCCCGCGCTCCAGGTGCCAGTGCAGATAGGCGGACACGAGGCCGCTGCCCTCCCTGACGTGACGCGGCTCGCACGCGTCCGCCGTCGCCCAGTCGCCGGTGAGCAGCGCGCTGAGCAGACCTACGGCCTCCGCAGAGGGTACGACGCTTCCGGGCACCCGGCAGTCGCCGCATATGACACCACCGGCGCCGACCGAAAAGAACCGGTTGGGCCCGGGAAGGCCGCATTTCGCACAGTCGTCGAAGCTGGGCGCGTAGCCGTTCACCGCGAGCGAGCGGAGCAGGAAGGCGTCGAGGATCAGATGCGGCGCGTGCTCCCCGCGCGCCAGCGTCCGCAGCCCGCCCACGAGCAGCAGATACTGCTGCACGGCGGGCTCCCCCTCGTGGTCGGTGAACCGCTCCGCCGTCTCCAGCATCGCGGTGCCCGCGGTGTACCGGGCGTAGTCCGTGACGATCCCGCCGCCGTACGGGGCGATGGTCTCGCTCTGTGTGCACAGCGGCAGCCCGCGGCCGATCAGCTCACTCCCCCGAGCGAAGAACTGCACGTCCACGTGCGAGAACGGTTCGAGCCGCGCGCCGAACTTCGACTTGGTCCGGCGCACCCCGCGCGCGACGGCGCGCACCCGCCCGTGGCCGCGCGTGAGCAGCGTGATGATGCGGTCCGCTTCACCCAGCTTCTGGGTGCGCAGCACGATGCCGTCGTCGCGGAACAGGCTCATGGCCCCATTCTCCCGCACGGGACCGACAGCCCGGGCCCGGCGCCCCCGGGTCGGGCCTCAGCGCCCGTCGTCGGCGGTGCGGGTGACGACGGCTCCGAAGAGGGCGAGGCCCTTGATGACGACGCGGGGCCGGCCGGGCGTCCCGGTGTGCCGGGCGGCCCGCTTGTCGAAGATCCCGAACAGGCCGAGGCCGCGCACCTCGACGTCGATGTCCGCCGGGACCCGGATCTTCGTGCCGCCCCAGAGGGCGACGGCGCGGATCTCGGTGTCGTGGCTGCTGAAGCGCGCGTCGCTGAGGTCGAGTTCGCCGCCGCCCCACATGGACCAGGTCGTCATGCGCGGCGGCACCACCCAGCGGCCCCGGCGGTGGAAGCCGCCGAAGATCCCCGCGACGAAGCCGCCGGAGGTCGGCGGCCGGTCCACGACGAGCGCGTCCCGGGGCCCTGGGACGGGGAGGCCGCGGCAGGCCGTTTCGAGCTGGCCGCGGGTGCGGGCGGCGTGAAGTTCGTCGAGTCGGGCCGGGAGCTCGTCGAGCGCGAGCCGGCCGTGCTCGACGGCGGCGCGCAGCCGCTCCTCGGCGGCGTGGCGCTCCCGGTCGGAGGCGAGGATGTCGGGCTCGTGCGGAGTCATGGCAGGCGACCTCGGTGGTAGGCGGTGAGCCTGGAGGATCCTAGGGCGCCGGCGGGCGCCTCTCCAGCCCGCCGGGACCGCCGACGGCCGCAGCCCGCCGGGACCGCCACCGGCCGCGCCGCGTCCTCCCCGGCCCCGGACGGGCCCCGTGCGCGTCCGGACGGGGACCTGGTCTACGGTGGACCGATCCCCCCCGTCTCCACTTATGGAACCCATAAGTCCGGCTTATGAGGCCATAGACCGGGCCCGGGTACCGCTCCGTTCGGCGCATTATTTAGGGTGACCTAAGTGCGGCGGGCCCTCGCCGACACGTCGCTTGCGAAGGGAAACCCGTCATGCCCCGCCCCCTCCGGGTCGCGATCGTCGGCGCCGGCCCCGCCGGAATCTACGCCGCTGACGCGCTGCTGAAGTCCGAGGCCGCCGTCGAGCCGGGTGTGTCCATCGACCTCTTCGAGCGGATGCCCGCCCCCTTCGGCCTGATCCGCTACGGCGTCGCGCCCGACCACCCGCGCATCAAGGGCATCATCACCGCCCTCCACCAGGTGCTCGACAAGCCGCAGATCCGCCTCTTCGGCAACGTCGACTACGGCACCGACGTGCACCTGGACGACCTGCACGCCTTCTACGACGCGGTGGTCTTCTCCACCGGCGCCACCGCCGACCGCGCCCTGGACATCCCCGGCATCGAGCTGGACGGCTCCTACGGCGCCGCCGACTTCGTCTCCTGGTACGACGGGCACCCGGACGTGCCGCGCACCTGGCCGCTGGAGGCCGAGAAGGTCGCCGTCCTCGGCGTCGGCAACGTGGCCCTCGACGTGGCCCGCGTGCTCGCCAAGACCGCCGACGAGCTGCTGCCCACCGAGATCCCCGCCAACGTCTACGAGGGCCTCAAGGCCAACAAGGCGCTGGAGATCCACGTCTTCGGCCGCCGCGGCCCCGCCCAGGCCAAGTTCAGCCCCATGGAGCTGCGCGAGCTGGACCACTCGCCGAACATCGAGGTCATCGTCAACCCCGAGGACATCGACTACGACGAGGGCTCCATCGCCGAGCGGCGCAAGAACAAGCAGACCGACATGGTCGCCAAGACCCTGGAGAACTGGGCGATCCGCGACATCGGCGAGCGCCCGCACAAGCTCTTCCTGCACTTCTTCGAGTCGCCCACCGAGATCCTCGGCGAGGACGGCTCGGTCGTCGGCCTGCGCACCGAGCGCACCGAGCTCGACGGCACCGGCAACGTGAAGGGCACCGGAAAGACGACCGACTGGGACGTCCAGGCCGTCTACCGCGCGGTCGGCTACCTCTCCGACGAGCTGCCCAAGCTGCCCTGGGACGCCGCCAGCGGCACCGTCCCGGACGCCGGCGGCCGGGTCGTCGAGGAGAGCGGCGCCCACCTGCCCTCCACGTACGTCACCGGCTGGATCCGGCGCGGCCCCGTCGGCCTCATCGGCCACACCAAGGGCGACGCCAACGAGACCGTCGCCAACCTCCTCGACGACCACGCCCACGGGCGGCTGCTCACGCCCGAGTCCCCGCAGGAGGAGGCCGTGGTCGCCTTCCTGGAGGGCAAGGGCATCGCGTACACCACCTGGGAGGGCTGGTACGCGCTGGACGCCGCCGAGAAGGCGCTCGGCGAGCCGCAGGGCCGCGAGCGCGTGAAGATCGTCGAGCGGGACGAGATGCTGCGCGCCAGCGGCGTCGAGCTCGGCTGACGCGCCCCGCCCCACCGCACCACCCGACGGCGTGGACCCCCGCTCTACAGCGGCGTGGTCCGCGCCGTCGCTCTACAGCGGCGTGGTCCGCGCCGTCGCCAGGAGCCGGGCCGTGTCGTCGGCGCACAGCGCCAGCGCGTTGCCCACGGTGCCCAGCACCTCCCGCTCCGCCGGCGTGTACGGGCCGTCGGCCAGCGCGATCCGGGCGCCCTGGAGCAGGATCGCCTCGCGGCCCGCGGCGGCCAGGTGCGGGGCGAGCGGTTCGAGGGCCTCGTGCAGCTCGATGGCGAGGGCCGCTCCCCCGCTGCTGACGTCGGGCAGGAAGCGTCCGGTGTCGGCGGCGAGCGCCTCGACCAGGTCGACGAGCTGGAGGGCCGTACAGTCCGTGAACCCGGCCGCCCGGACCCCGGCGGCGGCGGTGTCCACGGCGCCTCGGGAACCGGTGCCGCCGGCCGCCAGGACGGCCAGCGCGACCGTGTGCACGGCGTCGCGCAGCATCGCCGAGAACCGGCCCGTGGTCGGATGGGTCAGCACGTCCGTGCCGAAGTGGGTGTGGCAGGCGGCGCACTCGACGACCGGGCCCGCGTCGCCCCGGGGCAGCAGCGGCACGCCCAGCAGGGCGAAGCGCCGGCGGCCCGTCCGGCGCCGGTAGTTCCGGTCGCCGCCGCACTCCTCGCAGAAGAACTCGCCGTCGCCGACGGTGTTCCAGGAGGTGCGGATTCCGCAGAGAACCCTGCTCCGCTCCGATGACTTCCGCGCTGGCCGCACGCCGCACCTCCTTCACCTCCCGGCAACATTGCCGGCGTTGGCGTGATGTTAGCCACATCGATGATGCGGCGTCAGCACCTCGTCAGCAGAACGCCGGGGAGATGGCCGAGACCCGCCGGGCCCCGAGGGGGCGCGGCGGGTCCGGTGCGGGGGCTCAGGAGGCGCGCTTGCGCAGCTTCGCGAAGGCCAGGAAGCCGCCGCCGAGCAGGACCACCGCCGCGGCGACGCCCATCGCGGCGGGCCCGAAGGCCGAGCCGGTGGTGGCGAGATCACCCTCCGGGGTGGACGAGGGCGAGGGGGCCGGGGCGCCCTCCGACGAGGTCGGGGACGGCGAGGAGGTCTCCGGGGCCGACTCCGAGGGGGTGGGGGTGGCCGAGCCGGGCGGGGTGGTGGCGGGGGTGCTCGGGGTGGCCGGCGCGCTCGGCACGTCCGTCGGGGTGGGCTTGGGCCGCTCGGGGGTGACCGGGGGCTTGCCGGGGGTGGTCTCGCCGGGCAGGCAGCCGGTGAAGTTCATCTGGTGGGTCTCGGCGCCCGGGACGGTGAGGAGCTTCTCGGCGACGACGGAGCCGTTGACGTGGCCGGGGCCGACGCCGGGGCCGCCCATCTCGACGGTGGCGTTCGGCGCGAAGATCGTGCCGGGCCAGGAGGTGTAGTTCTTCTTGACGCTCTCGGCCTGCGGGAAGTTCCACAGCAGCTTGGAGCGGACGCTCTTGAAGTCGGCGCTGCCCGCGTTGTAGTCGTCCATGACCAGGGCGCCCTTGGCCGCGTCCCAGAGGTAGACGCCGTAGGTGGGCGCGGTGCTCATGTCGTACGCGCCGCCGAGCACGTTCACCAGGGTGGAGGAGCCCGCCGGGACCTTGATCGATATCGCGCCGGCCTTCTGGAGGTCGGCGGCGGCGACGGCGAAGACGTTCAGCTTGGCGTCGGTGCCGGTGAGCATCAGGCCCTGGTAGTCGGTGGAGCGGCCGACGGTGCCGTTGGGCTCGACCGCGGCCCAGCCGGTGGAGAGGGCGCGCAGGGCGGCGAACTCCTTGCCGAAGTCGATCGGCGAGGGGCCCTCCTTCACCTTGTCGCCGTCGACGCCGAAGCCCGAGCCCTTGGTGGAGCGGTCGACGACCTTGCCGGCGACGCCGGTGCCCTTGTCGAGGACGACCTGGTTGGCGTAGAGCGTGCCGCCGACGACGAGGCTGTGGCCGCCGGGGAGGGCCGCGAGGTCGCCGGAGGTGAGGCGGCTGCCGATGGAGAAGCCGGAGGGCCGCTTCGGGTCGCCGAAGGTGGCGTCGCCGCCGACGGCGACGGCGCCCTCGGAGTCGGAGTGGCGCACGGAGTCCTTCTCGACGAACTCGGCGTAGCGCCCGGCGACGCCGAGCGGATTCGTCTCACACGCGGTGGTGGCGGAGGCGGCGGGGGCCCAGACGAGGGCGGCACCGGTCACCGCGAGGGCGGCGGCCACGGCAGCGGGCGTGCGCATGGGAGCTCCAGGTCAGGAGTGCGGGGAGGGTGTCCGAGTGGACGGTCCGAGTGGACGAGCCGACCTTCCGTCATGCGTTGATGTGGCGTCAACTCACCTGATATGCCACTGAATCCGGCATGTCGCCAGCTTCTTCCTTAAGCGAACCTGAAGCCGTGACCGAGCTCACACACGCCGCTGCCCCGCACCCCTGGCGGGGTGCGGGGCAGCGGGCCGTGCGCGAGGTCAGCGCGCCGAGCGGTTCACCGCCGACACGACCGCCTTCAGCGAGGCGCGGGTGGTGTTGGCGTCGATGCCGATGCCCCACAGGACCTTGCCGTCGATGGCGCACTCGATGTACGAGGCGGCCTGCGCGGAGGCGCCCTCGCTCATCGTGTGCTCCTGGTAGTCCAGCAGGCGGGCGTCCACGCCGATCGCCTGCAGGGCGGCGAAGAAGGCGGAGATCGGGCCGTTGCCGGAGCCGGTCAGGACCGTCTCGACGCCGTCGACGACCGCCTCGACCTTCAGGGTGTCGGTGCCGTCCGTGTCGGAGGTGGACTGACCGGAGCGCAGCTGGATGCGGCCCCAGCGGGCCGCGGCGCCGTCCGGGCTGGGCAGGTACTCGTCCTGGAAGACGGACCAGATCTGCGCCGGGGTGACCTCGCCGCCCTCGGCGTCGGTCTTGGCCTGGATGATCCGGGAGAACTCGATCTGCATCCGGCGGGGCAGGTCCAGCTTGTGGTCGTTCTTCAGGACGTACGCGATGCCGCCCTTGCCGGACTGCGAGTTGACCCGGATGACGGCCTCGTAGGAGCGGCCGACGTCCTTCGGGTCGATCGGCAGGTACGGGACGGCCCACTCGATGTCGTCGACGGTGACGCCCTTCGCGGCCGCGTCGGCCTCCATGGCGTCGAAGCCCTTCTTGATGGCGTCCTGGTGGGAGCCGGAGAAGGCGGTGTAGACCAGGTCGCCCGCGTAGGGGTGGCGCGGGTGGACCTCCATCTGGTTGCAGTACTCGGAGGTCCGGCGGACCTCGTCGATCTGCGAGAAGTCGATCTGCGGGTCGACGCCCTGGCTGAACAGGTTCATGCCCAGGGTGACCAGGTCGACGTTGCCGGTGCGCTCGCCCTGGCCGAACAGGCAGCCCTCGATGCGGTCGGCGCCGGCCATGATCGCCAGCTCGGCCGCCGCGACGGCCGTGCCCCGGTCGTTGTGCGGGTGCACGGACAGGCAGACGTACGGGCGGCGGGTCAGGTTGCGGGACATCCACTCGAAGCGGTCCGCGTGCGTGGACGGCGTCGAACGCTCCACGGTGGCGGGCAGGTTGAGGATGATCTCGCGGCCGGGGCCGGGCTGCCAGACGTCACAGACGGCCTCGCAGACCTCCAGGGCGAAGTCCAGCTCGGTGTCGGTGAAGATCTCCGGGCTGTACTGGTAGCCGAAGGTGGTCTCCGGGCCCAGCAGCTTCTCCGCGTACTCCATCACCAGGCGGGTGCCGTCGACGGCGATCTGCTTGATGTCCTCCTTGGAGCCGCGGAAGACGACCCGGCGGAAGGTGGGCGCGGTGGCGTTGTACAGGTGGACGGTGGCGCGGTGGGCGCCCTTCAGCGACTCCACGGTCCGCTCGATCAGGTCCTCGCGGGCCTGGGTCAGTACGGAGATGGTGACGTCGTCCGGGACCGCGCCCTCTTCGATGATCGAGCGGACGAAGGCGAAGTCCGTCTCGCCGGAGGACGGGAAGCCGACCTCGATCTCCTTGTAGCCCATGCGGACCAGCAGGTCGAACATCTCGCGCTTGCGGGCCGGGCTCATCGGGTCGATCAGGGCCTGGTTGCCGTCGCGCAGGTCGGTGGAGAGCCAGCGGGGCGCCTTGGTGATGCGGCGGTCGGGCCAGGTGCGGTCGGGGATCTCGACGGCCTCGTACTGCCCGTACTTGTGCACGGGCATCCCGGACGGCTTCTGGGTGTGCGTCGCGGTGGTGACGGGCGTCGGACGGCTGACGAACGGCGACTGGGACATTGCGTAGGGCTCCTCGGGTCCATCAAGAAGGACGGCCGACTGTCGAACGCAACACCGAAACCCGCGGGGAGGGGGTCGGCCTACGACTACAGGCCCTCGCCGCGGCAGCTAAGGAGAAGCAGCCCGAAACGCATGATGCGCGTCACCATAGCCCAGCACGGCGGAGGCGGACGTCCCGTTTCAGTATGCGGGACGGGGTCCGCGTCAAGGGGGAAAGGTGACCCATCACTCCATTTCGCCAATCATGGTCGCGTGTCGTGACAGCCGCACCACTCAGTGCCACATTGCTGCCATGACTCCCCACTTCTGCACGATCGTCCCGCCGCACATCCTGGAGCACCTGGCCCGGTCCGAGGACCCGGCCGTCTCCGCCGCGGCCCGGCGGACCCTGGCGTCGGACGCCGCGCAGCGCACCGCCCGCCGGCTGGCCCCGCCCGCCGACCGCGCCGGGACCCCGGGCACGGTGCACCGCACGATCTACGACACGCACCACAGCACCACGCTGCCGGGCGACGAGATCCGCGACGAGGGCGGCCCGGCGACCGACGACGCCACCGCCAACCGCGCGTACGCGGGCCTCGGCGCCACCTTCGACCTCTTCGAGAAGGTCTTCGGACGGGACTCGATCGACGGCGCCGGGATGCCGCTGCTGGCGACCGTGCACTACGACGAGAAGTACGACAACGCCTTCTGGAACGGCGAGCAGATGGTGTTCGGCGACGGCGACGGCGAGCTGTTCCTCGACTTCACCATCCCGGTCGACGTCATCGGCCACGAGCTGACCCACGGCGTCACCCAGCACACCGCGAACCTCGCCTACTACGGCCAGTCGGGTGCGCTCAACGAGTCCGTCTCCGACGTCTTCGGCACCCTCGTCAAGCAGTACGCGCTCGGCCAGAGCGCCGACCAGGCCGACTGGCTGATCGGCGCCGGGCTGCTCGGGCCCGCCATCGACAAGGGCTCGGCGCTGCGCTCCATGAAGGAGCCGGGCACCGCCTACGACGACGACGTCCTCGGCAAGGACCCGCAGCCCGCCACCATGGACGGCTACGTCCGCACCCACGCCGACAACGGCGGCGTGCACATCAACTCGGGCATCCCCAACCACGCCTTCTACCTGGCCGCCACCGCCCTCGGCGGCAACGCCTGGGAGCGGGCCGGGCGGATCTGGTACGACACGCTGACCGGCGGCACGCTGGACTCGGAGGCCACGTTCAAGGAGTTCGCGGCGGCCACGGTGGCGGCGGCGCGGGCCCGGTTCGGCGACGGCGACGAGCTCAAGGCGGTCACGGACGCCTGGTCGGCCGTCGGCGTGCCGAGTCGCTGAGGCTGCGGTAGACAGGCCCCATGAGGATTCGCGTCGTACGCACAGGGGGCTTCGCGGGGATCGGGAAGTCGGCGGAGGTGGACACCGAGGGCAGGCCCGACGCCGAGCGGCTGCGCTCGCTGGCCCAGGAGGCCCTCGACGCCCCGCCGCCGCCCGAGAGCCGAGGGGTCCCGGACGGCTTCGGCTACGAGATCACGGTCGACGGGCGGACGGTGAGGTGGGCCGATCCGCACCTCACCGACGAGCAGCGCGAGCTGATCCAGCTCGTCCTGAAGGAAGGCGCGTAGGCGCACAGCCGGCGAGCCGCCCGGCCTGCCGGCCCCGGGACCTAGAAGCCCAGCTTCCGCAGCTGCTTCGGGTCCCGCTGCCAGTCCTTGGCGACCTTCACGTGCAGGTCGAGGAAGACCGGGGTGCCGAGCAGCGCCTCGATGTGCTTGCGCGACTTCATGCCGACCTCCTTGAGGCGGCTGCCCTTGGGGCCGATGATGATGCCCTTCTGGCTGGGGCGCTCGATGTACACGTTGGCGTGGATGTCGAGCAGCGGCCGGTCCGCCGGGCGGTTCTCGCGCGGGATCATCTCCTCGACGACGACCGCGATGGAGTGCGGCAGCTCGTCCCGTACGCCTTCGAGCGCCGCCTCGCGGATCAGCTCGGCGACCATGACCATCTCGGGCTCGTCGGTGAGGTCGCCCTCCGGGTAGAGCGGCGGGGACTCCGGCAGCAGCGGGATCAGCAGGTCGGCGACGAGCTGCACCTGCTTGTCGCCCACGGCCGAGACGGGCACGATCTGCGCCCACTCGAAGCCCAGCTCCTTGCCGAGCTGGTCGATCGCGATCAGCTGCTCGGCGAGGGTGCGGGAGTCGACCAGGTCGGTCTTGGTGATGATCGCGACCTTGGGCGTCTTCTTGATCTCGGCGAGCTCCTTGGCGATGAAGCGGTCGCCGGGGCCGAGCTTCTGGTCGGCGGGCAGGCAGAAGCCGATCACGTCGACCTCGGCCCAGGTGGTGCGCACCACGTCGTTGAGCCGCTCGCCGAGCAGGGTGCGCGGCTTGTGCAGGCCCGGGGTGTCGACCAGGATCAGCTGGGCGTCGGGGCGGTGCACGATGCCTCGGACCGTGTGCCGGGTGGTCTGGGGGCGGTTGGAGGTGATGGCCACCTTCTGGCCGACCAGAGCGTTCGTGAGGGTGGACTTGCCCGCGTTGGGGCGGCCGACGAAGCAGGCGAAGCCGGCCCGGTGGGGGACGGTGTTCTCATCAGTACGAGCGCTCATGGGGGCCATTCTCCCCGATGGACGGCCGCCTCACGTACTCGGCGTCCGGCGCCGTCGGATCCGCAGTCCGAGCACGCCCGCCGCGCCCCCGGCGACGAGCACCGCGAGGGGCAGCCAGGGCAGGGCCAGGAAGGAGATCCCGGCGGACTCGCGGACGCCCTTGGCGGTCGCGGTCAGGGTCAGCTCGCCCCAGTCGAGCTGCGGGGAGCCGGTCCACCGCTCGGTGAGCCGGATCTTCTGCCGGGGCAGCAGCTCGGCGGGGAGCCGGTCCAGGTCGCGGCGGAGCAGGGTGCGCCCGAAGAGCCCCTGGGCCCTGAGGGCGACCTTGGGGCTGAGGGTGACGTTGCCCCGGTTGTGCAGGGTGTACGAGACGACGGCGGTGCTGGTGCCGGCGCCGGGCACGAGCGGCCGGTCCTGGCGCAGGGTGACGTCCTCGACGCCGAGGGCGGGCACGGTGGGGCCGCCGACCCGGAGGTAGACCCTGGCCGCGACCGCGCGCCGCACGCCGAGCGCGACGGAGCCGCCGGAGCCCTTCGCGATCCGCTCGTCGAGGGCGACGACGGCGCCGGGGTGGTCGCCGGGCGCGGCGTCGGCGGGCACGGTCAGGGTGTACGGGACGGTGACGGCGGAGTGCGGCGGGACGGTGACCCGGTCGCGGGCGGGCTTGATCCAGGCGCCGGCGCCGGTCTGCTTCTCCTGCCGGGTGCGCACGGCGAAGCCGCCGTCGCGTTCGGTGTTGTAGGCGTCGGCCCCGTACAGCAGGAAGCTGAGCGGGGCGGCGGTCTTGTTGGCGACGGTGACCTGGTCGCCGACGGTGCCGCCGGGGTCGGCGGAGAGGTAGAAGTACGGGCGGCTGCCGAGCTGCGAGGCGGCCGGGTAGACGGCCCACTCGCCGTTCTCGGCGGCGGCGGCGGGCGCGGCGACGGGCCCGCCGAGCAGCAGGGCCGCGACGGGCAGGGCGGCGAGCGGGAGGCTCAGGAGGCCCAGGGCTCGGCGGACGCTCAGGAGGAAGACGTACGGCTTGCGCACGGGTGCGGACCCCTCGGGAGGTGGCGACGGGCCGGCCGGGTGCGCGGCCGGCCCGTCGGGCGGTCAGGACAGCGTCAGCGTGAGCACGCCCGCGTAACTTCCGGGCGCCGTGAACGCCGGGACGTCGAGGGAGAGCCCCGCGTCGATGGTGAACTCGCCGCCGGTGAGGGTGCCGTTGGGCGTGGAGGCGAGGGTGGCGCCGGCCGCGCCGACGGGTCCGGCGGTGCCGGGCGCGCAGGTGCTGGGGCTGCCCGCCTTGGTGGTGCAGGACGGCGTCCAGCTCAGCTTGTCGGCGCCGATGGCCCCGCCCGGTCCGGTGAAGTCGGTGACCTTGCCGGTCAGGGACCAGCCCGCGGGGCCGCCGCGGAAGTCCTTGACCGTCACCGTCTGGAGGGGTCCGGTGGCGGCGCCGCCCTGGCCGAAGTCGACGGCCGAGAGCTGTACGGCGTCGCCGGCCTGGGTCATCGACAGTTCGCCGGCCTTGACCGAGGCCGTGAGCTTCTGGCTGTTCGGCGGGGTCGGGGTGTCGTCGACGACCTGGTAGGCGACGGGGCCCGCGCCCTTGGCCGGGTCCCAGGCCGCGCCCTCGTAGGCCACGATCCCGGTGGTCGCCTTGTCGTTGACCTTGAGGCGGGCCGCGAAGGCGCCCTCGCTGTCGGTCGTGACGGTCATCCGGTCGCCGGTCTCGGCGGCGCCGGAGCGGCCGACGACGGTGACCTCGGCGAGCGGGGTGAACTTGGTGCCGGAGACGGTGACGCGGACGCCGGGCGCCCCGGAGGGGCTGCCGAGCTCCAGCGCGCGCTCGTTGGCCCCGGGCTGGGCGCTGGCGGTGACCGTCTCGGAGACGGGCGCGCTCGCGACCGTACAGGGGGTGTCCAGCTCCATGATGTAGCTGGTGTGGATGTTGTAGTCGCCGGGCGCGAGGGTGATGTCGCCGGGCGCGGTGACCTTGAAGGTGCCGGTCATGGAGAACGCCGGGAACGAGCCCTTGCCCGGGACGGGCGGGTTCTTCTTGGGGCCGGTGACGGTGACCGCGCCGGTCTGGGCGCCGCCGAGGGTGACCTTGCCGCTCGGGGTCATGATGTCGGCCGGGAGGGCCAGGTCCACCGGGTTGGAGGCGGCGGGCTTGGTGACCGTGTAGGTGACGGTGACCGTGTCGCCGACCTTGGGCACCGCGTTGTCGACGGTGATCTGCGCCGTGGTGGTGCCGTCGATCGGCGGGATGCCCGCGATCGGCGGCGGCACGCAGTGGGTGCCGAACTGCACGGGCACGGAGGTCGAGGTGGCCCCGGCGGGGGCGGCGAGCGCGCCCCCGGCGGTGAGCGCGAGCGCGGTGGCGCCGAGGACGGCCGCCCAGCGGCGTCGTCTTCGGGCCGCCGCGCGGCTTTGTTCGAATGCCATGTGGGTCCCCTCCTGAGGGATGAGAGGGCGCCATTGACGGCTGCGGGCCGAGAGAAGTCAATGGAATCGAAAAACACCGACTGATGACCCATCAGATACTGTCAAGATCGTCGGACTCCTTGATTCCCGCAGGTCAGAGCCGTCCGGACACAGGAACGACCGGCACCGCCCAAGGCGGCACCGGTCGGCCGTGCGGGAGTCGGGGCTCAGCTGAAGACGAAGGGCCCCGGGGACTGCGAGGTGAGCGCGTCGCAGTTGACGGTGACACCGAAGATCACCATCTTGAGCGCGGTGCCCGCGAAGTACGAGTTGAGGCTGTCGCCGGAGGCGACGGTCGCGCTCAGCGGACCCATGGTGACCGAGCCGTTCATCGGGATCGCCGGGTTCTTGGTCCCGGTGAACACCCGGGTCCCGCCGCCCGCCTTGGCCAGGGTCAGGGTGGAGTTGATGGTGTCCTTGCCGACCGCGATCGGCGTCTTCACCGCCGAGGTGATCGTGATCGTCGCGGCGGTGCCCGCCTGCGTGGCCGTGAGGGTGGCGCCGCCGCCGCCCCAGGACCCGCAGTCGTAGGTCGCGGTGGCCGAGCCGGGTGACACCGCGTAGGCGCCCGGCGCGAACGCGAGGGCTCCGGCGGCGAGCACGCCGCCGATCGCCGCCGTGATCCCTACGGTGCTTCTGCTTCTCATGACGAGGTCCAGCCCCTTCCGATGACGAACGCAGGGGTGCGGACACTGCGTCTGCGAGGAGATCTGACGGTCCGTTGGACCGATGGCTGATATTGATGCGCACCGGAGCGGGGAAGGCAAGAGACGTTCCGTTGATCCTTCACAAACGCGCAAGGGGCCCGGTGCGCGCCGCGCACCGGGCCCCTCTCGCTTCACACGCGTACGGGCTCAGCCCGCGGAGACCGCCGCCTTGAGCCGCCCGTCGGCGCCGGCCAGCAGCACCGGGGTGTCCGGCCCGCCCAGGTCCCGCACCGCCGCGCGGTCCGCGTCGGACGCGGCCTCGGCGGCGGAGACGAGGGCCGCCGCCTCCAGCGACCGCGCGCCACTGGCCACGGCCATGGCGACCGCGGTCTGCAGGGCGCTGAGCTTGAGCGACTCCAGCTCGACCGTGCCCGCGACATACGTGCGGCCGGTCTCGTCGCGTACCGCCGCACCCTCCGGCACCCCGTTGCGGGCGCGGGCGCTGCGCGCCAGCGTGATGATCTTGAGGTCCTCTGCGCCGAGGTCGTCGTGCTCGCGGTTGAGTGTCATGATCCGAGGATAGGTCCGGACCCCAGGTCAGCTCTGTGCGCCCTTGGTGAACTTCTCGCCCGCCAGCTTGGCGAGGGCGTCGAAGTCCTTGTGACCCGAGGCGCCGGACGGGACGTGGGCGAGCCGGGTCGCGCCGGTGCCCTGGGCGGCGACCAGCATGTTCGACTCCATCACCATGCCCACCTCGGCCATGTCGAGCTTCATCCGGAAGGCGTGCGCGGCCTCGACGCCCTGCGGGGCGGTCAGCTTCTGGACCGAGATCTTCATCGTCACGCCCTCGGCCTCGGTCGAGAACGAGGCGCAGGCGTCGAGCGCGGCACCGACGGCCTTGGCGTAGTCGGCGGCGCCCGTGCCGGGGAAGGTCATGACCTGCTGGCTGATCACGTTCTCGGCGCTGCCGCGCTCGAAGTCGTTGTTGACGCCGACCGTGGCGCCGGCGACGTTCTCGGCGAGCATGTCGGCGATCGGCTGGCAGGCGGCCTTGTCGGCCTTGGGGGTGAGCTTCTCGGGCGCGGTGGTGCTGGCCTTCCAGCCGGCCGGCAGGTCCTTCAGCTCCAGGGCCGCGGCCTTCATCTGCGCGGCCGTCAGCGGCTTGGCGGGGGCGGGCGCGGTGGTGGGCGCCGCCGCGGAGCTCTGCCCGGCCGCGGGCTTGTCGGCGGCGTCCTTCTTCCCCTCGTCGGAGCCTCCTCCGCAGGCGGCGGTCAGCGAGAGCGCGGAGACGGCGAGGACGGCGGAGAGGGAACGGGAGAGACGCGTACGCATGGGAGCCCTTGGATCGGCAGGAGTGCGGGGACGGGAACGGCCACCGTGACGCGCGAGGCGCGGGGCGGCCGTGGTTTCAGGAGGATAGCCGCCGCCCCGGACCCGGCCAGGACCGCCCCCGGGCCCCGTCGGCGTCAGCCCGCGACCGGGTACATCGCGCCCCGGCGGCCCTCCGGGGACACCAGCCACTCCAGCTTCGCCGCCGTGTCCGCCTCGGCCAGCGGGGTGTGCAGCACGATCACCAGGTCCGGGCGGGCCGGCACGCGCAGCTGGGTGGCCTCCACCACCAGCGGCCCGACCAGCGGGTGCTCCATCTCCTTGCGGTTCTGCCCGCCGGGCAGGATGTCCCGCCGCTCCCACAGCGCGGCGAACTCCTCGCTCACCGCCTTCGCCTCCTCGACCACCTCGCGGAAGCCCTCGTCGTCGGGGCACTCCGAGCAGGCCGAGCGGAACTGCGCGACGACCTTCGGCGCCAGCTCGCGCCAGCGCGGCGAACGCACCCGGTAGATCGGGTCGGTGAAGAAGGCGATCAGGCAGTTCTGCACGATCTCCGGCCGCATCCCCAGCACGATCGACGCCGCGTCGTTGTACATCACGGTGTTCCAGTACTGGTCCATGATGTGCGCCGGGAACGGCATCCACGTGTCGATCAGCCGCCGCAGCCCGTGGCACATGTCCCGGTCCTCGGGGGCGAGCTCCGGCGCCGGCGGGTTGAGCGCGGCCAGCACGTACAGGTGCCGCCGCTCGACCGGGCTGAGCCGCAGCACCCGCGCCACCGAGTCCAGGACCTGCGGCGACACCGTGATGTCCCGCCCCTGCTCCAGCCACTGGTACCAGGAGACCCCGACCCCGGCGAGGACGGCGACCTCCTCACGGCGCAGCCCCGGGGTGCGGCGGCGCGCGCCGCCGTCCGGGAGGCCCACCTCGGCGGGGGTGACCCGGGCCCGACGGCTCATCAGGAACTCGCGGAGCTCGCCCAGTCGGTGCGACTTGGCCTCGATGCTCTCCAATGGCGTGGCCACGTGTGCTTCCTCCCCGGGACTGCCTGGTGGTGCGACCAACAGGATAAGTACCCGCTCCCCACGGTTGTTCCCGAGCCACGAGAGTCGAGCGCATGGCAACGACGACCTCTCCGGACGCTCCCCCGTCCCACCGGAACACCCGGACTCACGCCCCCTCGCCCGCCCCCGCTCCCCCGGGGCTCGCGGGCCGTGCCCGGCTCATCCTGATCGTGCTGTGCGCCGCCCAGTTCATGGTGGCGCTCGACTTCTCCGTCCTGAACGTGGCGCTGCCGGTGCTCGGCGCCGACCTCGGCCTCAGCCCCGCCGCCCTCCAGTGGGCGGTCACCGCCTTCGCGCTGCCGTCCGGCGGCTTCCTGCTGCTGTCCGGCCGCCTCGGCGACCTCTACGGGCGCAAGCGCCTCTTCCTCACCGGGCTCGCGCTGTTCGGCGCCGCGTCCCTGCTGGCGACGCTCGCCTGGGACCCGGCGTCCTTCCTCACCGGGCGCGCCCTCCAGGGCCTGGGCGCGGCGATGATCGTGCCGACCGGCATGTCGCTGCTGACCACCACCTTCCCCGAGGGCCCGCAGCGCGACCGGGCGCTCGGCATCTCCGGCACGCTGCTGTCGCTGGGCTTCACCGTCGGCATGGTGCTCGGCGGGGTCATGACCGACACGCTGGGCTGGCGCTCCACCATGGGCCTGCTCACCCTGTTCAGCCTGATCGTGCTGCCGCTGGCGCCGGGCCTGCTGCCCGAGTCGCGCACCCCGGAGCGCCCGAAGCTGGACGTGCCGGGCGCGGTGACCGTCACCGGCGGTCTGCTGTCGCTGATCTACGCCCTGTCGACGGCGGCCGAGCGCGGCTTCGGCGGCGCGGACGTGCTGGTCACCCTGGTCGCGGGGGTCGGCCTGCTGACGGCGTTCGTGGTCGTCGAGTCCCGCAGCTCCGCCCCGCTGGTGTCGCTGCCGATGCTGCGGCGCCGCACGGTCGCCTTCGGCAACATCGGCGGGCTGGTCACCTTCTCGATGATGTCGACGGTCGTCTTCGTGCTGACCCTGTACCTCCAGGAGACGCTGGGCCTCTCCGGCTTCCTGACGGGTCTGGTCTTCGGCGTCCAGGGCCTGTTGTCGGTGTTCGCGGGCTCGGTCGCCCCGAAGGTGATCGGCCGCTTCGGCGCCCGCCGCACCCTGGTGGTCTCGCTCGCCGCGCAGGGCCTGTTCACGGCGGCGGTGCTGGGCATCGGCACCTCCTCGGGCGCGGTCCTGGCCACCGTCTTCGTCTCGCTGGCCTCGATGTGCCACCTGGGCGCGATCATCTCGTACGGCGTGACCGTCACCTCGGGCGTGCCCGACGAGGAGCAGGGGCTGGCGACCGGTCTGGTGACCACGACGCAGCAGGTCGGCATCACGGTCGGCATCCCGCTGCTCGGCGTGCTCGCCACCACGGGCGGGGACCTGTACGGGGGCGTCCGCACGGTGATCGCGCTGGACGCGGCGATCGTGCTCGGCGCGGCCGTGCTGGTCGGCCTCGGGCTGCGCCGCCGGTGACTCAGGGGCGGTCGAGCCGGAGCCGTACCGCCTTGGGGAGACCGGCGACCACGAGGTCGTACGAGTCCTCGACGAGCTCCCGGACCAGCCGGTCCGGGAGTTCGCCGACGGTCACGGTGTTCCAGTGCCGCTTGTTCATGTGGTAGCCGGGGGCGATCGCCGGGTGCTCCTCGCGGAGCCGTACGGCGTCGTCCGGGTCGCACTTGAGGTTGACCCGCAGCGGCTCGGCGTCGAGCCACGACAGCGCGAACATCTTCCCGGCGACCTTGAAGACGGAGATCTCCGGGGCGAACGGGAACTCCTCCGTCGCGTCGTTGAAGTCCAGGCAGAAGGCGCGCAGCTCGTCGGGGGTCACGGCGCCGGGTCCTCCTCGGGGGCGGGCGGCTCGACGGGCTCGGCGAGCACGGTCACGATCTTGTTCCGGCGGCCGGCCGGGGACTCGGCGGTGAGCCGCAGCCGGCGCCCGTCGGGCAGCTCGACGACGGCGTGGGCGCCGGCGATCGGGACCCGGCCGAGGGCCTTGGCGAGCAGTCCGCCGACGGTCTCCACGTCCTCGTCGTCGTACTCGTCGGGGCCGAAGCCGTAGAGCTCGCCGAGGTCGCCGATGTCGAGGCGGGCGGTGACCCGGTAGCGGTCGTCGCCGAGCTCCTCGACGGGCGGCAGCTCCCGGTCGTACTCGTCGGTGATCTCGCCGACGATCTCCTCCAGGATGTCCTCGATGGTGACGATCCCGGCCGTGCCGCCGTACTCGTCGATGACGACGGCGACGTGGTTGCGCTCCTGCTGCATCTCCCGCAGCAGGTCGCCGGCGTTCTTGGTGTCGGGCACGAAGGCCGCCGGGCGCATCGCCGTGGACACCAGGTCGGCCTCGGCGTCCCGGTTGATGTGCGTCTTGCGGACCAGGTCCTTCAGATAGACGATGCCGACGACGTCGTCCTCGTTCTCCCCGGTGACCGGGATGCGCGAGAAGCCGGAGCGCAGCGCGAGGGTGAGGGCCTGCCGGACGGTCTTGTACCGCTCGATGCAGATCAGGTCGGTGCGCGGCACCATCAGCTCGCGGACCAGGGTGTCGCCGAGCTCGAAGACGGAGTGCACCATGCGGCGCTCCTCGTCCTCGATGAGCGACTCCTGCTCGGCGAGGTCGACCATCGCCCGCAGCTCGGCCTCGGAGGCGAAGGGGCCCTTGCGGAAGCCCTTGCCGGGGGTGACCGCGTTGCCGATGAGGATGAGCAGCTGCGGGATCGGGCCCATGATCCGGGCCAGCGGCAGCAGGACGTACGCGGCGGCGGTCGCCGTGTTCAGCGGGTGCTGGCGTCCGATGGTGCGCGGGGAGACGCCGACGGCGACGTACGACACCAGCACCATGACGGCGATGGCGACGAGCAGCGCCTCCCAGGTCTCCGGGAACTCCTCCAGGCAGGCGTACGTGACGAGGACGCCGGCCGCCATCTCGCAGGAGACGCGGACGAGCAGCGCCACGTTGAGGTAGCGGGTCGGGTCGGCGGCGACCTGCGCGAGCCTCTCGGCGCCGCGCCGCCCGGACCGGACGGCCTCGGCGGCGCGGAAGCTGGAGACGCGGGCGATGCCCGCCTCGGCGCAGGCGGCGAGCCAGGCGACGACGACCAGGGCGACCGCGCCCAGGATCAGCTGAGCACTCATGGCCGCCCGCTCAGGAGACGGTGGGGGCGGGGGACGGGCCGGTGAGGCCCTTCTCCGCGCGCCAGCCGTCCACGATGGCGGCCTGGAGGCCGAACATCTCGGCCTTCTCGTCCGGCTCCTCGTGGTCGTAGCCCAGCAGGTGCAGCACCCCGTGGACGGTGAGGAGCTGGAGCTCCTCGTCCATGGAGTGCTGTGTCGGGGCGTCCTTGCCCTGCTGGGTCGCGACCTCGGGGCAGAGCACGATGTCGCCGAGGAGCCCCTGCGGGGGCTCCTCGTCGTCCTTCGCCGGCGGCCGGAGCTCGTCCATCGGGAAGGACATGACGTCCGTCGGGCCGGGCAGGTCCATCCACTGGATGTGGAGCTGCTCCATGGCCTCGGCGTCCACCACGATCACCGAGAGCTCGGAGAGCGGGTGGATCCGCATCCGGGCCAGCGCGTAGCGGGCGATGTCGAGGATCGCCTGCTCGTCGACCTCGGTTCCGGACTCGTTGTTGACGTCGATCGACATGTGCTGCTGTGTCTACTTCCCGTTACGGCCGCCGCCGCGGCTCTCGCCTCGGCCCGCGTCGCGGCCCTGGTTGCGGATGTCGTACTGCTCGTACGCGTCGACGATACGGCCGACGAGCTTGTGCCGGACGACATCCTGCGACGTGAGCTCGGAGAAGTGCACGTCGGGGACGCCCTCCAGGATCTCCCTGACCTGCCGCAGACCGCTCTTCGTGCCGCCCGGGAGGTCGACCTGGGTGATGTCGCCGGTGATGACGATCTTCGAGTCGAAGCCGAGGCGGGTGAGGAACATCTTCATCTGCTCGGGGCTCGTGTTCTGCGCCTCGTCGAGGATGATGAACGCGTCGTTGAGCGTCCGGCCGCGCATGTACGCCAGGGGCGCGACCTCGATCGTCCCGTTCGCCATGAGCTTGGGGATGGAGTCGGGGTCGAGCATGTCGTGCAGCGCGTCGTAGAGCGGGCGCAGATACGGGTCGATCTTCTCGTAGAGCGTGCCGGGCAGGAAGCCGAGCCGCTCGCCCGCCTCGACCGCCGGCCGGGTCAGGATGATCCGGGTGACCTGCTTGGACTGCAGGGCCTGGACCGCCTTGGCCATGGCCAGATAGGTCTTGCCGGTGCCGGCGGGGCCGATGCCGAAGACGATGGTGTGCTTGTCGATGGCGTCGACATAGCGCTTCTGGTTGAGGGTCTTGGGGCGGATGGTGCGACCGCGACTGGAGAGGATGTTCTGGGTGAGCACCTCGGCCGGGGTCTCCTGGCCGCCCTCCCCCTGCCCGTTCCCGCTCGCCCTGAGCATGGCGATCGAGCGTTCCACTGCGTCCTCCGTCATCGGCTGACCGGTGCGGAGCACCAGCATCATCTCGTCGAACAGGCGCTGGATCAGCGCCACTTCCGCGGCGTCCCCGGCCGCGGTGACCTGGTTGCCCCGGACGTGGATGTCGGCACCGGGGAAGGCGTCCTCGATCACGCGCAGCAGGCTGTCACCGGATCCGAGGACGGTCACCATCGGATGCTTGGCGGGGACCGTGAACAGCGCGCGGGCCTTGCCGGGCGTCCCGTCGAGGGGGGCGCCGTCGTGGGCTGTGGGTGTCTGGGTCATGGGCCGGCACTGAGGCCTGCGCATACCTCCTGTTGCGGGGTTCTCGCCACTCGACAACCTCTGCCACCAAGCCTACGACTCGGTACGGACAACCCCGAAGCGGTTTACCGCGCGTACCCGCGCCGTTTCCCGGCCCGCGACGGGCCCTACGAGGCGGCGGCCCGGAAGCCGATGGTGGGGACGGCCCGGCGCAGCGGCCAGGACCGGTCCGGGACCGGCAGCAGGCGCTCCAGGAAGGCGTACCGGCCGCGCAGCGCCGCCGGGTCCTGCCCCTCGTGGCCCTGGACGGTCTGCCACCAGGCGGCGATCTCGCCCCAGGTCGGCGCGGACAGCGAGCCGCCGAACTCCTGGACGGAGAGGGCGGCGGTGAGACCCGCGAAGGCGAGCCGGTCGGCGAGCGGCCAGCCGGCCAGGGTGCCGGTGACGAAGCCGGCCACGAAGACGTCCCCGGCGCCGGTCGGGTCGAGCGCGGCCACCTGGATCGCGGGCACCTCGGCGGTCTCGCCGGTGCCCCCGTCCACGGCGTAGGCCCCCTCGGAGCCGAGCGTGACCACGGCGTAGCGCACCTTGTCGGCGAGGGCCCGGGCGGCGGCGCGCGGGCAGTCGGTGCGGGTGTAGCGCATCGCCTCGGCGGCGTTGGGCAGGAAGGCCTCGCAGTGCTCCAGGTCGGTCAGGCCGGCCAGGTCCCAGCGCCCGGTGTCGTCCCAGCCGACGTCGGCGAAGACCTTGGCGCCGGAGCGGGCCGCCCGGGCCACCCACTCCTCGCTGCGGCCGGGCACCAGCGAGGCGACGGCGGCGCGGGCGTGCGGCGGGTAGGCGGGGAGGGCCCCGTCGAGCGGCGGCGCGGCGTGCCCGTGGGAGACCATGGTCCGCTCGCCCTCGTAGGCCATGGAGACGGTGACCGGCGAGTGCCAGCCGGGGACGGTCCGCGACAGCGAGAGGTCGATGCCCTCGCCCTGCGCCAGCGCGTCCCAGCAGTACTCGCCGTAGTGGTCGTCGCCGAAGGCGGCGGCGAGCGAGGTGCGCAGCCCCAGCCGGGCCAGCGCGGTGGCCATGTTGGCGACGCCGCCGGGGCTCGACCCCATGCCCCGGGCCCAGGACTCGGTGCCGCGCACGGGGGCGCTGTCGAGGCCGGTGAAGATGATGTCGAGGAAGACCGTACCGGTGAGGAAGACGTCGCAGTGCGGGTCGGTGGGCTCGCGCAGGCGGACCAGCGGGTCGACGTCGGTGTCGCGTTCGGTCACAACAGGCTCCCCGGTCGTGGTGCGGCGGATCGGCACCCTGGTGCTGATCCGGACAGTGTGCCCGAAGGGGGTGGCGGGACAGGGGTGACGCAGCGAGGTCGTCGCTTGATACCCAAGAAATCCCACCCCAAACCGATCGTGACTCACATCACAGATGCAATCGGGGGATACCGCCTTCTCCGCCCAGTCGGATGCTTGATACACATGGTGCCGCGACCGTGTGGATCACCGGGCGTCATCTCATTTCCCCGTTCAGTCCC
Organism: Streptomyces sp. NPDC042100; assembly: GCF_055582325.1. Lineage (NCBI taxonomy): Bacteria > Bacillati > Actinomycetota > Actinomycetes > Kitasatosporales > Streptomycetaceae > Streptomyces > Streptomyces sp. NPDC042100. The sequence continues at coordinate 227,787 of NZ_JBVJDK010000002.1, forward strand.
TGGAACGCCCATGCCCGCGCGCCCGCGTGCCCTGGGGGCCCTCGTCGCCCTTTTCACGGCCGGATACCTCGCCCCCTACCTGCTGCCGACGCTCGTCGGGCGGCTCGCCGCCGGGCTCGGACTCAGTACCTCCCAAGCCGGTCTCGTCGGCTCGATCCTGCTGCTCGGCTCCGCCTCCGCCGGCTTCACCCTGGCCTCCCGGGTGGAGCGGATCGGCCCCCGCCGGGCCGCCCGCGCCGGGCTGCTCGCGATGGCCCTCGGCTACGGGACGGCCGCCGCGAGCGCCACGGCCACTCCGGTCGTCGCGGGCGCCGTCCTCGGCGGCCTCGGCTCCGGCACCGCGACCGCCGTCGCCGTGGCGGGCATCGCGGGCCGGGCGGACCCGCACCGCGCGGCGACCCTGGGCCTGCTGTCCGTCTCCGCGACGGCGGGCGCCCTCTACCTGGCGCTGCCGCACCTCGGCGGCGGGCACGCGCTGCCATTCGCGGCCATAGCGGCGACGGCGGCGCTGGTCTGGCCGGCCGCCTCCCGGCTCCCCGGACCGGCGGCGGCCCGCACCCGGGGCCCCGCGCCCGCCGGGCCGCTCCCGCACCGCCGCGCGGGGGCCGTCCTCGCCTGCGCGATCCTGTGCTGGTCGATGGCCCAGAACGCGCTGTGGGGCGTCAGCGGGCGGATCGGCCTCACCCAGGCGGGGCTCTCCGAGGTCACCCTCGGCCTGGTCTTCGCCGTCGCCCTCGGCGCCGGGCTCGCGGGCGTCACCGTCGCGAGCGCGCTCGGGCCCCGGCTCGGCCGCGCGGTCCCCATCGGCGCCGGCACCGCGTTCATCGCCGTCTGCGTGCTGCTCAGCTCGGCCGCCGAGGGCCCGTACGCCTTCGCGGCGGGCGAGATCCTCTGGAACGCCGTGTACCCGGTCGTCCTGTCCTGCCTGCTCGCCCTCGCGGCCTCCCTGGACCCCCGGGGCCGCTGGGCGGTCCTGGTCGGCTCCGCGAGCTCGCTGGGCGTGGCCTGCGGCCCGGTGACCGGCAGCGCCCTCGCGCAGACGGCGGGCTTCCCGGGCATGGGCCTGGCCCTGTGCCTGCTGCTCCTGGCGGTGGCCCTGCCGATGACGGCGGTGGCCCGGCGCGCGGAGGGGGCTGCCCCGGCGCCCGTCCTGCCGGCCGTCGCACCGGACCCGGCGGGCGCCTGAGCCGTACGGCGCGTCCCTACGGGGTCTCGGTCCCGGCGAACTCGTACGCCTCGACCTCCGCGAGGTACCGCGCCCGGCGCTCCTCGTCGTCCTCCAGGAAGGAGGCCAGGAAGGAGTTGCGCGCCAGGGTCCGCAGCTCGTCCTCGGTGAGGCCCAGCGCCTCGCGCACCGCGTCGAGGTTGTCCTCCACGTACCCGCCGAAGTAGGCGGGGTCGTCGGAGTTGACCGTCGCCATCAGCCCCGCCGCCAGCATCGTCCGCAGCGGGTGGTCGCCGATCACGTCGATCGCCCGCAGCCGCACGTTGGACAGCGGGCACAGCGTCAGCGGCACCCGCTCCCGCACCAGCCGCTCCACCAGCTCCGGGTCCTCCAGGCAGCGCAGCCCGTGGTCGATCCGCTCGACGCCGAGGACGTCCAGGGCCTCGCGGACGTACGCCGCAGGCCCCTCCTCGCCCGCGTGCGCGACCCGCCGCAGCCCGAGCCGCGCGGCCTCCTCGTACACCGCGCGGAACTTCGCCGGCGGGTGCCCGACCTCCGCCGAGTCGAGGCCCACGCCGGTGATCCGGTCCAGGTACGGGCGGGCCCGCTCCAGCGTCGCCAGGGCCGACTCGGCCGGCTCGTCGCGCAGGAAGCACATGATGAGCCGGGTGGAGATCCCGTACCGCTCCTCGGCTCGGTCGAGCGCCGCGCCGAGCCCCTCGACCACCGTGCCGAAGGGGACGCCCCGCGCGGTGTGCGCCTGCGGGTCGAAGAAGATCTCGGCGTGCCGCACGCCCTGCGCGGCGGCCCGCGCGAGGTACGCGTCGGCGAGCTCGGTGAAGTCCTCGGCGGTGCGCAGCACGCTCATCAGGCCGTAGTACAGGTCCAGGAAGGACTGCAGATCGGTGAAGCGGTAGGCCTCGCGCAGGGCCTCGGTGTCCGCGTACGGCAGGGTGACGCCGTTGCGCGCGGCCAGCGCGAACGCCAGCTCGGGTTCGAGGGTGCCCTCGATGTGGAGGTGCAGTTCGGCCTTGGGTATCGCCATGGTGCTGGTGCTTCCTGGTGCTCGGCTTGCTCGTGTGCTCGGTGTGCTCGGTGTGCTTATGCGCTCGGTGCGCTCGGCTCGCTCGCCGTGCCCGGCGTGCCCGGCGCGGGTCAGCGCTTCGGTACGGGGATCCTCATCAGGTCCTGGGCGACGCTCAGCTCGCCCTCGAACCCGGCCGCCCGAGCCTGCCGTTCGAACTCCGCGGGCTCGGAATAGCGCTGCGAGAAGTGCGTCAGGACCAGGTGCCGCACCCCCGCGTCCCGGGCCACCGCGGCGGCCTGGCCGGCCGTCAGGTGCCCGTGGTCGGTGGCGAGCCGGACGTCCTCGTCGAGGAAGGTCGACTCGATGACGAGCATGTCCGCGCCCTCGGCCAGCGCGTACACCCCGTCGCACAGGCGGGTGTCCATGACGAAGGCGAAGCGCTGCCCGCGCCGCACCTCGCTCACCTCGTCGAGGCTCACCCCGCCGAGCACGCCCTCGCGCTGGATCCGGCCCACGTCCGGCCCCTTGATCCCGTGCGCGGCGAGCCGCTCCGGCAGGATGCGGCGCCCGTCGGGCTCGGTCAGCCGGTAGCCGTAGGACTCCACGGGGTGGGAGAGCAGCCGGGCGTCGAGGGTGTACGCCCCGGTGACCGCGAACGGCCCGTCGGCGTCGACCGGCGCCTCGGTCAGCGCCACGGTCTCGCGGTAGGCCGTGGCGTACCGCAGCCGCTCGAAGAAGCGCTGCCCGCTCGCCGGATAGTGCGCGGCGACCGGGTGCGGGACCTGGTCGAGGTTGATCCGCTGGATCACCCCGGCCAGGCCCAGCGAGTGGTCACCGTGGAAGTGCGTGACGCAGATCCGGTTGAGGTCGTGCGCCGCGACCCCGGCCCGCAGCATCTGCCGCTGGGTGCCCTCGCCCGGGTCGAAGAGGATGCCCTCCCCGTCCCAGCGCAGCAGGTAGCCGTTGTGGTTGCGGTGCCGGGTCGGCACCTGGCTCGCGGTGCCGAGGACGACCAGTTCGCGTACGGACACGGTGACGTCGGGGTCCTATCCGGGCGGCCAGTTGAGACCACGGCCGCCGAGGACGTGCGCGTGGGCGTGGAAGACGGTCTGCCCGGCGCCGGCGCCGGTGTTGAACACGATCCGGTAGCCGTGGCCGTCGAGCTTCTCGTCGGCGGCGACCTCGCCGGCCTCGCGCAGCACGTCGGCGGCGACCGAGGGCGCGGCGGCGGCGAGCGAGGCGGCGTCCGGGTAGTGCAGGCGCGGGATCACCAGGACGTGGGTGGGCGCCTGCGGGTTGATGTCGCGGAACGCGAGCGTCGTCTCGGTCTCGCGCACGAGCGTCGCCGGCACCTCCCCTTCCACGATCTTGCAGAACAGGCAGTCGCCCTGCGGCTCTCCGGCCATGACCCGGTCCTCCTCGGCTCCGTCGATCAGCTGATCCGTACCCGCGCATCGTATCGGGGCCCGGGCGGGGCGGACCGGGGCCGGGAGAGAGTCCGGCAGGTCCGGGGTCCGGGTCCGGGTCCGGCAGATCCAGGGGGGCGGGCCCCCGGCCCCCGCGCCTACGACCAGCGGCCCGTGCGCCCCAGGACCAGCGCGGTCGCCGCCGTGCCGGCCGTGGAGGTGCGCAGCACGCTGTGCCCGAGCCGGTACGGCCTGGCCCCGGCCTCCTCGAAGAGCGCCAGCTCCTCCGGGGACACGCCCCCCTCGGGCCCGACGACGAGCACGATCTCGCCGGTCGCGGGGAGTTCGGCGGTGGCCAGCGCCCCGCTCGGGTGCTCGCGGTCCTCGTGCAGCACGGCGGCGAAGTCGGCGGTCGCGAGGAGCGCGGCGACCTGCTTGCCGGTCATCGCGTCGGCGACCTCGGGGAAGCGGCTGCGGCGCGACTGCTTGCCGGCCTCGCGGGCCGTCGCCCGCCACTTCGCGAGCGCCTTCAGCCCGCGCTCGCCCTTCCACTGGGTGATGCAGCGGGACGCGGCCCACGGCACGATCGCGTCCACGCCGGTCTCCGTCATCGTCTCGACGGCCAGCTCGCCCCGGTCGCCCTTGGGAAGCGCCTGGACGACGGTGACGCGGGGCGCGGGCGCCGGGTCCTCGTGGACGGCGGTGACCTGGACGGTCAACTGGTCCTTGCCTTCGGCGGCGGTGACCACACAGGCGGCCCAGGCGCCGTTCCCGTCGGTGAGCACCAGCTCCTCGCCCGCGCGCAGCCGCTTCACGGACACGGCGTGGCGGCCCTCGGGCCCGTCGAGGAGGAAGCCGCCGACCGGGGGGACGGTGTCGACGACGAAGACGGGTGCGGTCACGGGGCGCTCCTGGAGCATGCGAGGGCGGTGTGGAGTTCTTCGGCGAGGACCTCGACGAGCCGCGCGGCCGGCAGCTCCCGGGCCAGCCGGTGGCCCTGCCCGGCCCACAGGGCCATGCCCTGCGGGTCGCCCGCCTTCGCGGCGGCCTTGCGCAGCGGGGCGGTGAGGTGGTGGACCTCGGGATAGGCGGCGGGGGCGTACGGCCCGTGCTCGCGCATGAACCGGTTCACCAGGCCGCGGGCCGGGCGCCCGGAGAAGGCCCGGGTGAGCTCGGTGCGGGTGAACAGCGGGTCGGTCAGGGCCCGCTTGTGCAGCGGGTCGGCGGCCGACTCGGGGCAGGCGAGGAACGCGGTGCCGAGCTGCGCCGCGTCGGCTCCGGCGGCGAGGACGGCGGCGATCTGGCGCCCGCGCATGATGCCGCCGGCGGCGATGATGGGCAGCTGGACGTTCTCGCGGACCTCGGTGAGCAGGGCGAGCAGCCCGCCTCCGCTGCCGGCGGAGGGCCCGTCGGCGGGGTCGTCGCGGTGGGTGCCCTGGTGGCCGCCCGCCTCGGTGCCCTGGACGCACAGGGCGGCGGCGCCGGCGCGCTGGGCGGTGCGGGCCTCCTCGACGGAGGTGACGGTCACGACGGTGAAGGTGCCGACCCGGGCGAAGGCGTCGAGCGCGTCGCGGTCGGGGCAGCCGAAGGTGAAGGAGACCACGGGGACGGGGTCGTCGAGCAGGATCGCCAGCTTGGACTCGTACCCGTCGTCGCGGCCCTCGTCGACGTCCCCGAGCTCGGTCTCGTACCAGCCGGCCTCACCGGCGAGCTGGTGCCGGTAGACCTCGACGGCGGCGGGGTCGGCGGGCTGGCCGCTCTGCGGCATGAAGAGATTGACCCCGAACGCCTGTCCGGTGAGTCCGCGGACCCGCTTGATCTCCTGGTAGAGACCGCCCGCGGTCTTGTACCCGCCGGCCAGGAACCCGAGGGCTCCCGCCTCGCACACGGCGCCGACGAGCTCGGGGGAAGAGGCGCCACCCGCCATGGGAGCCTGCACGATCGGGTGACGAAAGAGATCGTTCAGTGCGGTGGACATGCAGGCATCGTGCCATGCCGCGACGGCCGGGCCGAATCGGTACGGAGGGGTACGGGGCGGAGGGCCGCCGGGCATACGAGGACGGCCCCGGGAGGTACGCGGGGACGGCCCCGGCGGTACGCGAAGGGGCGGCCCCGGGGGTACGCGAAGGGGGCGGCCCCGCGCGATGCGGTGCCGCCCCCGGGGCGGGTCCGGTCCGGACTCAGCGCCCGTTGAACGCGTCCTTCAACCGCGAGAACAGCCCCTGCTGCCCCGGCTGGAACTGCCCTGTCGGGCGCTCCTCGCCGCGCAGCTTGGACAGCTCGCGGAGCAGCCGCTCCTGCTCCGGGTCCAGCTTGGTCGGGGTCTGCACCTCGACGTGGACGATCAGGTCGCCCCGCCCGTTGCCGCGCAGGTGCGTGACGCCCCGGCCGTGCAGCGGGATCGACTGGCCGGACTGGGTGCCCGGACGGATGTCCACGTCCTCAAGCCCGTCCAGCGTCTGGAGCTGCACCTTCGTGCCGAGGGCGGCGGCGGTCATCGGGATGGTGACCGTGCAGTGCAGGTCGTCGCCGCGCCGCTGGAAGACCTCGTGCGGGGTCTCGTGGATCTCCACGTACAGGTCGCCGGCGGGGCCGCCGCCGGGGCCGACCTCGCCCTCGCCCGCGAGCTGGATCCGGGTGCCGTTGTCGACGCCGGCCGGGATCTTGACCGTCAGCGTGCGCCGCGAGCGGATCCGGCCGTCGCCCGCGCACTCGGGGCACGGGGTCGGGACGACGGTGCCGAAGCCCTGGCACTGCGGGCAGGGGCGGGAGGTCATGACCTGGCCGAGGAACGACCGGGTGACCTGCGAGACCTCGCCACGGCCGCGGCACATGTCGCAGGTCTGCGCGGAGGTGCCGGGCGCGGCGCCCTCGCCGGAGCAGGTGGTGCAGACGACGGCCGTGTCGACCTGGATGTCCTTCGTGGTGCCGAAGGCCGCCTCGTCGAGGGTGATCTCCAGGCGGATCATCGCGTCCTGGCCGCGCCGGGTGCGCGAGCGCGGGCCGCGCTGGGACGCCGTCCCGAAGAACGCGTCCATGATGTCCGAGAAGTTCCCGAAGCCGCCCGCGCCGAAGCCGCCCGCGCCTCCGGCGCCGCCGGAGGCGGAGAGCGGGTCGCCGCCGAGGTCGTAGACCTGCTTCTTCTGCGGGTCCGACAACACCTCGTAAGCGGCGTTGATCTCCTTGAACCGCTCCTGGGTCTTCGGGTCCGGGTTCACGTCCGGGTGAAGCTCGCGGGCGAGTCGGCGGAAGGCCTTCTTGATCTCGTCCTGCGACGCGTCGCGGCGTACGCCGAGTACGGCGTAGTAGTCCGTGGCCACTTACGACTCCGCCAGGATCTGTCCGACGTAACGTGCCACTGCGCGTACCGCTCCCATCGTTCCGGGGTAATCCATGCGGGTCGGTCCGACCACGCCGAGTTTGGCGACTGCCTCGCCGCCGGAACCGTAGCCGACCGAGACGACCGACGTGGACGTCAGCCCCTCGTGGGCGATCTCGTGCCCGATGCGTACGGTCATGCCCGATTCCTTGGCCTCGCCCAGCAGCTTGAGGAGCACGACCTGCTCCTCCAGGGCCTCCAGGACGGGCCTGATCGTCAGGGGGAAATCGTGTCCGAAGCGGGTCAGATTGGCGGTGCCGCCGATCATGAGCCGCTCCTCCTGCTCCTCCACGAGCGTTTCGAGGAGGGTCGCGAGCACGGTGGTGACCGTGCCCCGGTCCTCGATCTCCTCGAAGGACTCCGGCAGGTCCTGCACGAGCTGCGGCACGTCGGCGAACCGGCGGCCGACGACCCGGCTGTTGAGCCGGGCCCGCAGGTCGGCGAGGGAGGCCTCGCCGAAGGGGGCCGGGCAGTCCACGACGCGCTGCTCGACCCGGCCGGTGTCGGTGATGAGCACCAGCATCAGCCGGGCGGGGGCCAGCGACAGCAGTTCCACGTGCCGGACCGTCGAACGGGTCAGCGAGGGGTACTGCACGACGGCGACCTGCCGGGTGAGCTGCGCGAGCAGCCGCACCGTGCGGCCGACGACGTCGTCGAGGTCGACGGCTCCGTCGAGGAAGTTGTGGATCGCCCGCCGCTCCGGGGTCGACAGCGGCTTGACGCCGGCCAGCCGGTCCACGAAGAGGCGGTAGCCCTTGTCGGTGGGGATGCGCCCGGCGCTGGTGTGGGGCTGCGCGATGTAGCCCTCCTCCTCCAGCACCGCCATGTCGTTGCGCACGGTGGCGGGCGACACGCCGAGCTTGTGGCGCTCGGTCAGCGCCTTGGAGCCCACCGGCTCCTCCGTCCCGACGTAGTCCTGGACGATGGCGCGCAGCACCTCGAGTCTGCGTTCGCTGAGCACCGCGCACACCTCCAGCTGTCGATCCGGTTCCGGTTCCGCCCTGTTTGGCACTCGCCCTGCCCGAGTGCCAGCAATCCCCCGGCCAGTGTACGGCGGGTGACGTCGCTCCTGGCAAGGAGGCGGGTCGGCCGGGCCGCAGGGGTTAGCGTCGCCGCATGGACGTCACTTGGGAAGAGTACGGGTGGGAGCGGCTCGCGGACGGCGTCGGCAGGCGCCGGCTGCCGGGCTGGGACGCCACGGCGGGCCTGGTGATCGGCCGGGACGCGGTGCTGCTGTACGACACGGGGGCGAGCCTCGCGCAGGGCGCGGAGCTGCGGGCCCAGGCCCAGGCGCTGACGGGCGGCCGCCGCGTGACGCATGTCGCACTGAGCCACCCGCACTTCGACCACGTCCTCGGCACGGCGGTGTTCTCCGGGGCCGAGGTCTTCGGGGCGGTGGGCATGGACACGCTGCTGCCCCGGGAGCGGGCGGAGCTGTGCGCGGACGCGGTGCGGTTCGGGGTGGACGCGCGGGAGGCGGAGGAGGCGGCGGAGCTGCTGGTCGCGCCGCGCCACACGGTGTCGGGCGAGTGGACCCTGGACCTGGGCGGCCGGCAGGTGCTGCTGGCCAACGTCGGGCCCGGCCACTCGGGCCACGACCTGGCCGTCTGCGTGCCGGGCGCGGTCCCGGGCGCGCCGGAGGTGGTCTTCTGCGGCGACCTGGTCGAGGAGTCCGGGGAGCCGCAGGCGGGCCCGGACGCGATCCCGGCCCGCTGGCCGGCGGCCCTGGACCGGCTGCTGTCGCTGGGCGGCGAGGACGCGGTCTACGTGCCGGGGCACGGGGCGGTGGTGGACGCGGCGTTCGTGCGGCGCCAGCGCGATGAGCTGGCACGGCGCTTCGGGGTGTCGTAGCGTCGCCCGGACGCGCGTGAGCGCGCCTCGCGCCTCCTCCCGGACGGAAACGGAGCCCATGCGTAGCTACAACCCGGACCTGACCCCGCCCTGGAAGCGCCCGGCGCCCGTCCCCGAGGTCCCGGCGGACGCCGATCTGGTGGTGGAGGAGGTCGCGACCGGCTTCTGCGGGGCGGTGATCCGCTGCGAGGCGGACACGGTGACGCTGGAGGACCGCTTCGGCAAGCACCGGGTGTTCCCGCTGGCGCCGCGCGGCTTCCTCCTTGAGGGCCGGGTCGTCACGCTGGTCCGCCCCGCCCGCCCGGCGCCGTCCCGCCCGGCCCGGACGGCCTCCGGCTCGATCGCGGTCCCGGGCGCGCGGGCGCGGGTCGCCCGGGCCGGCCGGATCTACGTCGAGGGCCGCCACGACGCCGAGCTGGTGGAGCGCGTCTGGGGCGACGACCTGCGCATCGAGGGCGTCGTCGTGGAGTACCTGGAGGGCGTCGACGACCTCCCGGCGATCGTCGCCGACTTCGCCCCGGCCCCGGACGCCCGGCTCGGCGTGCTGGTCGACCACCTGGTCCCGGGCTCCAAGGAGTCCCGGATCGCGGCCCGGGTGACCTCCCCCGACGTGCTGATCGTCGGCCACCCGTACATCGACGTGTGGGAGGCAGTAAAGCCCGCCGCGCTGAACATCCCGGCCTGGCCCTCGGTCCCCCGGGGCCAGGACTGGAAGACCGGCGTCTGCCGCGCCCTCGGCTGGCCGGAGAACACGGGCGCGGTCTGGCAGCACATCCTGTCGAAGGTGACCTCGTACAAGGACCTCCAGCCCGAACTCCTGGGCGCGGTGGAACACCTCATCGACCACGTGACGGCACCCGCCGACGCCTGACGGGCCCCCGGGCCGACAGGCCCCCGGACCGGCAGGCCCCCGGACCGGCAGGCCCCCGGACCGGCAGGCCCCCGGACCGGCAGGCCCCCGGACCGGCAGGCCCCCGGACCGGCAGGCCCTCGGACCGGACAGGCCCCAGGTCCGGACAGGCCCCGGACCGACAGGCCTCCGGACCCGGCAGGCCCCGGACCGGACAGGCCCCGGACCGGCAGGCCTCCGGACCCGGCAGCCCTCGGGCCGGACAACAGCCCCTAGTCCACCAGGTCGCGCACCACCGCGTCGGCGAGCAGGCGGCCCCGCAGGGTCAGAACCGCCCGGCCCTCCGCGTACGGCTCGGGGGCGAGCAGGCCGTCGGCCAGGGCCTTGCGGGAGGCCGCCAGACCCGCCGGCTTCAGCAGGGCGAGCTCGGCGCCCTCCCGGAGCCGCAGCTCCAGCAGGATCCGCTCCACCCGCCGGTCCTCCTCCGACAGCACCTCGCGCCCGGCGCCGGGCGACCGGCCCGCACCCAGCGCCGCCGCGTAGGCGCCGGGGTGCTTCACGTTCCACCAGCGGACGCCGCCGACGTGGCTGTGGGCGCCGGGCCCGGCGCCCCACCAGTCGGCACCGCGCCAGTAGAGCTCGTTGTGCAGGCAGCGGCCGGCCTCCGAGGTGGCCCAGTTGGACACCTCGTACCACTCGAAGCCCGCCCCGGACAGCGCCTCCTCCGCCATCAGGTAGCGGTCGGCGTGCACGTCGTCGTCGGTCGTCGGTATCTCGCCCCGGCGGATCCGCCGGGCCATCTGCGTGCCCTCCTCCACGATGAGCGCGTAGGCGCTGACGTGGTCGGGCCCCGCGCCGATCACCGCGTCGAGGGAGGCCCGCCAGTCGTCGTCGGACTCGCCGGGGGTGCCGTAGATGAGGTCGAGGTTGACGTGCTCGAAGCCCGCCGCCCGCGCCTCGGCGACGCACGCCTCGGGCCGCCCGGGGGTGTGGGTGCGGTCGAGGATCTTCAGCACGTGCTGCCGGGCGCTCTGCATCCCGAAGGAGATCCGGTTGAAGCCGCCCTCGCGCAGCGCGGCCAGATACGCGGGGTCGACGGACTCCGGATTCGCCTCGGTCGTCACCTCGGCGTCCTCGGCCAGCCCGAACTCCTCCCGGATCGCCCCGAGCATCGCGACCAGGTCGCCCGCGTCGAGCAGCGTGGGCGTGCCGCCGCCGACGAAGACGGTCCGGACCGGGCGCGGGTCGTCGCCGAGGGCCTTGCGGGCCAGCCGGATCTCCTCGGCCACCTGCCCCGCGTAGTTCTCCCGGGAGGCGAGCACGCCGCCGGCGCCGCGCAGCTCGCTCGCGGTGTACGTGTTGAAGTCGCAGTAGCCGCAGCGGGTCGCGCAGTACGGCACGTGCAGATAGAACCCGAGCGGACGCTCGCCGGCCCCTTCCAGGGCGTGGGCGGGCAGCGCCCCGTCCTCGGGCATCGGCTCACCATCGGGCAGTACGGAAGGCATGCAGCCATTGTCCCGTACCGCCCGACGCAACCGCCTCCCCTGTGGATAACCTGGAAACCAGCAGGTCAGGGGAGGATTACCACGGTTTCAGGTCCGCCTCGGGCCCGCTCAGGCCTCGCGCGCGCCCTCGTACATCTCCTCGATCAGGTGCTGGTAGGTCCGCTCCACCACCGGCCGCTTCATCTTGAGGCTGGGGGTGAGCTCGCCGTGCTCGACGTCGAGGTCGCGCGGCAGCAGCCGGAACTTCTTGATCGTCTGCCAGCGCTGGAGCCCCTCGTTGAGGCGGGCGACGTACCCCTCGATGAGCTTCTCGGTCCGCGGGTCGGCCACGACCTCCGCGTACGGCTTCCCGCCCAGCTCGTGCTCGGCCGCCCAGCCGAGGATGGCGGGCTCGTCGAGCGCGATCAGGGCGGAGCAGTAGTTCCGGTCGGCGCCGAGCACCACGATGTTGGAGACGAAGGGGCAGACGGCCTTGAACCGGCCCTCGACCTCGGTCGGCGCGATGTACTTGCCGCCGGAGGTCTTGAACAGGTCCTTCTTGCGGTCGGTGATCCGCAGGTAGCCGTCGGCGGACAGCTCGCCGATGTCGCCGGTGTGGAACCAGCCGTCGGACTCCAGGACCTCGGCCGTCTTCTCCGGCAGGCCGTGGTAGCCCTCCATGATGCCGGGGCCGCGCAGCAGGATCTCGCCGTCGTCGGCGATCCGGACCTCGGTGCCGGGCAGCGGCTTGCCGACGGTGCCGGTGCGGTAGGCCTCGCCCGGGTTGACGAAGGAGGCGGCCGAGGACTCCGTCAGGCCGTAGCCCTCCAGGATGTGGATGCCCGCGCCGGAGAAGAAGTAGCCGATCTCGGGGGCCAGCGCGACGGAGCCGGAGACGGCGGCGCGCAGCCGCCCGCCGAAGGCGTCGCGGAGCTTCTTGTAGACGAGCGCGTCGGCGACCTTGTGCTTGGCGGCGAGGCCGAAGGGCGCGGAGGCGGTGCCGGTGCGGCGGAAGTTGTCCTGGGTGACCTTGGCGTACTCGCGGGCGACCTCGGCGGCCCACTGGAAGATCTTGTACTTGGCGCCGCCGCCCTCGCGCGCCTTGGCGGCGACCCCGTTGTAGACCTTCTCGAAGATGCGCGGGACGGCCGCCATGTAGGTGGGCTGGACGACCGGCAGATTCACGATGATCTTGTCGATACGGCCGTCGACGGCGGTGACGTGGCCGACCTCGATCTGGCCCGAGGTGAGCACCTTGCCGAAGACGTGGGCGAGCGGCAGCCACAGGTACTGCACGTCGTCCTGGGTGACCAGGCCGGTGGCGGCGATGGCCTTGGCCATGTACGACCAGTTGTCGTGCGGGAGGCGGACGCCCTTGGGGCGGCCGGTGGTGCCGGAGGTGTAGATGAGGGTGGCGAGCTGCTCGGCGGTGATCGCCCCGACCCGCTCCTTCACGGCCTCCGGGTGCTTCTCCAGGTACGCCTTGCCGCGCTCCTCCAGCTCGGCGAGGGTCAGCACCCACTCGTCGGAGGTGTCGGCGCCCTCGGCGTCGATGACGACCACGTGGTGCAGGTGGGTCAGCTCGGCGCGCCGCTCGACGGCCTTGGCGAGCTGCTCGGCGTTCTCCGCGATGAGCACGCGCGAGTCGGAGTCGGAGAGGATGAACGCCGACTCCTCGGCGTTGGTCTGCGGGTAGACCGTGGTGACGGCGGCGCCCGCGCACATCACGCCGAGGTCGGAGAGGATCCACTCGACCCGGGTCGAGGAGGCGAGCGCGACCCGCTCCTCGGGCTCGACGCCGAGGTCGATGAGGCCGGCGGCGATCCCGTAGACCCGCTCGGCGGCCTGCGCCCAGCTGAGCGACCGCCACTCGTCGGGGCCCTGGCCGGAGGCGGCGGGGACCGGGTAGCGGTAGGCCTCCGCGTCCGGGGTCCGCTCGACGCGCTCAAGGAAAAGGGTCGCCACGGACGGCGGCCGGTTCTCGATCAGGGTCTGTGTGTCGCTCACGACGTCCTCCGGGCGGCGGCGGTGCGGTCAGGCGTTCGGTCAGGCGTGGGGATTTAACTGGCGAGTAACCTTCGAGCGGCTTCAGCGTAGAGCGCATGGGACTGGCGCGTAAGGGTCTGCATATAACGAACGGGTCCGAGCGCACCCCGCGCCCGGACCCGTTCGTTGCATAGGACAGCTATTTCCTGGCCGTCCGCGCGGCCTACTTCTTGCCCTTGCCGCCGGCGGAGTCGTCGCTCGACAGGACGGCGATGAAGGCCTCCTGCGGGACCTCCACGGAGCCGACCATCTTCATCCGCTTCTTGCCTTCCTTCTGCTTCTCCAGCAGCTTCCGCTTACGGGAGATGTCACCGCCGTAGCACTTGGCGAGGACGTCCTTGCGGATGGCGCGGATGGTCTCGCGGGCGATGACCCGGGAGCCGATCGCGGCCTGGATCGGCACCTCGAAGGCCTGCCGGGGGATGAGCTCGCGCAGCTTGGCGACCAGGCGGACGCCGTAGGCGTAGGCGGCGTCCTTGTGCGTGACGGCGGAGAAGGCGTCGACCTTGTCGCCGTGCAGCAGGATGTCGACCTTGACCAGGCTGGACGCCTGCTCGCCCGTGGGCTCGTAGTCGAGCGAGGCGTAGCCGCGGGTCTTGGACTTCAGCTGGTCGAAGAAGTCGAAGACGATCTCGGCCAGGGGCAGGGTGTAGCGGATCTCCACCCGGTCCTCGGAGAGGTAGTCCATGCCGATCAGCGTGCCGCGCCGGGTCTGGCACAGCTCCATGATCGCGCCGATGAACTCGCTCGGGGCCAGGATCGTGGCGCGTACGACGGGCTCGTACACGTCGCTGATCTTGCCCTCGGGGAACTCGCTCGGGTTGGTGACCGTGTGCTCGCTGCCGTCCTCCATGACCACGCGGTAGACCACGTTGGGGGCGGTGGCGATCAGGTCGAGACCGAACTCGCGCTCCAGGCGCTCGCGGATCACGTCGAGGTGCAGCAGGCCGAGGAAGCCGACGCGGAAGCCGAAGCCGAGGGCCGCGGAGGTCTCCGGCTCGTAGACCAGCGCGGCGTCGTTGAGCTGCAGCTTGTCCAGCGCCTCGCGCAGGTCCGGGTATTCCGAGCCGTCCAGCGGGTAGAGGCCCGAGAACACCATCGGCTTCGGGTCCTTGTAGCCGCCGAGGGCCTCGGTGGCGCCCTTGTTCAGGGAGGTGATCGTGTCACCGACCTTGGACTGGCGGACGTCCTTCACACCGGTGATCAGGTAGCCGACCTCGCCGACGCCCAGACCGTCCGACGCCGTCATCTCGGGCGAGGAGACGCCGATCTCCAGCAGCTCGTGAGTGGCGCCGGTCGACATCATCTTGATGCGCTCGCGCTTGTTGAGCTGCCCGTCGACGACACGGACGTACGTCACGACGCCACGGTACGAGTCGTACACGGAGTCGAAGATCATCGCGCGGGCGGGCGCGTCGGCGACGCCGACCGGGGCCGGGACGTCGCGGACGACGCGGTCGAGCAGCGCCTCGACGCCCATGCCGGTCTTCGCGGAGACCTTGAGGACGTCCTCCGGCTGGCAGCCGATGAGGTTGGCCAGCTCCTCGGAGAACTTCTCCGGCTGGGCGGCCGGCAGGTCGATCTTGTTCAGGACCGGGACGATGGTGAGGTCGTTCTCCATCGCCAGGTACAGGTTGGCGAGGGTCTGCGCCTCGATGCCCTGCGCCGCGTCCACCAGCAGGATCGTGCCCTCGCAGGCGGCGAGCGACCGCGACACCTCATAGGTGAAGTCGACGTGCCCGGGGGTGTCGATCATGTTCAGGATGTGCGTCCTGCCCTCACCCTGCCCGTCGGTGGGCGCCCAGGGAAGGCGGACCGCCTGGGACTTGATCGTGATGCCGCGCTCGCGCTCGATGTCCATCCGGTCGAGGTACTGGGCGCGCATCTGCCGCTGGTCGACCACACCGGTCAGCTGGAGCATCCGGTCGGCGAGCGTGGACTTGCCGTGGTCGATGTGCGCGATGATGCAGAAATTGCGGATCAGAGCCGGGTCGGTTCGGCTCGGCTCGGGCACGTTGGTAGGAGTCGCGGGCACGCAGGGTTCTCGTCTCGGGGCGATGTTCAGAACGGATACGTAGGCTCCATGGTCCCATGACTGCGGTCCGGCGCTCGGTTTGGGCGGGGTGGAGGACGGCTGATACCGTGGACAGCTGTGTCTCGTATGCCCTCTCAGCTGCGTGGCACATCCTGAAGAAACATCGAACCTGTAAAGGCTCTTTTCGTGGCGAACATCAAGTCCCAGATCAAGCGGAACAAGACCAACGAGAAGGCGCGCCTGCGCAACAAGGCCGTCAAGTCGTCGCTCAAGACCGCGATCCGCAAGGCCCGCGAGGCTGTCGCCGCCGGCGACCTCGAGAAGGCCACCGTTGCCGCTCGTGCCGCCTCGCGTCAGCTCGACAAGGCTGTCTCGAAGGGTGTCATCCACAAGAACGCCGCCGCCAACAAGAAGTCGGCGCTGGCCACCAAGGTTGCCTCCCTCCAGGGCTGAGCTCTGATGTGACCGGCCGCACGGGACTCCAGCGGGCCCTCTAACCGCTCCCGCCGGCCACCCCGGCCTCGTACGCGAGACGCGTTCGCCACGCGTGTACGGGCCACCGAGCGTGAACCTCCGGGCCCCGCGACCTCCTTCCCCAGGAGGGCGCGGGGCCCGAGGCGTATCCGGGGCGAGGGCGTGCCGACGCGCCGTATCCGGGGCACGGGCGTGCGCACGCGCGCTCCGGGCCTCCGAGCGGCTCCGGGCAGGGGGCGGCTCCTGGGCAGGGGAGCCTCCGGCGGGCAGGGGAGCCTCCGGGGCTCAGCCCCGCCGCATCCGCGCCGCCCTCGCGATCGTGACGACCGCCTTCTCCAGCGCGTACTCCGGGTCGTCGCCGCCGCCCTTGACGCCCGCGTCGGCCTCCGCGACCGCGCGCAGGGCGAGGGAGACGCCGTCGGGGGTCCAGCCCCGCATCTGCTGGCGCACCCGGTCGATCTTCCAGGGCGGCATCCCCAGCTCGCGCGCGAGGTCGGCGGGCCGCCCGCCGCGCGCGGAGGACAGCTTGCCGATGGCCCGGACGCCCTGCGCGAGGGCGCTGGTGATCAGCACGGGCGCGACGCCGGTCGAGAGCGACCAGCGCAGTGCCTCCAGGGCCTCCGCCGCCCGCCCCTCGACGGCCCGGTCCGCGACCGTGAAGGAGGAGGCCTCGGCGCGGCCCGTGTAGTAGCGCCCGACGACGGCCTCGTCGATGGTGCCGTCCACGTCCGCCGTGAGCTGTGCGACCGCGGCGGCCAGCTCGCGCAGATCGCTGCCGATCGCGTCGACGAGCACCTGGCACGCCTCGGGCGTGGCCGAACGCCCGAGCGCCCGGAACTCCTGCCGCACGAAGGTCAGCCGCTCGGCGGGCTTGGTGGTCTTCGGGCAGGCCACCTCGCGCGCCCCGGCCTTGCGGGCGGCGTCGAGCAGCCCCTTGCCCTTCGCGCCGCCGGCGTGCAGCACGACGAGGGTGACGTCCTCGGCAGGCGCGTCGAGATACGCCTTGATCTCCTTGATCGTGTCCGCCGGGAGGTCCTGCGCGTTCCGCATGACCAGGACCTTGCGCTCGGCGAAGAGCGAGGGGCTGGTCAGCTCCGCGAGGGCGCCGGGCTGGAGCTGCTCGGGGGCGAGGTCCCGCACGTCCGTGTCGGCGTCGACGGCGCGGGCCGCCGCCACCACCTCGCGGACCGCGCGGTCGAGGAGCAGGTCCTCCTGGCCCACGGCGAGCGTGACGGGGGCGAGGAGGTCGTCGGTGGAAGTCTTTCTGGTGGCCATCGCGCTCCAGCATCCCACGCGCCACCGACAGCCGGGCCATCGTCGAGAATGTGCACGTGAGCGATGTGAGACACGTACTGGTACTCCCCGACCGCGACGCCGCCGAGGAGGTCGCCGAGGAGCTGCCCGACCGTTTCGGCCTCTCCGAGGAGCCGCAGCTGGTCCGGGACGCCCTGGCCGGCGAGGACGACGCCGAGGACGCCCAGTGGCTGGTGGTCGTGGAGGACCCGCGGGGGCTGCTCGACCCAGCGGCCCTCGACGCGCTGGCCGCCGAGCACGACGGCTGGCTGGAGGCGCCGTAGCGGACGGCGGACTACGGCTTCCTGGGGACGATCTGCACGTCCAGGTCGATGGTGATGCTGGAGCCGACCGCCGCGATGCCCCGCGCGAGCAGCGTCTGCCAGGTCAGCGTGAAGTCCTCGCGGTGCAGCTCGGTGCTCGCCCGGCAGGCGGACCGGGTCTCGCCTTCGAGCCCGCTGCCGATGCCCAGGTACTGGGTGTCCAGGGTCACCGTGCGGCTGACGCCGTGCAGGGTGAGCGCGCCGGTGACACCCCAGCGGCTGCCGCCCCGGTGGGTGAAGCGCTCGCTGTAGAACTCGATCGTCGGGTACGCGCCGATGTCGAGGAAGTCGCCGGAGCGCAGGTGGTCGTCGCGCATCCGCACCCCCGTGTCGATGGAGGCGGCGTCGATCACCACGTGCATGGCGGACTGCTCCATGCGTTCGGCGATCCGCACGACACCGGCGAAGCTGTTGAACCGGCCGTGGATCCGGGCCAGTCCGATGTGCCGCGCGGTGAAGCCGATCTGGGAGTGCGTGGGGTCGATGTCCCAGTCCCCGGGCTCGGGGAGCTGGGCCTGGGGCGCGATCTGGAGCGCCAGGTCGCCGAGGGCCGCGACGCCGTGCTCGGGGACGACCGCCGTGCCGTGGTACGGGGTGTAGCCCTCGGCGGTCACCGCGAGCCGGTACTCTCCCGCCGGCACCGTCGCCAGCACGCTGCCGTACGGGTCGGTCTCCCCGGCGAGCACCTTGCGGCCCGCCGTGTCGCTGACCGTGAACTCGGCCTGGCGGACCGGCTCGTCGACGGGGTCGAGGACCCGGCAGGTGAGGACGCCCGCCGAGGGCGGGAAGGCGAGTCCCGCGAGCGGGCCTCCCCGGGCCGCCGCCGAACCGCGCTTGCCGAACAGACCACCGAACATGTCACGTACCCCCGGACCTGCCACCGGCGTACACCGGTGTATCGCTCACTCGTTCACTTCATCAACGAAAATACATTCGATCACTGATGTGAGGTTCGAGGCAAACGACGCAAGTGTTACCCAGAGTCCGAATATTCCGCCTGTTCCGCTCAGCTCCGGACCCGGACCGGCTCCTCGTCCCGCTCCGGCAGCTCCCGCAGCCGCGCCAGCGGCGAGGGCAGCACCCACAGCACGGCGAGCACCGCCCCGACGGTGGCGATCCAGAGGGTCGGCCGCAGCCCGACGACCGTGCCGAGCACGCCACCGGCGAGCGCGCCCAGCGGGCGGAAGCCGTGGTTGAGGGTGCGGAAGGCGCCCATCACCCGGGCCCGGATCGGGTCGGGTATCAGCGCCATCTGGAAGGAGCCGGCCGCGATGTCCACCAGCATCACGCCGGTGCAGGACAGGAACTCGGCGACGAACAGCAGCCCGAGGACCATCGGCAGCGGCCCGTCGGCGAGCGGGATCAGCACCAGCGGCAGGGTGAAGCCCACGAAACCGGCCACCAGCGAGGGGCCGATCCCGATCGCCCGGACGACGGCACCGCTGCACGCCGCCCCGAGCAGACCGCCCACGGCCCCCGCCGCGAGCACGGCGCCCAGCACGCCCGCGCTCAGCCCGAGTTCGGCCGTCGCGTAGAGCACGAAGAGGGTGTGGAACATGTAGTTGAAGAACTGGACCGTCCCGGAGGCGGCGAACAGCGCGCGCATCGACGCGTTCCGCACCACCCAGCGCAGCCCCTGGACGAAGTGCCCCTTCTCGACGGGCGCGGGCGGCGGCTCGACGGGCCGGATCCGGGCCAGGTAGCCGGCCGAGACGACGTAGGTGAGCGCGTCCGCCGCCAGCGCGAACGGCGCGGTGAGGACCTGCACCAGCACGCCGCCAATGCCCGGTCCCGCGAGCCACGCCATCGAACGGCTGCCGTTGACGAGCGAGTTGGCCTGCACATAGCGGTCGGCGGGGACCATCGCCACGAACAGCGTGGTGTTGCACGCCTCGAACAGCACCGTGAGCGCCCCCACCCCGAAGGCCACCGCGTAGAGCTGCCCGAGAGTCAGGAGATCGAGCAGATAGGCGACAGGGAGCGTGATCAGCAGCGCCGCCCGGCCGAGGTCCGCCGCGATCATGGCGCGCCGCCGCCGCGCCTGCCGGTCGGCCCACGCGCCGAGCGGCAGGTTGAGCAGCAGCGCGGGCAGCAGCTCGGCCGTCTTGAGCCAGCCCATCTGCGCGGCGTCGGCGCCGAGCACCAGGACGGCGGCGAGCGGGAGGGCCATGAGTGAGATCTGGTCCCCCACGAAGGAGATGGTCTGCCCCGTCCAGTACCTCCGGAAGGACCGTTCCCGCATCAGCGCGGGTACGCGTTCGGCGATCGCCACCTCTGTCACTCCTCTCTGTCCACGAAGGCGATACGCAGGATCCCCACAGGGCGGGCCCCCTCGGGCCGCCGCGCGGGGTCGTTCTCGCGCTCCTCGTAGGGGCGCATGAGCTCGTCGATCCGCTGCCCGAGGCCGGTCAGCTCCTCGGGGGTCAGATGGAGCAGCGTGTCGCCGAACTCCTCGGCCGCCCGCCACTCGGCGGGCAGGGTGTGCCGGTTCTCGATGGCCCTGACGACCCGCTGGAAGTAGTGCTCCGCGACGGCGGCGCTGAGGGCGTCCGCCGCCTGGGCGACGGCGGCGTCCTCGCTGCGCTCCGGCCACTCGGTGAACCGGGCCGTCGCCCGCCAGGGCTTCTCCCGCCCCTTGCCGCCGGGCGCCTGCTCGACCAGCCCGTACTTGGCGAGTATCCGCAGGTGGTACGAGCAGCTGGCCACGGACTCACCGACCAGCCCGGCCGCCTGGGTGGCGGTGTACGGGCCGCTCTTGCGCAGCAGACCCACGAGGGTCATCCGGGTGGGATGGGCGTAGGCCCGAAGGGCGCGCGGGTCGGTCAGCTCGACACTGTGCCGCTGCTCGTGCGGCTGCTCCTGCTCCCGTTCCTGTTCCGTCATGATGAAAAGGTATCTTTAGAAAGACTCCTTTACAAGGATTTCTTTAGAAGCGCTTCTCAAGAAGGACCTCTCCGGAAGGGCCCTTAAGAAGGGCCTCTCCGGAAGGGCTCCTCCGGAGGGCTCCTCTAGAAGGCGCCCAGCGCGTGGGCCGTCAGCGTCTCCCCCGCCCCCGTCACCGCGACGGCCCCGTCCCGGTCCGTGCTCAGCACCCGCGCCCCACCGGCCCGCAGCGCCCCGACGGTGAGCGGCGAGGGATGCCCGTACGGGTTGTCCCGGCCCGCCGACACCAACGCCAGCCGGGGCCGCACCGCCCGTATCAGCCCCGGGTCCTGGTGGGCGGAGCCGTGGTGCGCGACCTTCAGCACGTCGACGGGCGGCAACCCCGGGTACGCCCGCAACAGGCCCCGCTGGGCCGGGGGTTCGAGATCCCCGAGCAGCAACAGCCGCACCCCGCCCGCCGCACGCACGAACAACGTCACACTCGCGTCATTGGCCCCGTCCTCCCCGTCCTCCCTGTCCTCCCTGCCTTCCCCGTCCTCCCCGAACCCGCCACGGGCGCCCCCGCCACGCCCCGCCGACGCTCCCGCCGCCTCCCCCTCCCCAGCCCACAACACCCGCCACTCCAAAGGCCCCAGCACCCGTCGCTCCCCCGCCCGGGCCCGCACCAGCGGGACGCCCGCCGCCGCTGCCGTCCGGCGCACGAACTCCGTCTGCTCGGCCGGCCGCGCGAGCCCGGTCGTCTGGATCGCCCCCACCTCCCGCCCCCGCAGCACCCCCGGCAGCCCGGCCACATGGTCGGCGTGGAAGTGAGTGAGGACCAGCAGCGGGATCCTGCGTACCCCGAGCTCCCGCAGGCACCGGTCCACCGGCGCCGGTTCGGGCCCGGCGTCCACCACCACGGCGGTGTCCCCACCGGCCGCCAGCACCGTCGCGTCGCCCTGGCCGACCTGGCACATCGCGAACACCCACCCCGGCGGTGGCCAACCGGTCGCCCACCGCGCCAACGGCGGCGGGCGCACCACCGCCACGCACAGCAGCAGCACACAGCACGCCCCGACCCAGCGCCGGTACGGCAGGCGCCGGGCGCCCGTCACCACGAGCGCGGAGAGCAGCGCCAGCAGCAGCCCGCCCCACCAGCCGTCCGGCCAGTCGGTCTCCGCCCCGGGCAGCGCCGCCCCCGCCCTGGCCACCCCCGCGATCCATCCGGCGGGCCACCCGGCGACCGCCGCCACCACTCCGGCCGCCCACGGCCACACCTGCTCCAGCCCGAGGACCGCGAAGCCGAGGACCGTGGCCGGGGCCACCGCAAGCTCGACGAGGAGGTTGGCGGGGACCGCGACCAGGCTCACCCGGGCCGCGAACACCGCCACCACGGGCGCGCACACCGCCTGCGCCGCCAGCGTGGCCGCCAGCGCCTCCGCGATCCGCCCCGGCACCCGGCGCCGCCGCAGGGCCTCGCTCCACCGCGGGGCCACCGTGAGCAGCGCCCCGGTGGCCAGCACCGACAGCAGGAAGCCGTAACTCCGCGCCAGCCACGGGTCGTGCAGCACCAGGACCAGCACCGCCGCCGCGAGCGCCGGGATCAGCGACCGGCGGCGGCCCGTCGCGACGGCCAGCAGCGTGACGAGCCCGCACGCCGCCGCCCGCAGCACGCTCGGGTCCGGCCGGCACACCACGACGAACGCCAGCGTCAGCACGCCCCCGGCCACGGCGGTGGTCCGCAGCGAGATCCCGAGCCTCGGCGCGAGCCCCCCGCGCTCGGCCCGCTGCGCGGCACCGGGCCTGCCGATCAGCAGGAGCAGCACCAAGGTGAGGTTCGATCCGGAGACGGCCAGCAGGTGCGTGAGGTCGGTCGCCTCGAAGGCGGCCTCCAGATCGGGGCCGATCCGCGAGGTGTCGCCGACCACCAGCCCCGGCAGCAGGGCCCGCGCGTCCGGGGGCAGCCCTTCCGTCGCCCGCCGCAGCCCGGCCCGCAGCTCTCCGGCCGTGCTCTGGAGCGCGCTCGGCGGCCCGGTGATCCGGGGCGGCCCGCCGCCGTCCGCCCGGAGCACGGCGGCGAACGGATCGTCCTCCCGCGAGGGGAGCGCGAGCCGGCCCGCCACCCGCAGCCGGGTCGACGGCAGCAGCCGCAGCCACTCCCGGCGGCCCTCGCCGGCGGGCACCAGGACCAGCACCGGCGCCCGGGTCCGGTGCACCGCGCCGTCCCGGTCCTCGACCCGGACCGCCTCGCCCTCCAGGACCACGGAGACCGGCATCGCCCGGCTCCCGGCCGGCCGCGGCCGGGTCAGCCTCGGGTCCGCGCCGAGGACCACCTCCGCCGTCACCCGCCCGCCGTCCCGGGCGAGCCCGGGGACCGGCCCGCGCCGCAGGTCGGCCGCGTGCAGCCCGCCGGACGCGGCACCGGCGGCGGCGCAGAGCAGCGCCCCGGCGCAGGCGGTGGCCCGAAGTCCCGGCCGCGCGGCGGGCCGGAGCAGCGGCACGGCCCCGGCCAGGCAGAGCAGCACGCCCGCGACGCTCCACCAGCCGGTGACTCCCACGGCCACGGCGGCCCCGCCCCACGCGGCCAGGGCCGGCGGCACGAGCCGCAGATCGGCCGGCCCCTCGTCCCACCGCGCGCGCTCGCCCGGGCTCACGGCCGCACCAGCGGTTCCAGGTCGGCGAACCGGCGCTCGCCGATCCCGTCGACCTCGCGCAGCTCGGCGACCGACCGGAAGCCGCCGTGCTCGACGCGGTGCTCCACGATGTGCCGGGCCAGCACCGGGCCCACTCCCGGCAGGCCGTCGAGCTGCTCCACGGTCGCCGCGTTGAGGCTCAGCGGCTGAGCGGGCCCCGGCGCTCCCGCCACCCCCGCGATGCCGCCGGGCACCGCCGGAAGCCCCACGAGGACCTGTTCGCCGTCCAGCAGGACCCGGGCCCGGTTGAGACCCGTGACGTCCGCTCCGGGTCGCACCCCGCCCGCCGCCCGTAGCGCGTCGGCGACCCGGGAGCCCGCGGGCAGCGTGAGCACCCCCGGACTGCGCACCTTCCCGCCGACGTCCACGACGACCACGGGCGCCGCCGAGACAGAGGGCGCCGCCGAGGGCAGGCCCGACCCCCCGGCCGCGTCTCCGCCCTGCTCCCCCGCCGACGCCGCCCCGGCCCCCGGCAGCGGCCGGACCGCGCCGACGACTTCGGGGGCCCTGACCCGCTCGGGCCGCCCGGTCCAGAAGAACGCGCCCGCGATCCCCGCGGCCACCACGAGGACCACGGCGAGTGCGGCCAGCGAGCGCTGTTCGAGCCCGCACCGGGTCTGCGCCCACAACGGCAGCCGGTCCCGCAGCGCGAACCACAGCCGTGCCCGTCGCGTCGACCGCCGGGGCGGCGGAGTCTCCGGGGGCGGCGACGGAGGGGGCGCGGGCGATCGGGGCGGCCGGGGCGGCACCGTCGCCGGGAACAGCGCCTCGCCCCGGCCCCGTACGCCCAAGGGCACCCCAGCCCCGGCCCCGGCCCCAGGCCCCGGCCCAACCGCGCCCGCGTGCCGGGCGCGGGCCCCGCCGCGGTGCCGGGCCCGCCCGTCCGAGCCCGGCGCCCGGCCGGGACCGCTCGTGACCACGGCACCCCGGGTCCGTCGACGGGTCGTTGCGATGTGTGTGCGAAGAGTCATGGACGAGACGGTAGGAGGGTCTCGCCCCGCGTGCCGACGCCCCTCAATTCCGGTGGACTACCGACCAGTTGTGGAAAACTCCGTCACCCGGACGGGTGTGGCCGGGACCGTCAGCGCGGCGAGACGACCACCGCGAGCAGGCCCGGCCCGGTGTGCGCGCCGATCACCGCGCCCACCTCGGTCACCTGGAGCTCCTCGACGGCCGGCAGCCGGCTCCTGAGCCGCTCGGCCAGCGCGGCGGCCCGGTCGGGGGCGGCGAGGTGGTGGACGGCGATGTCGACGGGGCCGGCCCCGGCCCGCTCGACCGCGATCTCCTCCAGACGAGCGATCGCCTTCGAGGCCGTGCGCACCTTCTCCCGCAGCTCGATCCGCCCGCCGTCCAGCTCCAGCAGCGGCTTCACGGCCAGCGCGGACCCGAGGAGCGCCTGCGCGGCGCCGATGCGCCCGCCCCGGCGCAGATAGTCGAGGGTGTCGACGTAGAAGAACGCGGAGGTGCCCTCGGCCCGCTTCTCGGCCGCAGCGACGGCCTCGTCCAGCGTGCCGTCCGCGTCGGCCGTCTCGGCGGCGGCCAAGGCGCAGAAGCCGAGCGCCATCCCCACCATCCGGGTGTCCACGACCCGCACCGGCACGGGGGCGTCCTTCGCGGCCACCACGGCGGCGTCGTACGTCCCGGAGAACTCGGCGGACAGGTGCAGCGAGACGATGCCCCGGGCACCCGCGTCGGCGGCGGCCCGGTACGCCGCGGCGAAGACCTCGGGGCCGGGCCGCGAGGTGGTCACCGAGCGGCGCTTCTGCAGCGCCTCGGCGAGGGAGCGGGCCGAGATCTCGGTGCCCTCCTCCAGCGCGCGGTCGCCGATGACGACGGTGAGCGGGACGGAGGTGATGGCGTGCCGCTCCATCGTCTGGGGTGGCAGGTAGGCCGTGGAATCGGTGACGATCGCGACATGCCGGGACATGAGCGGGAGGTTACCCGCAGGGGCCCCGGCACGGCAGCCCGGCCCCCGCCGGTCTCAGGTCGTGGTCTCCGGACGCGCCGTCTTCTCCCACGGATAGGGCGTCCGCAGCGGATCGGGGCCGGTGATGGCCTGCGGCTGCTCGGGCGCCGGGGCACCCGTGTCGGACCACGAGAACGCGTCGGCGCGGCCCGGCTGGGCGGACGCGGGCGCGCCCTCGGCGCCGGGTCCGGTCCAGTGCCGCAGGGCCCCCGCCTCCATGTCGATCTGCGCGCTGAGCGAGGACAGGTCGTCCTGGGCGAACCGCTGCGCCCGGTCTCTGGCCGCCCAGCGCAGGGCGTCGGCGGAGTGGGTGACCTGCTCGGTGCGCCGCCGGAGATCGCCGAGCTGCTCGCGCACCCGCGCCTTGTCCGGCTCCCGTTCGAGCCGCTTGAGGTCCTCGTCCAGCTCCCGCCCGTGGGAGCTCAGCCGCGCGAACAGGTCGAGGGACTCCTTCAGGGAGGCGTCCTCGGCGACGCCCGCCTGGAGCGCGTCCTGGGTGGCGCGCATGGAGGTCCGCAGGGCGAGGCGGAGCTGCGCCAGCTCGCCCGCGACACCGGTCTGGCCGAAGCTCTTGGCGCGCAGGGTGGTGTCCTCGACCGTGCGTCTGGCCTGGTCGATCGTGCGGTCCACACCCCGTTTGGCCGCCTTGGCCACCTTCACCGTGGCGTAGACCCCGAGCGCCACGAAGGCGACGAAGAGCAGCGCCATGATCACGATCGCGGCTTCCATGTGCCTCGCCCCTCCGGCTGCGGTTGCGTTTCCTCCACCGGCGAGCTTCCACCTGTGGTTCTTCCACGGTAAACGCAGAGGGCAGGCCGGGGGTTCCAGCGGAACCCCCAACCTGCCCCCACCGACCCCCTAGGGGGTGTCTGACAGCATGCGCCGGTGTCGGCGCCCTCGTCGTCAGGCGACGATGTTGACCAGCTTCGGCGCCCGCACGATGACCTTGCGGATCTCCGCGCCGCCCAGCGCCGCGACGACGCCGGCGTCGGCCAGCGCCAGCGCCTCCAGCTCCGCGTCGGTGATCGACGGCGAGACCTCCAGGCGGGCCTTGACCTTGCCCTTGATCTGCACGACGCAGGTCACGGTCTCGTCCACGACGTACGCCGGGTCGGCGACCGGGAAGTCCTGGTGGACGACCGACTCGCCGTGGCCCAGGCGGTGCCACAGCTCCTCGGCGATGTGCGGGGCCAGCGGGGCCACCAGCAGCACCAGCCGCTCGGCGACCGGGCGGGACAGCGCGCCGCCGGACTTGGTCAGGTGGTTGTTCAGCTCGGTGATCTTCGCGATGGCGGTGTTGAAGCGCATCGCGGCCATGTCCTGGGAGACCCCGTCGATGGCCTTGTGCAGGGCGCGCAGGGTGTCCTCGTCGGCCGGCTCGTCGACGACGGTGGCCTCGCCGGTCGCCTCGTCGACGACGTTGCGCCACAGGCGCTGCAGCAGGCGGTACTGGCCGACCACGGCGCGGGTGTCCCACGGCCGGGAGACGTCCAGGGGGCCCATGGCCATCTCGTACAGGCGCAGGGTGTCGGCACCGTACTCGACACAGATCTCGTCGGGGGTGACGGCGTTCTTCAGCGACTTGCCCATCTTGCCCAGGACGCGGCTGACCTTCTCGCCCTCGTACCAGAACGCGCCGTCGCGCTCCTCGACCTCGGCGGCCGGGACCGCGATGCCTCGGGCGTCCCGGTACACGAAGGCCTGGATCATGCCCTGGTTGTACAGCTTGTGGAACGGCTCGGCCGAGGAGATGTGCCCCAGGTCGAACAGCATCTTGGACCAGAAGCGGGCGTACAGCAGGTGCAGCACGGCGTGCTCGGCGCCGCCGACGTACAGGTCGACGCCGCCGGTGGGCATCCCCTCGCGGGGCCCCATCCAGTACTGCTCGATCTCCGGGTCGACCAGCTGCCGGTCGTTGTGCGGGTCCAGGTAGCGCAGCTCGTACCAGCAGGAACCGGCCCAGTTGGGCATGGTGTTGGTCTCGCGGCGGTACTTCTTCGGGCCCGCGCCGTCGCCCAGGTCCAGGGTGACGTTGACCCAGTCCTCGTTGCGGGACAGCGGGGTCTCCGGCTGGGTGTCCGCGTCCTCCGGGTCGAAGGTGCGCGGCGAGTAGTCCTCGACCTCCGGCAGCTCCAGCGGCAGCATCGACTCGGGCAGCGAGTGGGCGACGCCGTCCTCGTCGTAGACGATCGGGAAGGGCTCGCCCCAGTAGCGCTGGCGGCTGAACAGCCAGTCGCGCAGCCGGAAGTTGACGGTGCCCTCGCCGATGCCGCGGTCGGCCAGCCAGGCGGTGATCCGCTCCTGGGCGTCGACGACGCCCAGGCCGTCCAGGGAGACGTCCTCGTTGGAGGAGTTGACCAGCTTCGCCTCGTAGGAGGAGAACGCCTCGTCCCAGGTGGACGGGTCGGTGCCGCGGTCGTCCGAGGGCTCCACGACGCAGCGCATCGGCAGCTCGAAGGCGCGCGCGAAGGCGAAGTCACGGCTGTCGTGCGCCGGGACGGCCATGATCGCGCCGGTGCCGTAGCCCATCAGGACGTAGTCGGCGATGAAGACGGGGACCCGCTCGCCGCTGACCGGGTTGGTCGCGTACGCGCCGGTGAAGACGCCGGTCTTCTCCTTGGCGTCGGCCTGCCGCTCGACGTCGGACTTGGCGGCGGCCTGCTTGCGGTACGCGTCGACGGCGGCGGCCGGGGTGGCGTGGCCGCCGGTCCAGACCTCGTGGGTGCCCTCGGGCCAGGCGGCCGGGACGATCTTCTCGACCAGCTCGTGCTCGGGCGCCAGCACCATGTAGGTGGCGCCGAACAGGGTGTCCTGGCGGGTGGTGAAGACGGTGATGGCACCGGCGTCGCCGACCTGGAAGTCGACCCGCGCGCCCTCGGAGCGGCCGATCCAGTTCCGCTGCTGCAGCTTGATGGCCTCGGGCCAGTCCAGCGCGTCCAGGTCGTCCAGCAGGCGGTCCGCGTAGGCGGTGATGCGCATGTTCCACTGGCGCAGCTTGGCCTTGAAGACGGGGAAGTTGCCGCGCTCGGAGCGCCCGTCGGCGGTGACCTCCTCGTTGGCCAGGACGGTGCCCAGGCCGGGGCACCAGTTGACCGGGGCGTCGGAGGCGTACGCCAGGCGGTACTCGCCCAGGACGTCGGCGCGCTCGACGGCGCCCAGGGCGTTCCAGTCACGGCCGCCGGGGACCTCGCGGGTGCCGTTCTCGAACTGCTCGACCAGCTCGGCGATCGGGCGCGCCTTCCCGGCGTCCGCGTCGTACCAGGAGTTGAAGATCTGCAGGAAGATCCACTGGGTCCAGCGGTAGTACTCGGGGTCGATCGTGGCGAACGAGCGGCGCTTGTCGTGGCCCAGGCCCAGCCGGCGCAGCTGGACCTTCATGTTCTCCATGTTGGCCTCGGTCGACA
Organism: Streptomyces sp. NPDC042100; assembly: GCF_055582325.1. Classification (NCBI taxonomy): domain Bacteria; kingdom Bacillati; phylum Actinomycetota; class Actinomycetes; order Kitasatosporales; family Streptomycetaceae; genus Streptomyces; species Streptomyces sp. NPDC042100. The sequence goes on from NZ_JBVJDK010000002.1 coordinate 256,045, forward strand.
CGCGCGGGTGCGTGCCGGTCTGCACGGCGTACTGCTCGGCCGGCAGGCCGAAGGCGTCGAAGCCCAGGGTGTGCAGGACGTTGTGCCCGGTCATGCGCGCGTGGCGGGCGAAGACGTCGGTGGCGATGTAGCCCAGGGGGTGGCCGACGTGCAGGCCCGCGCCCGAGGGGTAGGGGAACATGTCCATGATGAACTTCTTGGGGCGCGCCACGACGGCGGCGTCCCCGGCCAGGTCACCGGTGGGGTTCGGGGCCTCGTAGGTCCCCTCGGCGTCCCAGGCGTCCTGCCAGCGTGCCTCGATGTCGGCGGCCATGGCCGCCGTATAGCGATGCGGGGCCGCCGTCTCGGCAGCCGTATTGATCTCGGTCATGATCCTTGAAGCTCCATCGATCGTCTCTGCCCACTGCCGGCAACTGCCACGAAACGAAAAAACCCCTCGCACAGGAGGGGGCGCCGCGCCGATGCCGACCGGATCTTCATCCGTCGGGACTGATCAGCGCGGCTCGCTAAGCAGAAGGCGTACGGCACGCATGGCGCCAGGGTACCGCAGGGCCTCTCCGGGCCGCATCGACGTTCCGGGCCGTGGACGCACATGAAGAAAGCGGGCCATCCGATTCGGATGACCCGCTTCCCATCTGTGGAGCTAAGGAGATTTGAACTCCTGACCCCTTGCATGCCATGCAAGTGCTCTACCAACTGAGCTATAGCCCCTTGTCTTTCATCTCCGCTTCGGTTTTCGTTTCCGTTTCCCTCGCGGCGACAGACAGAACATTAACCGGATCCTCGCCGGATCGCCAAATCGTTTCCCGGAGCCTCCGAACCCTGCGGGTAGGGTCGCCCCCTGTGACCGAGTCCGTGCTTGCCCGCTCCCCCGCCCGAAGGTGGCCCCTGGCCACCGCCGCCGTCGTCTGCCTGCTGTCGTTCGCGGCCTTCTGGGTGGCGCAACGCCTCGCCCACGTGAACATGCTCGACGTGATGGTCTACCGGGCCGAGGCCGAGACGCTGCGGGCCGGCGAGGACCTCTACGCGATGCGGGCCACGTCGGCGAACCTCGCCATGACCTACCCGCCGTTCGCGGCCGTGCTGTTCCTGCCGCTGACCCTGGTGTCCGTCCCCCTGATGCGGACGCTCACCACCGCCGGGAACCTGCTCCTGGTCGTCGCCCTGGTGCAGTTGTCGCTCCAGCTGATCCGCCCGGCCCTGTCCCGCGCGGGAGCGCGCGCCGACCTATGGCGTACGACCCTGTGGATCGCCGCGATCGCGGTCTGGTGCGAGCCGGTGTGGACGACGCTGCGGTACGGGCAGATCAACCTGCTCGTCGCGGTGGCGGTGCTGTGGGATCTGACACGCCGCGAGGGCAGCCGCTGGGCCGGACTCGGCATCGGGCTCGCGACCGCCGTGAAGCTCACCCCGGGCCTCTTCGTGGTCCTGCTGCTCGCCGCCGGACTGCTGCTGTGGCGCCGCGACCGCGCCCTCAACCAGTGGCTGCGGACGGCGCTGACGGCCACCGGCGTCTTCCTGGTGACGACGCTCACCATGGCGCTGGCCCTGCCGGCGGACTCGAAGAGGTTCTGGACCGGGACGCTGTTCGAGACGGGCCGGGTCGGCCACGCCGAGGAGACCGCCAACCAGTCCCTCAGCGGGGTCCTGGCCCGGCTGCTGCACACCGACGCCCCGGGCCTGTGGTGGGTGGCCGCAGCGGCCCTGCTGGGCGGCGCGGCGATGGTGCTGGCGGTGCGCGCGGCGGTGCGCGGCGACAAGGCGGTGGCCGTGATCACGACCGCCTTCACGGCCCTGATGATCAGTCCGATCTCCTGGTCCCACCACTGGGTGTGGTGCGTGCCGCTGCTGATCCTGCTGTACGACCGGACCGGGCGGCTGTGGCCGGTGACGGGCGCGGTGGCGCTGGCCTTCGCCTCGTTCGCCCTCTGGTGGGTACCGCACGACCCGGGCCGTCCCGAACTGGACCAGAACGCGGGCCAGATGCTGCTGTCGGCGGTCTATCCGCTCACGGCGACGCTGGTGTTCGCCGGGTACGCGCTGACGCTGCGTCGGCGGGCGGCCGAGGGCCGGGGCGCGCCCGCGCGGGACGCCGTGACGGCCGGGGCGCGGGAGGCCGAACCGGCGGCTCAGGCCGTCGCGAAGGAGTAGAACCGCTTGAGGGTGCAGTGCTCGTCGAGGAGCCGGCCGTAGATCGGCTCCCCTTCGAGTTCACGGTAGGTCTCGATGGGGTCGCCTTTTATGATCAGCGCCCGCGCGCATTCCTCGCACCAGTACTGGAACGCGGGGTTGACCGGGTCCATGTCCCGGACGATCGGCGTACCGCTGCCGCACCAGTCGCACTTCCGCCTGTGTGCACCCATCGCTCAGCTCCGGCTGTGAGGGCAGGGCGGACACGACGGACACGGACGGGACGCGGCTGGTTCCGCGACGGCATCGGCTTCGGTCACCTCGGCACCGTCCACGGCCATGCGCGCTCCCTCCCGCCCCGGACCCACGTCCCCCTCCGGCGGTCCGATTCTGCCATGGCCCCGCAAGGGCGTCAGCGCCGTCGACGTCGGTACGAGGGAGCGGAAACGACGAATCCCGCCCCCTGCTGGGGACGGGATTCGAGGATTTGTGGAGCTAAGGAGATTTGAACTCCTGACCCCTTGCATGCCATGCAAGTGCTCTACCAACTGAGCTATAGCCCCTCGTGTTCTTCGCGCTCTGCGCTGCGAACAAGAAGAACTCTAGCCTGTGACCTACCGGAAAGTGAAATCCGAGGTCCCCGGGCCCTGGGCCGGGCTCAGTCGTCGTCGCCGAGGACGGGCTCGGGCAGCGTGCCGGCGTTGTGCTCCATGAGGCGCCAGCCGCGCGCGCCCTCGCCGAGGACGGACCAGCAGCAGTTGGAGAGCCCGCCAAGGCTCTCCCAGTGCTGGGCCTCCAGGCCCAGCAGCCGGCCGATGGTGGTGCGGATGGTGCCGCCGTGGCTGACGACGACGAGCGTGCCGTCCTGAGGGAGCTTCTCGGCGTGCTCCAGGACCACCGGGGCGGCCCGGTCGGCCACCTCGGTCTCCAGCTCGCCGCCACCTCGGCGGACCGGCTCGCCTCGCTTCCAGGCGGCGTACTGCTCGCCGAAGCGCGAGGTGATCTCGTCGTGGGTGAGGCCCTGCCACTCCCCCGCGTAGGTCTCCCGCAGCGCGGCGTCATGGGCGACCGCGAGGCCGGTGACCGCGGCGAGCTCGGCGGCCGTGGCCGCCGCCCGCTTCAGGTCGGAGGCGACGACCGCATCGGGCTCCAGGGCCGCGAGCAGCCGGGCGGCCCGGCGCGCCTGGGCGACGCCGGTCTCGGTCAGCTCGATGTCCGTGGAGCCCTGGAAGCGGCGCTCCAGGTTCCAGGAGGTCTGGCCGTGGCGCCACAGGACGATGCGGCGGCCGGTGCCGCCCTTGCCGCCGCTCAGCTCAGCTCACCGTCCGCCCCGTCGGCGCCCATGAGGCGGGCGTGCTCCTCGGCCTTGCCGAGCGTCTTCACGGCGTCCTCGGGCAGGGGGATCTCGGGGCAGTCCTTCCACAGGCGCTCGAGCGCGTAGAAGACGCGCTCCTCGCTGTGCTGGACGTGGACGACGATGTCGACGTAGTCGAGGAGGATCCAGCGGGCGTCGCGGTCGCCCTCACGGCGCACCGGCTTGGCGCCGAGCTCCTTGTTGAGCCGCTCCTCGATCTCGTCGACGATCGACTTGACCTGGCGGTCGTTGGGGGCGGAGGCGAGCAGGAAGGCGTCGGTGATCGACAGCACATCGCTGACGTCGTACGCGATGATGTCGTGCGCGAGTCGGTCGGCCGCCGCCTGGGCGGCGAGGGTGACGAGCTCGATGGAGCGGTCCGTGGCGGTCACAAGCAGGCTTTCGTCGGCGGTCATGGGTCCCCTCAAGGGTCTCATGTACCGCCGACGTGCCCGAATAGGATTACCGGAGGGTCATCGCTCGGCTCCGGGAGCCTTGAAGTCACGCCCGATCACCACGGTGACCTCGGCGTTTCCGGCCGCCTTGCCCTTGCTCACGGAGCCCTCGGGCAGGCCGAGGGTCTTGGCGACCTCGACCGCGGCGCCCTTCTGGGCCTCGTCCCCGTAGACGACCTGGGACTTCTCCTGGATGTCGGCCTTGGTGCCGCCGACCACGACGTAGCCGCCGTTGGTGAGGACCACCCGGGCCGTGTCCGTGGCGCCGGAGCCGCTGGCGTCGCGGATCGCCACGCGGGTCACTCCGCTCTGGTCCGGAGCGGAGACCTTGCCGCCGAGGATGTCCTTGACCACGCTGTCGCCGGTGGCCTCGCTGAGCGAGCCGTCCGTCTCGACCGGCAGGACCGTCGTCTTGTAGTCGCCGACCTTGGCGTGCTCGGCCAGCTTGGCGAGGGAGGCGCCGAGGTCCTTCTCCGGCAGCGAAGGGTCGAGGATCTGGGCGAGGGTCTCGATGGTGACCGTGGCGGCCTTGGGGTCGTCGGAGATCTTCCGCAGCACCCCGTACATGACCTGGCCGAAGCGCTGGAGCTGCTTGGCCTCGGGCTCGCCGGGCGCGCGGTACGTGGCGTAGGCGACGGCGGCCCGCCCGTTGAGGGTCTGGTTCTCGCCCTTCTCGACCAGCGGCGCGGCACCGGCCTTGGCACCGGGCACATCGGTGTCGGTGGTGATGTCGATGCTGCTGACGAGCTCGACCAGGCTCTCCAGGTACGGGGTGTCGAGGCGCCAGGTGCCGGTGATCTTCGTACCGAGGAGGTTGCCGACCGCCTCGCGGGTGCCGCTGGAGCCGTCGTCCTGGACGGACTTGGCGAGCGTGGTGGAGGAGCCCTCGTCGTTGGCGACGGCGAGCGAGTTGGGCAGCAGGACGGTGGTGCCCTGCTTGGTCGTGGCGTTGTCCACCAGGAGGGCGGTGGACGTGCCGCCGCCGGTGGTGTTGTGCAGGTGGACGATGATCGTGTCGCGCTTCTGCGGGCCGGTGGCGGCGGTACGCTCGGCCTCGTCGCCGGACATGCCGGGGAGCTTCCCCGCGTACCAGAGGTAGCCGACGCCGCCGGCCACGAGGAGGACCACGGCGACCACGAGGGCGACGACGCGGTTGCGCCCGCGGCGGCGGGCCTCCTCGCGCCGCTCGGAGCGGCTCTCGGTGAACGCGAGCCAGTCGATGACGTCCTCGGAGTCCTCGTCGGGCTCCTCGATGAACGAGAACTGCTCGGTGCGGTACGCGCGCCCGTCGTCCTCCGGCGCCGGACGCTGCCCGGGCACGCCGCTCTGCGCGGCGGGCTGCGCGGCGGTCTGCGGGACCGCCTCCGGGACCTGCGGCTCGGCGGCGGGCGCCGGGACCACGGGGGCGGCCTCGGTCCGGACGGCCCACTGCTGCGCGGTGTGGTCGGCCTGGACCTGCGCGCCCGTGTCGTACGGCGGCTGGTAGTCGTACGAGGCCGGCTGGGCGTACGGGTCGTACTGCGGCTGCTGGACCGGCTGGGCGTACGGGTCGTAGCCGTACTGCTGCTGGTGCTGGTGCTGGTCCTGCTGCGGCGCCTGCTGTTGCTGGTGCGGCTGCTGCGCGTACGGGTCGTAGTGCTGCTGCGGCACCTGCTGCTGGTACACCGGCTGCCCGTACGCGTCGTAACCGATGATCTGCGGCTGCGGGTAGTACGGGTCGTACGGGTTCTGCTGATCGTTCACCGGTGCCCCTCCCCGAGGCTCACTCGCCGCGGTACAGCTGGCGCTTGTCGATGTAGCGCACCACGCCGTCCGGAACCAGGTACCAGACCGGGTCGCCCTGCGCGACCCTCACCCGGCAGTCGGTGGAGGAGATGGCGAGCGCGGGGACCTCGACCAGCGAGACCCCGCCCTTGGGCAGGCCGTCGTCGGTGAGGTCGTGGCCCGGGCGGGTGACGCCGATGAAGTGGGCGAGCGCGAACAGCTCCTCGGCGTCCCGCCAGGTGAGGATCTGTGAGAGCGCGTCGGCGCCGGTGATGAAGAAGAGGTCCGCGTCGCTGTTGAGGGAGCTCAGGTCCCGCAGCGTGTCGATGGTGTACGTCGGACCGCCGCGGTCGATGTCGATGCGGCTGACCGAGAACTGCGGGTTGGAGGCGGTCGCGATGACCGTCATCAGATAGCGGTCCTCCGGCGCCGAGACCGCCTTGTGGCTCTTCTGCCAGGGCTGCCCGGTCGGCACGAACACCACCTCGTCGAGGTGGAACAGGGCGGCCACCTCACTGGCGGCCACCAGGTGTCCGTGATGGATCGGGTCAAACGTTCCGCCCATCACGCCGAGTCGGCGCTTGCCGCGACCGCCGGTAGGCACTTCCTGCTCTCCCATGCGTGCAGAGCCTACTGGCACGGCGGCAGACGCCGGATCAGCGGCCTCTCGGCTCAGCGGTCGCGGTTGAAGCGGGTGGTGACCCAGAGCAGAAGCAGCAGCACGAGCAGGGCGCCGCCACCCGTCACGTACGGGCTGAGGCTTTCGTGGTTTCCGCCGTGCTCGGCACCCTCGTTCGCGAGCGTGACCAGGTTGGCGGCGGTGGCGTGGAGGCTCATCTTCGGCAGGACCTTCGATCGGGGATGGGAGCGGAGACTTCGCGCACATCGTATGCGGGAGGTCGCGGCGCGCTCACGCCGACTCAGGCGTTGGCGTCACCCGCGTCCTTTTCGGCCGCCTCGCCGGGCCCGCCGTCGCCCTTGTCGCCGTAGCCCCGCAGCAGGAACCAGGCCAGCAGGGCGCCGCCCACGATCGAGACCAGCAGCACGATGCGGAGGGTGTCTCCGGGGCCCTGCTGCTCCGTCGCGGCGAGCAGGGTGGTGACGGCGGTGGTCGCGTGGTCCGTCATGGCGGTCATGCTCCTCGATTGTCCGCGGTGCCCGAGTTATCCACAGGCTCCGGCACACGGTAGTCCCCTCGCCTAGGCTGGGTCGTGTCAGGGGGACGAGCACCGACTCGTACGAATTGGGGGCATCCATGACCGAGAACCAGCAAGGAAACCTTCCGGGGCGCAACCGCAGGCGCTTCGCCGGCATCTCCTCGCGGGCCTACGAGCACCCGGCGGACCGCTCGGCGCTGGTCGCGCTGCGCAAGCTGAGCGGCTTCGACACCGTCTTCAAGGCACTGAGCGCGCTGCTGCCCGAGCGCAGCCTGCGCCTGCTCTTCCTGTCCGACTCCGTGCGGGTGAGCGACGCGCAGTTCGCCCATCTCAACGACATGCTGCGGGACGCGTGTTACATCCTGGACCTGGAGAAGGTCCCGCCGATGTACGTCACGCAGGACCCCAAGCCGAACGCGATGTGCATCGGCCTGGACGAGCCGATCATCGTGGTCACCACCGGCCTGGTCGAGCTGCTCGACGAGGAGGAGATGCGGGCCGTCATCGGACACGAGGTGGGCCACGCGCTGTCGGGCCACGCGGTGTACCGGACGATCCTGCTCTTCCTCACCAGCCTGGCCGTGAAGGTGGCCTGGATCCCGCTGGGCAACGTGGCGGTCATGGCGATCGTGACGGCGCTGCGCGAGTGGTTCCGCAAGTCGGAGCTCTCGGCGGACCGGGCGGGGCTGCTCGTGGGGCAGGACGTCCAGGCCTCCATGCGCGGGCTGATGAAGATCGCCGGCGGCAACCACCTCCACGAGATGAACGTGGACGCCTTCCTCGCCCAGGCCGACGAGTACGAGAAGGGCGGCGACCTGCGCGACTCCGTGCTGAAGATCCTCAACGTGCTGCCGCGCTCGCACCCCTTCACCACCGTGCGGGCGGCCGAGCTGAAGAAGTGGACCGAGACCCGGGACTACCAGCGGCTGATGGACGGGCACTACCCGAAGCGGAGCGAGGACAAGGACACCTCGGTGACCGACTCCTTCCGCGAGTCGGGCCGGCACTACGCCGACACCGTGCGCACCAGCAAGGATCCGCTGATGAAGCTGGTCAGCGACATAGCCGGCGGCGCCGGGGACCTCGCCGGGGACCTGAGCGGCAAGCTGTTCGGCCGGGGCGCCAAGGGTGGCCAGGGTGGCAACGGCGGCCAAGGCGGCGGGGACGAGCAGCGCGGCAAGGACGAGCGGGGCGGGCAGGGCGGTCAGGCCGAGGGCTGAGCGCCCGGGGCCAGGGTCCCGCAGAGGCCGCCGATGGCGGGCCGGCCCGTCGCGTACGGGTCGGTGACCGCCTGGTGGGCGCGGTCGGCGCGGGCGCCCGCGAGGAGCGGGCGCAGCGCGCCGGTGGTGTCGCCGTCGCAGCTCTGCGGGCCCGCCTGGACGGTGCTGCTGAACAGCTCCGCGTGGTGCGCCCGCAGGTCCTCGCGGTCGAAGCGGAAGCGCAGCTCGCGGTGGACCGTGAAGAGCGAGGCCCGGGGCGCCGGGCCGGGGCCCGCGGAGGCGGGGCGGACCGCGTAGGTGAAGGTGTGGTCGGCGGTGACCTCCAGGAGGTCGGTGTCGAGCTCCACGATGTGCAGGGTGCCGTGGACGCGGACGGTGGGGGCGGCCAGGGTGACCTGGCGGGGGTCGAAGCGGACCAGCCAGCCGGCGACGGCGTGCCGGCCGTCGTCCTGGGGCTGCGCGACGCTCCGGTCGAACTGCTCCAGCTGGTCCGGGTCGATCAGGAGCCGGGCCGGGCGGACGGTGGCGCCGGTGAGGACGCCGGGTTCGAGGGAGGAGGCGACCAGGTATTCCTTGGCGATACCGAGGGCGGAGAGGACCTGGCTCTCGGAGAAGTGGGGGGTGCGGTCGGTGAGCGGGAAGTTGATCCCGGCGGCGCCGACGGCGTATTCGGCGGCGGGGCTGTGGGCGAAGAGCCGGTCGGCCGTGCCGCCGGGGACGGGGCCCTCCGGGGCGAGGGGGACGACCGTGGTGCGCAGCGGTTCGGCCCGCTGGTCGACGGGGGCCTGGTAGGGGGTGCGGACGCCGAGGTAGACGGCGGTGCCGAAGGCCAGCAGGATCATGAGGACGAGCATCAGGGCCGGCCGGGAGCCGCCGCCGCGGCCCTCCCAGGAGGGGCGGGAGCGGACGGCCTGGCCGTACTCCCCCATCCGCTCCTGGGCGGAGAACTCCTGGAGCCGGGCAGCACGGACGAACGCCTCGTCGAAGACGACGGCTCGGTACTCGTCGTCACCGCCGGGGAGCCCCTCGGGGGTCCCCTCAGGCGGGTCGCCACGCCCTGCCATACCTTCAGGGTAGGTCTGCGGAAGCCCCGGTAAACGCCGAGCGGCCCGCGACTTCGCGGCGGCGCGGCGCCGGGCCGGTCAGGAGCCGGTCGGGAGTCGGCCGGGGACCGCTCAGGGGGTGCCGGGCACGGCCGCCGGGACGGCGGGCAGGGCGGGCAGGGCGGGCAGCGCGGGCGCGACGGGCGGTGTGGGCACGGCGGCACCGGACGGGACGGCCCGGGGCTCGTCCACTCCGGTGGTGGCGGGCGGCGGGACGCGGTCCTGGCGGTTGGCCGAGGCGCCTCGGTAGACGGCGCTGAAGGCGAGGGCGACCATGCCGACGCCCATCACGAGGGCGAGCACCCAGGCGACCGGCCGGTGCCAGCGGGCGCTGCCCTTGTAGGGGCGCAGGGCGCCGCCGTGGGGGCCGTAGGGGCCGAAGTCGTCCTCGGCGGTGTCCGGGTCGTAGCCGTCCGCGTAGCGGCGCCGGTCGGGGTCGTGGGGGTCGTCGTAGAGCTCGTCGTCGGCGAGTCCGGCGACGGCCCGGGCGCGGGCCGCCTCGGCCTCGGCGCGGGCCTGGGCGGCGGCCAGCAGGCGCTCGACGGCGGTCGGCTCGTGGACGGTGGCGGCCCGGACGAAGTCCTCGTCGAACACCACGGAGGCGAAGTCGTCCGCGCCTCCGCGGTCGACAGAGCCCTCGGGGGCCTCGGGGTCTTCGCCGTTCGGGAACGGCGTGCCCCCCACGTCGTCCGGCACGGGTTCAGAGTAGACCTGGGAGGGGGTTTTGGGCAGGGAGAGCGCGAACTGTCCCTGCCCCGGACACCGGATTCCGGTTACCGGACGTGACCGTCGCCGGTCACGATGTACTTGGTGGAGGTGAGCTCCGGAAGGCCCATGGGGCCCCGGGCGTGCAGCTTCTGGGTGGAGATGCCGATCTCGGCGCCGAAGCCGAACTGTCCGCCGTCCGTGAAGCGGGTGGAGGCGTTCACGGCGACCGTGGTCGAGTCGACCAGCTGGGTGAAGCGGCGGGCCGCGGCCTGGGAGGTGGTGACGATGGCCTCGGTGTGGCCGGAGGACCAGAGCCGGATGTGCTCGACGGCCTTGTCGAGGGAGTCGACCACGGCGGCGGCGATGTCGTAGGAGAGGTATTCGGTCTCCCAGTCCTCCGGGGTGGCCGGCACGACGGTGGCCTTGGTGCTCTCGGCGCGGGCCAGCACCCGCTCGTCGGCGTGGACGGTGACGCCGGCCTCGGCGAGGGCGTCCAGGGCGCGCGGCAGGAAGGCGTCGGCGATGTCGCGGTGGACCAGGAGGGTCTCGGCCGAGTTGCAGACGCTGACCCGGTCGGCCTTGGAGTTGACCAGGATCTCGACGGCCATGTCGAGGTCGGCCTGGGCGTCGACGTAGACGTGGCAGTTGCCGGTGCCGGTCTCGATGACCGGGACGGTGGACTCCTCGACGACGGTCTTGATGAGGGAGGCGCCGCCGCGCGGGATCAGGACGTCGACGAGGCCCCGGGCGCGCATCAGCTCGCGGACGGAGTCGCGGGACTCGCCGGGGACGAGCTGGATCGCGTCGGCGGGCAGTCCGGCGCCGCCGACGGCGTCGCGCAGGACCCGGACCAGGGCGGTGTTGGAGGCGTACGCGGAGGAGGAGCCGCGCAGCAGGACGGCGTTGCCGGACTTGAGGCAGAGGGCGGCGGCGTCGACGGTGACGTTGGGCCGGGCCTCGTAGATGATGCCGACGACGCCGAGCGGGACGCGGACCTGGCGCAGGTCGATGCCGTTGGGGAGGGTGGAGCCCCGGACGACCTCGCCGACCGGGTCGGGCAGGGCGGCGACGTGCCGGACGTCGGCGGCGATGGCCCGGATCCGCTCGGGGGTGAGGGTCAGGCGGTCGATGACGGACTCGCTGGTGCCGGCCTCGCGGGCGCGGGCGATGTCCTCGGCGTTGGCCTCGACGATCTCGGCCGTGCGGACCTCCAGGGCGTCCGCGACGGCGAGCAGGGCGTCGTCCTTCGCCGCGCGCGGGAGTGGCGCGATTTCGGCGGCTGCCGCACGGGCCCGGTAGGCGGCCTGGGCGACCGGGGACATGTTGTCGAAGGGCGTGAGCGAGGTCATGCCCGCAGGGTACTGGCACCTCTGCGGACATCCCTCACGTATGCCCCGCCCGTCCCGTACCGCGAGACGCGTGCCCGGCGGCGGCCCGTCCGCCGGGCGGACGGCCGTCCGGCCGCGGACCCGGTCAGTACGGGTGGACGCCGACCGGGGCGGCGGGCGGCGGGCCGTAGCCCTCGGCGATCCGCTGGTGGTAGGTCTCCCGGTCGATGACCTCCAGGCCGACGATCTCCCAGGGCGGCAGCTTGGCGCTCTGCCGGTGCTCGCCCCACAGCCGCAGGGCGACGGCCGCGGCGTCGTGGAGGTCGCGGGCCTCCTCCCAGTAGCGGATCTCGGCGTGGTCGTTCGCGTAGCGGCTGGTCAGCAGGAAGGGGTGGTCGTGGGCCAGCTGTTCCAGGGCGCGGCGCACCTCCTTCAGCGGGGCTTCCGCGCCGGAGACGCTGAGGGTGATGTGCCAGAGCTTGGACAGCTCCGGCTCCGGGCCCTCGGTCCCCGTGGTCTCGTCTGTCGTCTCGGACTCGGCGAACTCGTCGAAGTCGGCTCCGGCCCCGACGCTCGTCAGGGCGCGTTCGGCCGACCCGCGGGGCAGTGCCCCTGGGCGCGCTCGTCTCACCGGCGGCCTCCTGTGTGATGCCTGTGCTGCGTGCTGCTGCGTGTACGCGTGCTGGTGTTCCCCGCCCTCTCCATGCCCCCGAGACAAAGTTGACCAGCCCTGGGCGGCGCGTGGGGTGGTTTTGGTAAAGGTCCCTACCGGATGACCAGACTTTCAGCCGTTTCGGTTCACATCACCACGAGGTCGTCGCGGTGGACGATCTCCCGCTCGTACTCCGGGCCGAGCTCCTTGGCCAGGTCGCGGGTGGAGCGGCCGAGGAGCCGGGGCAACTCCTTGGCGTCGAAGTTGACCAGGCCCCGGGCGACCGCGCGGCCCGCGGGGTCGCGCAGCTCGACCGGGTCGCCGGCGCTGAACTCGCCCTCGACGGCGGCGATTCCGGCCGCGAGCAGCGACTTCTTGCCCTCGACCACGGCACGGACGGCGCCGTCGTCGAGGACGAGGGCGCCGCGCGGGGTGGAGGCGTGCGCGAGCCACAGCAGCCGGTCGGCGGAGCGGCGGCCGGTGCGGTGGAAGTGGGTGCCGGTGTCGCGGCCGGCGAGGGCGTCGGCGGCGCGGCTGGCGGAGGTGAGGACGACGGGGATGCCGGCGGCGGCGGCGATCCGGGCGGCCTCGACCTTGGTGACCATGCCGCCGGTGCCGACCCCCGCCTTGCCGGCCGAGCCGATCTCGACGTGGGCGATGTCGGCGGGTCCGGTGACCTCGGCGATGCGGGAGGTGCCGGGCTTGGCCGGGTCGCCGTCGTAGAGGCCGTCCACGTCGGAGAGGAGGACGAGCAGGTCGGCGCGGACGAGGTGGGCGACGAGGGCGGCGAGCCGGTCGTTGTCGCCGAAGCGGATCTCGTCCGTCGCGACGGTGTCGTTCTCGTTGACGACCGGCAGCGCGCCCATGGCGAGCAGCTGGTCGAGGGTGCGGTAGGCGTTGCGGTGGCGCGCGCGGCGGCTGGTGTCGTCGGTGGTGAGCAGGACCTGTCCGACGCGGACGCCGTAGCGGGCGAAGGAGGCGGTGTAGCGGGCGACGAGCAGTCCCTGGCCGACGCTGGCGGCGGCCTGCTGCCGGGCCAGGTCCTTGGGGCGGCGGGTGAGGCCGAGTGGGGCGAGGCCGGCGGCGATGGCGCCGGAGGAGACCAGGACGATCTCCTTCTCGCCGCCGCTGCGGACCTTGGCGAGGACGTCGACGAGGGCGTCGACCCGGTCGGCGTCGAGGCCGCCGGCGGCGGTGGTCAGCGAGGAGGAGCCGACCTTCACGACGATCCTGCGGGCTTCCGTCACGTACTGCCTTGCCACTGTCACCTGCGTCGACCCCATCGTGCCTGTCCTGCTCGCCTCGGCTGCCGTCGCGCAATCTACGCGAACGCGTTTCCGTGGCGCCCCTGCATTCCGGCTGCTGGACCCGATCCGGCCACCGGCGGGCCGGTCCCGGCGGCGGGACCGGCCCGCCGCCGTGGCGCCTACTCCGGTCGCGGGACGGCGCCGCCGGTGTGGGCGGCCCAGGCCGAGGAGACCATCGAGCGGAGGTCGTGGCGGGCCTTCCAGCCCAGTTCGGCGGCGGTCCGCTCGGCGGAGGCCACCACCCGCGCGGGGTCCCCGGGGCGGCGGGCGACCACCTCGGGCTCGACGGCGATGCCGGTGACCTCGCCGATCAGGCCGATCATCTCCCGTACCGAGACGCCTTCGCCTCGGCCGATGTTGAGGGTGAGGTCGCGGTGGTCCCCGGCGGCGTCGAGCTCGGTGAGCCGGCGGGCGGCGGCCAGATGGGCCTCGGCGAGGTCGGCGACGTGGATGTAGTCGCGGACGCAGGTGCCGTCCTGTGTCGGGTAGTCGTCGCCGAAGATGAGCGGCGGCCGCCCCGTGTCGAGGCGCTCGAAGACCATGGGGACGAGGTTGAAGACGCCGGTGTCGGCGAGCTCGGGGGCGGCGGTGCCGGCGACGTTGAAGTAGCGCAGGCAGCCGGTGGCCATGGCGTGGGCGCGGCCGGCCGAGCGGACCAGCCATTCGCCGGCGGTCTTGGTCTCGCCGTACGGGCTGAGCGGCGCGCAGGGGGTGTCCTCGGTGACCAGCTCGGTGTCGGGCATCCCGTACACGGAGGCGGAGGAGGAGAAGAGGAAGGAGCCGACACCGGCCGCGGCGGCGGCTTCGAGCAGGACGGTGAGGCCCGTCAGGTTCTCACGGTAGTAGTGGAGCGGGCGTTCGACGGATTCGCCGACGGCCTTCTTGCCGGCGAGGTGGACGATGCCCCGGACGCCGTGCTCGGCCAGCACCCGGTCGAGGAAGGCCCGGTCGAGGACGGTGCCGCGCTCCAGCGGCACGCCCGCCGGGACTCTGTCCGGGTCTCCGGAGGAGAGGTCGTCCACGACGGCCACCCGCTCACCGGCCTCGGTCATGGACTTGACGACATGGGAGCCGATGTAACCGGCGCCGCCGGTGATGAGCCACGTCATTCGGGCAGCCTAACGCGAAGCGGTACGGAACGGCGGCGGCCCGGCGGATTCCCCCGAGGGGGCCGCCGGGCCGTCGTCACGAGCGTGGTGGAGCGGGCCGGGCGGCCTCAGCCGCGCTCGGCGAGCGAGGCGCGGAAGGCCACGCACTCCTCGTAGACCGGCAGGATGCCGGCCTCGCGCGCCTGGGCGAGGGTCGGGCCCTCGGCGTCCTTGGCGGACAGCTCGGGCACGCCGTCGACCGGCCACTCGATGCCGATCTCGGCGTCGAGCGGGTAGACCGTGCGCTCACGCTCGGGGGCGTAGCCCTCGGAGCAGAGGTAGGTGACGGTCGCGTCGTCGGTGAGCGCGCAGAAGCCGTGGCCGAGGCCCTCGGAGAGGTAGACGGCCTTGCGGTCCTGGTCGTCGAGGCGGACGGCCTCCCACTTCCCGAAGGTGGGCGAGCCGACCCGGACGTCGACGATGATGTCGAGCACGGCGCCGCGCACGCAGGTCACGTACTTGGCCTGGCCGGGCGGGACGTCGGCGAAGTGGATGCCGCGCACGACGCCGGCGGAGGAGACCGAGAGGTTGCCCTGCTTCAGGTTCAGCGGGTGGCCGACGGCCTCCGCCATGCGCTCGGCCTTGTACCACTCCAGGAACAGGCCCCGGGCGTCACCGAACTGCTGCGGGACGAACTCCCAGGCGCCCTCAATGCCGAGGGGGTTGACCTTCATGGATGGAACGCTCCTTCTTCGGCCTTCTCAGGCCTGGTCCGCCTCGTAGGCCAGCAGGTCGAGCAGGTAGTCGCCGTAGCCGCTCTTGGTGAGCGGCTCGGCCAGCGCGCGCAGCCGCTCGTCGTCGATGAAGCCCTGGCGCCAGGCGGCCTCCTCCAGGCAGCCGATCTTCATGCCCTGGCGCTCCTCGACCACGCGGACGAACTCGGAGGCCTGCACGAGCGACTGGAAGGTGCCGGTGTCGAGCCAGACGGTGCCCCGGTCGAGGACCGAGACCTGGAGCTCGCCCCGGTCCAGGTAGTGCTTGTTGACGTCGGTGATCTCCAGCTCGCCCCGGGCGCTGGGCTCCAGGTTCTTGGCGATCTCGACGACCCGGCTGTCGTAGAAGTAGAGGCCCGGCACCGCGTAGCGGGACTTCGGGTTCTTCGGCTTCTCCTCGATGGAACGGGCGACGCCGTTCTCGTCGAAGTCGACGACACCGTAGGCGGTGGGGTCGGAGACGGCGTGGGCGAAGACGACGCCGCCGTCGGGCTCGCGGTAGTCGGCGAGCTGCCGGCCGAGGCCGACGCCGTGGAAGATGTTGTCGCCGAGGATCAGGGCGACGGGCTCGTCACCGATGAACTCCTCGCCGATGACGAACGCCTCGGCGATCCCGTTGGGGTGCTCCTGGGTGGCGAACCGGATGTCGAGCCCGAAGTCGGATCCGTCGCCCAGCAGGCGCTCGAACTGCGGGCGCTCCTCCGGACCCGTGATGATCAGGATGTCCTTGATCCCCGCCATCACGAGGGTGGACAGGGGGTAATAGATCATCGGCTTGTCGAAGACCGGCATCAGCTGCTTCGACACGGCTCGGGTGATCGGCCACAGTCGGGAGCCGGTACCACCGGCAAGCAAAATTCCACGCATGGGCACGCAGCCTACGGCAGCCCCACCGGGCCCTTCACCTTCGCGCGGGTGACGACGGCCACGCCCGCCGCCGCGGCGGCGGCCACGGAACGGTGCGCGAAGGCCACCCCATAGAATGGTGGCCCTTATGAAGATTCTCGTCACCGGCGGCGCCGGGTTCATCGGTTCACAGTTCGTGCGGGCACTGCTCTCCGAAGAGCTGCCCTCGGGCAAGGGCGCCCAGGTCACCGTCCTGGACAACCTGACCTACTCCGGCAACGAGGCGAACCTCGCCCCGGTGGCGGACAAGCCCGGCTACACCTTCGTCCACGGTGACATCCGTGACTACGCGACCGTCGACGACGTCATGCGCGGCCAGGACGCGGTCGTGCACTTCGCCGCCGAGTCCCACGTGGACCGCTCGATCCTGGACTCCTCGCCGTTCGTGACCACGAACGTGCTGGGCACCCAGGTCCTGCTGGACGCCGCCAAGCGGCACGGCGTGGGCCGCTTCGTCCACGTCTCCACGGACGAGGTCTACGGCTCGATCGCCGAGGGCACCTGGACCGAGGACTGGCCGCTCGCGCCGAACTCCCCGTACTCCGCCTCCAAGGCGGGCTCGGACCTGCTGGCACTGTCGTACCACCGCACGCACGGCATGGACGTCGTGGTGACGCGCTGCTCCAACAACTACGGGCAGTACCACTTCCCCGAGAAGATGATCCCGCTGTTCACCACGAACCTGCTGGACGGGAAGAAGGTGCCGCTGTACGGCGAGGGCCTGAACATCCGCGACTGGCTGCACGTCTCGGACCACTGCCGCGGCATCGAGATGGTGCTGCGCGGCGGCCGGGCCGGTGAGGTGTACCACATCGGCGGCGGCACCGAGGTCACCAACAAGGAGCTCACCGGTCTGCTGCTGGACGCCTGCGGCGCCGGCTGGGACATGGTCGAGCACGTCGAGGACCGCAAGGGCCACGACCTGCGCTACTCCCTGTCGATCGCGAAGATCCAGGAGGAGCTCGGCTACGCGCCGCAGGTCACCTTCGAGCAGGGCCTGGCGAGCACCGTGCAGTGGTACCGCGACAACCGCGCGTGGTGGGAGCCGCTGAAGGCGAAGGCGGCGCTGTCCGCATGAGCCGCTGGCTGATCACGGGGGCGGCCGGGATGCTCGGCCGCGACCTCGCCGAGGTCCTCGGGGAGGCCGGCGCGGAGTACACCGCGCTGACCCGCGAGGAACTCGACATCACCGACGCCGCCGCGGTCCGCGCGGCGGTCGCCGGCCATGACGTGGTGGTCAACGCCGCCGCCTGGACCGACGTGGACGGCGCCGAGACCGAGGAGGCCGCGGCCACCCGGATCAACGGCGACGGCCCGCGCGCCCTCGCGGCGGCCTGCGCCGAGTCCGGCGCGGTGCTGATCCAGGTCTCCACGGACTACGTCTTCCCGGGCGACGCCACCGAGCCGTACCGGCACGACGCCCCCACCGCCCCGGTGAACGCCTACGGCCGGAGCAAGCTGGCCGGCGAGCTCGCCGTCGCCGAGCTGCTGCCCGAGCGCGGCTACGTGGTGCGCACCGCGTGGCTGTACGGGGCGCACGGCCGCAACTTCGTGTCGACGATGCTCGGCCTGGCCGAGCGGCTCGACACGGTGGACGTAGTCGACGACCAGCGCGGCCAGCCGACCTGGACCCGCGCGCTGGCCCGCCAGCTGCGCGAGCTGGGCGAGGCGGCGCTGGCGGGGAAGGCCCCGGCGGGCGTGTACCACGGCACGGCGTCCGAGACGGCGACCTGGTTCGACCTGGCGCGGGCGGCCTTCGAGCTGACCGGCCTGGACCCGGAGCGGGTGCGGCCGACCACCTCGGAGAAGTTCGTGCGCCCGGCGCGCCGGCCCTCCTTCAGCGTCCTCGCGCACGAGCGCTGGGCCGAGGCGGGTGTGGCGGCCCAGCCGCACTGGCGTGAACAGCTGACTGAGGCACTGCGGGTGATGGCTCCGGGACGGTCCGGCGCGTGAGCCTGCTCGACCGGATCTCCACGGCGCTGCCCCGCGGCACCGCCTTCGTCGGCATCGGCACCGCGGTGCTCGGCGGAGCCAACTACGTCCATCTCGCGGCGGCGGGCCACTCGCTCTCCGTCGACGACATGGCGAGCTTCTCGGTCCTGTGGACCGCGGTGGCCTCCATCGGCCTGGGCCTGTTCTTCCCGGTCGAGCAGGAGGTCACCCGGGTGGTCGCCGCCCGGGTGGTGAACGGCGACGGGGTGCTGCCCGTGCTGCGGCGCGGGGCGGCGCTCTCGTTCGGCCTGCTGGCGGCGGTGCTGCTGCCGCTGACGGTGTTCTCGGGGCCGCTCGCGGACGTCTTCTTCCACGGCGACCGGAGCCTGGTCCTCGCGGTGGGCGGCGCCTTCGCGGCGCTGGCCTGCGCGCATGTGACGCGCGGGATACTGGCCGGGCTCGGCCGCTTCGAGGCGTACGGGCTGCAGCTGGGCCTGGACGGCCTGCTGCGGATCCTGCTGTCGGTGGGGCTCGCGGTGTCGGGGGTGACCTCGGCGTTCGTCTTCGCCGCGGTGATGACCGTGGCGCCGCTGATCGCGGTGGCCGTGACGCTGCCGCCGGTGTTCCGGGGCTCCAAGGCGGGCTCGACGGCGCACTGGCGGGAGCTGATCGAGCACCTGGGGCTGCTGGTCGGCTCGACGCTGCTCGCGCAGGTGCTCGTCAACATCGCGGTGATCAGTACGAAGCTGATCTCCACGGACGACAGCGCCCTGGTGGCCGCACTGCTCTCGGCGCTGGTGCTGGCGCGGGTGCCGCTGTTCGCGTTCGGCGCCTTCCAGGCCTCGCTGCTCGCGGGGCTCTCCACGGCGCAGGCCGAGGGCGACTCCTCCGCGTACCGCCGGATGCTGCTGCGGGCCTCCGCGCTCACGGCGGGGCTGGGGACGGCGTTCGGGATCGGCGCGGTCGCGCTGGGGCCGGTGCTGCTGCCGGTGCTGTTCGGTTCGCCGGACGTGCTGGGGCCGGTGGACTTCGCGTGGCTGTCGCTCGGCACGATGTTCTACATGCTGGCGATGGTGCTCGGCCAGGCGCTGCTCACGAGCGGCGCGGCGAGACAGCAACTGCTCGCCTGGGTGGTGGGAACGGCCGTTCTCCTGGCGGTCACCCTCAGCCCCCTGGAGCTGCGGACAAGGGTCGAAATCGCCTACGCGGTGGGGTCACTCGCCGTGGTCGCCTACATGACCCTCGTCCTTCGCTCTCGTGTAGGCTACCGTTCGGTGCACTCATAGGAATGATCACCATTCCCTCACTCTCCGTGACCATCGCGACGGACAGTGGACTGCAATCCGGTGGCTCCTTCTCCAGCCGCCCACCCCTGGAAGAGTAGACAGGCCCTTTCCATGAGTCGTCCCATACACCGGAGCCACGCATGAAGCTGTGGATGCTGACTTCGGTCACCGGAGTCTTTCTCGTCGCGTGCATCGTGGAGCTGCTGCGGCGTCGCAAGCTCAAGGAGAAGTACGCGTTCCTGTGGGTGCTCACCGGCCTGGTGATCATCCCGCTCGGCTTCTTCCCGACCGGCCTGGACTCCATCGCCCGCGCGGTGGGCGTGGCCTCCGGCGTCAGCCTCATCCTCTTCCTCAGCGTCGCCTTCCTCTTCATCGTCTGCCTCCAGCTGAGCTGGGAGGTGGGTCACCTCGAAGAGGAGGGCCGCACCCTTTCGGAGGAGGTGGCGCTGCTCCGCATCGACGTGACGGAGCTGCGCAAGGAGTTGGCGGACAGGCCGAAGACGGCGGACACGGCCGGGCAGGGGAGCGCCAAGTGATCGACGGCAAGCGCGTATTGATCATCATGCCGGCGTGGAACGAGGCCGAGGGCGTCGCCGACGTCGTCAAGGAGGTCTACACGACCCTCCCCGGCGTCGACGTCCTCGTCGTCGACGACGGCTCCAAGGACGACACCAGCGCCGTGGCGCGCGGCGCCGGCGCGACCGTGATGACCCTCCCGTACAACCTGGGCGTCGGCGGCGCGATGCGGGCCGGCTACCGCTACGCGCACGACCGCGGCTACGACGTGGCCATCCAGGTCGACGCCGACGGGCAGCACGACCCGCGCAACGTGCCGGAGCTGCTGGCGCGCCTGGAGGCCGGCGCGGACCTGGTCATGGGGGCCCGCTTCGCCGGCACCGGCGACTACGAGACCCGCGGCCCGCGCAAGTGGGCGATGCTCGTCCTCGCGTTCTGGCTGTCCCGCATGGCCAAGACCAAGCTGACCGACGTCACCTCGGGCTTCCGCGCCTCCAACCGCGACCTGATCGACGTCTTCGCGCACTGGTACCCGGTGGAGTACCTCGGCGACACGGTGGAGTCCTCCATCGCCGTGGTCCGGGCCGGCTACCGGATCGAGCAGGTGCCCGTCGCGATGCGTCCGCGCGCGACCGGCACCCCGAGCCAGTCGCCCTGGAAGGCCACGCTCTACCTGGGCCGCATCGGCATGATCCTGCTGCTCGCGCTCAGCCGCCGCTCCGCCCTCGGCCCCAAGGGGAAGAAGAAGTGACGTCGGTGCGCACCCTGGACATCATGCTGCCGCACTACGGCGACACCGGCCTGATGCAGGCCGCCGTCCGCAGTGTGCTCGACCAGACCGACGAGGACTGGCGGCTGACCGTCGTCGACGACGGCCGGGAGGAGGGCGTCCCCGAGTGGTTCGCCTCCCTCGGCGATCCCCGGGTGCGCTACCAGCGCAACGAACAGAACCTCGGCATCACCAAGAACTTCCGCAAGTGCGTGGATCTCGTGGAGTCCACGCACTTCTCGATGCTCGGCAGCGACGACCTGCTGCTGCCGACCTACGTCGAGACCATGCGGGCCGCGATCGAGGCCGAGCCCGGCGCGGCGATCTACCAGCCGGGCGTCGAGGTCATCGACGAGAACGGCGCCCCCTCCACCTCGCTGGGCGACGAGGTCAAGAAGCGGCTGTACGCGCCGAAGGACGAGGGCCGCCGGCTGGTCCTGTCCGGCGAGCCGCTGGCCGCGAACCTGCTCGGCGGCAACTGGCTCTACTTCCCGTCCATCGTGTGGCGCGCCGACGCCGTCAAGGCGGTCAGCTTCCGGGAGGACCTCTCGGTCATCCAGGACCTGGCGCTGATCATCGAGCTGATCAGGCGCGGCGAGCGGCTGGTGGTCGAGCCGACCCCGGCCTTCCGCTACCGGCGCCACTCGGGAAGCCTCTCGTCGGCGGAGGCCGTCTCCGGCGCCCGCTTCGGCGAGGCGGTCCGCTTCTTCAACGAGGTGGCCGACGAACTCGACGCCCACGGCTGGCCGAAGGCCGCGCGCGCCGCGCGTCGGCACCTGTCCATGCGACTGCACGCGCTGACAATGGTTCCCGGGGCACTGCGCCACGGCCAGACGAAGACCATACGCACGCTCCTCGGCTACGCCCTGTCCACGGGTCAGCGCTGACCCGGCGGTCATGCCCTGTCTCCCCCATCAGATTTCACGGTACTGAGATGACACAGACGCAACCCTCCTCCGGCTCCGAAGCACCCCTGTTCAGCATCGTCGTTCCCACGTACAAGGTGCAGGCGTTCCTGCGGGACTGCCTGGACTCGGTGCTGGAGCAGTCGTTCCGCGACTACGAGCTGCTCGTCGTCAACGACTGCTCGCCGGACGGTTGCGGCGAGATCATCGACGAGTACGCCAAGGCCGACCCCCGGGTCGTGGCGATGCACCTGGAGCAGAACGTCGGCCTGGGCCGGGCGCGCAACGCCGGCATGGCCCGCGCCAAGGGCAAGTACCTGCTCTTCCTCGACAGCGACGACACGATGCTGCCCGGCTCGCTCCAGGCCATCGCCCGCCGCATCGCCGAGACGGACGACCCCGACCTCGTCGTCTTCGACTACTCCCGCACGCACTGGGACGGCCGCATCACGCCGAACTCCCGCGCCGACGTGCTGGCCGAGGCGGCCAAGAAGGGCGTCTTCTCGCTCAGCGACCAGCCGGAGCTGCTGAACCTGCTCCAGGTCGCGTGGAACAAGGCGTACCGCCGTGACTTCCTCGACCGGTGGGGCTTCCAGTACCCGTCCGGCTACTACGAGGACACCCCCTGGACGTACCCGGTCATGATCGCCGCGGAGACCATCTCCGTGCTCGACCGCGTCTGCGTCTACTACCGCCAGCGGCGCCAGGGCAGCATCCTGCACAGCACCAGCCGCAAGCACTTCGACGTCTTCGACCAGTACGACCTGGTCTTCGCGTTCCTCGCCGACAACCCTCGGTTCGCGGAGTGGCAGGGCGTGCTCTACGAGCGCATGGTCAACCACTTCCGGGTCGTCGACGCCTCCCCCGGCCGGCTGCCCGACGACGCCCGCGCCGAGTTCCGCGAGCGCTGGGCCGAGGCCGAGGCGCGGCACCGGCCGCAGGGCCACCGCCCCGCGCCGAAGAGCAAGGCGCAGATGATCCCGGCCAAGCACCGGGCCAAGGCCCGCAAGACGGTCCGCTCGCTGAAGCAGAAGAAGTCGGTGCCCGCGAAGCTCAAGAAGAAGCTGCGCAAGCGCATCCTGCAGACCTACTACCGCGCCCAACGGATGCTCCCGGTCCAGCAGGACGTGGCCGTCTTCGCCGCGTACTGGAACGGCGCCTACTCCTGCAACCCGGCGGCGATCCACGAGAAGATGAAGGAACTCGCGCCGGGCATGAAGGCGGTGTGGATCCTCAAGAACGACGCCACCAGCCGCCCGCCGAAGGGCGTGCCGACCGTGCACCCGGGCTCGCTGGGCTTCTGGAAGGCCATGGCGCGCGGCAAGTACTTCGTCAACAACGTGAACTTCCCGCCCTCCATCGTCAAGCGCGAGGGCCAGGTCCACCTGCAGACCCACCACGGCACCCCGCTCAAGCGCATGGGCGTCGACCTGGCGGAGTACCCGGTCGGCCGCGGCGGCATGAACCTGGTGCGCCTGATGGACCGCGTGGACCGCTGGGACTACAGCCTCACGTCCAACAGCTTCTCCACCGCCGCCTGGGACCGCGCCTACCCCTCGTACTACGAGGCGCTGGAGTACGGCTACCCGCGCAACGACCGCCTGGTGAACGCGACCGCCGCCGACGTGGCCGCGGCCCGCAAGAAGCTCAAGATCGCCGACGGCACCAAGGTCATCCTGTACACGCCGACGCACCGCGACTACCACGACGGTGCCAAGCAGATGCTGGACCTGGAGCGCTTCGCCGAGACGCTGGGCTCCGAGTTCACCCTGCTGGTGCGCGCGCACTACTTCTACGACCAGAACCTGCTGGCCGGCGGCTCCGGCGGCAGCGCGCGGCTCGTGGACGTCAGCGCCCACCCGTCGGTCGAGGAGCTGTACCTGGCCGCGGACTGCCTGCTCACGGACTACTCGTCGGTGATGTTCGACTACGCGAACCTCGACCGGCCGGTCGTCGTCTACGCGAACGACTGGGAGGTGTACCGCACCACGCGCGGCACCTACTTCGACGTCACCGTCGACTCCCCCGGTCTGACCGTGCAGACGGAGGCCGAGCTCCTGGAGGTCTTCACCTCGGGCCGCTGGAACGGTCCGGAGTCGGACGAGGCCCGCGCCGCGTTCCGCCGCACCTTCTGCGAGTTCGACGACGGCCGCGCGGCCGAGCGCGTGGTGCGCAAGGTGTTCCTGGGTCAGGACGAGGTTCCGCCGGTTCTCCCGCTCGGGGAGCGCCCGGTGGCACCGCGTCCGGGGCAGCCGGAGGCGTCCGAGGCCGCCCCGCGTGATCGACAGACGGTCTGAACCGACTAACCTGTTCGACTGTCCCGAACGTCCATCCACGATGCCCAGCGGAGCCGAGTGTGAAACTCCCGCGCAACGCCTTTCTCACCAAGCAGTGGGAGAGGATCCCGGAGAAGCGCAGACTGCCCGTCGCGGTCTTCGCCACCACCCAGATCCTGTTCCTGCTCTGGTGGGCGGCGTTCTTCCCCGGCGCCCTGAGCTACGACTCGATCACCTATGTGTGGCACGTCACCACCAACCACTGGGAGTCGAACCACTCGGTGGCGTACGACGGCCTGGTGTGGCTGTCGCTCAACACCACCGGTGATCTGTGGATCCTGACGCTGGCCCAGACGGTCGCGATGTCCGCGACGCTCGCCTACTGCTCCGTCACCCTCCGGGACTGGGGGGTGCGGCAGCGGTGGGCGGCCGTCGCCACGAGCGTGCCGGCGCTGCTGCCGCCGACCGCCGTCTTCGTGATCTTCGTCTGGAAGGACGTGCCGTTCGTCATCGGCGCGATCCTCGCCTTCGGCGCGGCGGGCCGGCTCGCCGCGCGGCGGGCCGCCGGCCGTCAGGCCGTCCGGGACAAGGCCTTCTACCGCACCGTCGGGCTGCTCTTCCTGGGCTTCCTGATGCTCGCGGTCTTCCGCAACAACGGCATGCTGGTCGCGGTCGTGGCCGCGCCCATCCTGCTGATCGCGCTGCCGTCGATGCGCCGCTGGGTGCTCGCGGCGACGGCCGTGCCGGTGCTCATCTTCGGCCTGCTGACCAGCGTGATCTACCCGTCGGCCGGGGTGAAGACCCCGCCGAAGGACGCCGTGTACGCCTTCTTCTACGCGGACATCGCGGTCGCCTACGGGCAGCGCCCCGGCTTCTTCACCAAGGAGGACAAGGCGCTGATGGCCAGCATCGCGCCGCTGTCCCACTGGAAGGGCCGCGCGGCCAACTGCTACAACGCCGACTGGGCGATGGAGTCCCCGCCGATGAACCGGCCGCTCGCGGCCGAGCGCAACGACGAGCTGATGGCCCTGTGGCAGCGGGTCCTGAAGCGGACCCCGGACCTGGTCATCGGCGCCCGCGTGTGCCGCGCGCACATCGCCTGGGCCGTCTTCCCCGGCCCGAAGGAACTGCGGGCGAACACGCTGCTGAGCGACCCGCAGACCTCGAAGACGCTGTTCAGCTACCTCAAGTGGAACGAGGACATCAAGCACAGCGAGTACCGCTCGAAGCTGAAGATCCGCCCGCTGTCCGAGCCGCTGCACGCGGTCGCCGACTTCTCGTGGCGCGCCTTCAAGGTGCCGCAGCTCCAGTGGCTGCTGTTCCGCGGCGCGATCTGGTGCTACGCCACGTACGCGATCGTCCTGCTGTTCCGCCGCCGCACGAAGGCCAAGGGCACGCTGGCGCTGCTGTCGGTCACGCTGGGCCTCCAGCTGACCGTCCTGGCGGCCAACCCGGCCCCGCTGTGGCGCTACATGATCGGCCCGATCTTCATCGGCATCATGATCCTGCCGCTGCTGCGCGCCAAGCCGGACTTCGGCTCGGGCGACCCGGCGGAGCCGACGAAGCCCGAGGACTCCGCACAGCCCGAGGGCGCCGCCGAGGCTCCCGGGGCCACGGACGCCCCGGAGCAGCCGGAGAAGCCGACCCGAGGCACGTCCGCGGAGCGCGGCACGACCCCGGAGCCCAACCCGGTCGCATGACCCGCACCTGACGCACCGAAGGCCCCCGCCGGACATCCCGGCGGGGGCCTTCGTCGTACGAGGAGCGCCTCCGCCGTACGGCGAAGGCCCCCACCGGTACACCCGGCAGGGGCCTTCGCCGTACGGCGGCCGTTCGCCTAGAACGGGTCGAACTCGTCGTACTCGCGCTGCGGGTCGGCGCGCTCCGCATCGCGGTCGCGGCGGCGCTGGGCGGCGGGGCGGGGGGCCTCCAGGCGGTGGTCCTCGCCTCGGCGGCCGAGCATCTCGGCGCCGGCCATCATCGAGGGCTCCCAGTCGAAGACGACCGCGTTCTCCTCGGAGCCGATCGCCACGCCGTCCCCGGCGCGGGCGCCGGCCTTCATCAGCGCGTCCTCGACGCCGAGGCGGTTGAGGCGGTCGGCCAGATAGCCGACGGCCTCGTCGTTGTTGAAGTCGGTCTGGCGGACCCAGCGCTCGGGCTTCTCGCCGCGCACCCGGTAGACCTCTTCGGTCTGGTCGTACGTGACGGTGAAGCCGGCGTCGTCGACCGCCTTCGGGCGGATGACGATACGGGTCGCCTCCTCCACGGGCTTGGCCGCGCGGGCCTGGCCGACGATGCCTGCGAGGGCGTAGGACAGCTCCTTGAGGCCCGTACGGGCCACGGCGGAGACCTCGTACACCTGGTAGCCGCGCTCTTCGAGCTCCGGGCGGATCATGTCCGCGAGGTCCTGGCCGTCCGGGATGTCGATCTTGTTGAGGACCACCAGGCGCGGGCGGTCCTCAAGGCCGCCGTACTGCCGCAGCTCCTCCTCGATGATGTCGAGGTCGGAGACCGGGTCGCGGTCGGACTCCAGCGTCGCCGTGTCGAGGACGTGGACGAGGACCGAGCAGCGCTCGACGTGGCGCAGGAACTCCAGGCCCAGGCCGCGGCCCTGGCTGGCGCCGGGGATCAGGCCGGGGACGTCGGCGATGGTGTAGACGGTCGAGCCGGCCGTGACCACGCCCAGGTTCGGGACGAGCGTCGTGAACGGGTAGTCCGCGATCTTCGGCTTGGCGGCCGACAGGACGGAGATCAGCGAGGACTTGCCCGCGCTCGGGTAGCCGACGAGCGCCACGTCGGCGACCGTCTTGAGCTCCAGGACGACGTCGCCGGCCTCGCCGGGCTCGCCGAGCAGCGCGAAGCCGGGGGCCTTGCGGCGGGCGGAGGACAGCGCCGCGTTGCCGAGGCCGCCTCGGCCGCCCTGGCCCGCGATGTACGTGGTGCCCTGGCCGACCAGGTCGGCGAGGACGTTGCCCGCCTTGTCGAGGACGACGGTGCCGTCGGGCACGGGCAGGACGAGGTCCTGGCCGTCCTTGCCGGAGCGGTTGTCACCGGCGCCGGGCTGCCCGTTGGTGGCCTTGCGGTGCGGCGAGTGGTGGTAGTCCAGGAGTGTGGTGACGGCCTGGTCGACGACCAGGATCACGTCGCCGCCCCGGCCGCCGTTGCCGCCGTCCGGGCCGCCGAGCGGCTTGAACTTCTCCCGGTGGACGGAGGCGCAGCCGTGGCCCCCGTTACCCGCGGCGACGTGCAGCTCGACGCGGTCCACGAAGGTGGTCATGGTTCTGTGCCTCCAGATACGCAAAAAACAGGTGGAATGTCTATCTAGTAACACGCGAAAGGCGGACCCGCTTCCCTAACGGGAAGTGAGGTCCGCCTCCGCAAAGCTTCCGATCAGGCGACCGGAACGATGTTCACGACCTTGCGGCCACGGAAGGTGCCGAACTGCACCGAACCGGCCTGCAGGGCGAACAGCGTGTCGTCGCCGCCACGGCCCACACCCGAACCGGGGTGGAAGTGGGTGCCACGCTGGCGGACCAGGATCTCACCCGCGTTGACGACCTGACCGCCGAAGCGCTTCACGCCGAGCCGCTGGGCGTTGGAATCGCGACCGTTCCGGGTGGACGATGCGCCCTTCTTGTGTGCCATTGCTCAGTCCCTCTTTACTTCGCGGCCGTCGGGATGGACGTGACCTTGATCGCCGTGTACTGCTGACGGTGACCCTGGCGACGGCGGTAGCCGGTCTTGTTCTTGTAGCGCAGGATGTCGATCTTGGCGCCCTTGTGGTGGTCCACGACCTCGGCCTCGACCTTGATGCCGGCCAGGACCCACGGGTCGCTGGTCACGGCGTCGCCGTCGACGACGAGCAGGGTCGAGAGCTCGACCGTGTCGCCAACATTGGCGGTGGAAATCTTGTCAACCTCAACGATGTCGCCGACAGCAACCTTGTGCTGGCGACCACCGCTGCGCACGATGGCGTACACGCGGATCTCTCTCTCACTCGGAAATCGGGACCTCTGATGCCAGCCGCCCGCACGCGCGAGCCTGGGGCCCGGCGGTCCGGAATCGGTCGAGCGGCCTCTCCCGGAGACCGGGAGGGAGGTGCTCAGAGGGTGTGGCGCAATCAGACACGCCGACGGTCTAGGTTACGGGCGGCTCCCGCAGGGGGTCAAATCCCAGCCGGGTCGCCCGCGGCGTCGGCCGCGGAGGTCTCCGCGACGAAGCCCTTGAGCCAGGCACGGAAGTCCGGCCCCAGGTCCTCGCGCTCGCAGGCCAGCCGCACGATGGCCCGCAGGTAGTCGCCCCGGTCGCCGGTGTCGTAGCGGCGGCCCTTGAAGACCACGCCGTGCACCGGGCCGCCCAGCGTCTCGTCCGCCGCCATCTTCTGGAGGGCGTCGGTGAGCTGGATCTCGCCGCCCCGGCCCGGCTCGGTCTCGCCGAGGACGCCGAAGACGGCCGGGTCCAGGACGTAGCGGCCGATGATCGCGTAGTTGCTCGGCGCGTCCGCCGGGTCCGGCTTCTCGACCAGCCCGGTGATGCGTACGACGTCGGCGTCGGCGGTCGGCTCGACGGCAGCGCAGCCGTACAGGTGGATCTGCGCCGGGTCGACCTCCATGAGCGCGACGACGCTGCCGCCGCCGGCCGCCAGGACCTCCAGCATCCGGGCGAGCAGCGGGTCGCGCGGGTCGATCAGGTCGTCGCCGAGGAGCACCGCGAAGGGCTCGTCGCCGACGTGCGGCTGCGCGCACAGCACGGCGTGGCCGAGCCCGCGCGGGTCGCCCTGGCGCACGTAGTGCATGGTCGCCAGCTCGCTGGACTCCTGGACCCGGGCGAGGCGCTCGTCGTCGCCCTTGCGGGTGAGCGCCTCCTCCAGCTCGTAGTTCCGGTCGAAGTGGTCCTCAAGCGGGCGCTTGTTGCGGCCCGTGATCATCAGGACGTCCGACAGACCCGCCGAGACCGCCTCCTCCACCACGTACTGGATGGCCGGCTTGTCGACGACCGGCAGCATCTCCTTGGGCGTGGCCTTCGTGGCGGGAAGGAAGCGCGTGCCGAGACCGGCGGCGGGGATGACGGCCTTGCGCACCTGGGGGGCGGGGGTGTTGTTCATCGGGCTGTTCCTGGTTTCCGATCGGGGTCAAAACCGTGTGGACCGTCCCCGGGAGGAGGACGGTCCACACGGACTGCGTCGGGGACTGGGTCAGTCCTGCGCGGGGGCCGCGGTCTTCTTCACGGCCTTCTTGGCGGTCGTCGTCTTCTTCGCCGCCGTCTTCTTGGCCGCCGTCTTCTTCGTGGCGGCCTTCTTGGCGGTGGCCTTCTTGGCGGCCGTCTTGCGGACCGCCTTCTTGGCCGCCGGAGCGGCCTCGGCCTCGGCGGGAGCCGCGTCGGCCGGAGCCTCGGCGGGCGCCTCGGCGGCGGGGGCCGAAGCCACCACGAGCACGGCGGCCTCCTCGGCGCCGGCGGGCGCGCCGGCCGGCGCGGTGGCCTTGCGGACCACCCGGCGGCGGGCCCTCGGCGGGGCGGCCACGGGGGCCTCCTCGACGGCGGGCTCGGCGACCGGGGCTGCCTCGGCGGCGGGCGCCGGGGCCTCCTCGGCGGCGACGGGCTCGGCCACCGTCTCGGCGACCGGCTCCGGGGTGGAGACCACCGGGGCGGACACCTTACGGGTGGCACGGCGGCGGGTCCGGGGCGCGGGCGCCTCGGGCGCCTGCTCCTCGGCCACCGGGGCGGCCTCGACGGCCGGGGCCTCGGCGACGGGGGCCGGGGCCTCGGCGACGGGCTCCGGCGTCGGCTCGGCCTTCGCCTCCGGGACGACGACCTCGAAGGTCTCCGTCTCGGTGACGGCCGGCGCGGCGGCCCGCTCCGGCGCCGTCGCCCGGCGGGTCGCCCGGCGGCGGCCACGGCCACGGGTCGCGGCGGCCTCGGCCTCCGCGGCGCTGCCGTACAGCTCCTCGTCCGCGGCGATCGGCTCGGGCAACGCCACCGGGGCGGCGAGCTCGGCGGCCAGCTCGGCCTCGGTCTCGGCCGGGGTCTCGTGGACCTCGGTCTCGTGGGCGTGCTCGTGCTCGTGGGCGTGTCCGTCGCCGCCTCGGCCGCGCTTCTTCGAGCGCTTGCCGCCACCGCCGCCACCGTGGGTGGCGGGCTGCTCCATGTGGACGATGACGCCGCGCCCGTTGCAGTGGACACAGGTCTCGGAGAAGGACTCCAGGAGGCCCTGGCCGACCCGCTTGCGGGTCATCTGGACCAGGCCGAGCGAGGTGACCTCGGCCACCTGGTGCTTGGTCCGGTCCCGGCCCAGGCACTCCAGGAGGCGGCGCAGCACCAGGTCGCGGTTGGACTCCAGGACCATGTCGATGAAGTCGATGACGACGATGCCGCCCAGGTCGCGCAGCCGGAGCTGGCGCACGATCTCCTCGGCCGCTTCGAGGTTGTTCCTCGTCACGGTCTCTTCGAGGTTGCCGCCCTGGCCGGTGAACTTGCCGGTGTTGACGTCGACGACGATCATCGCCTCGGTCTTGTCGATCACCAGGGAGCCGCCGGAGGGCAGCCAGACCTTGCGGTCCAGCGCCTTCATCAGCTGCTCGTCGATCCGGTACGTCGCGAAGACGTCGACCTCGCTGGTCCACTTGGACAGGCGGTCGGCCAGGTCCGGGGCGACGTGGTTGACGTAGCCGTGGATGGTGTCCCAGGCGTCGTCGCCACTGACGATGACCTTGGAGAAGTCCTCGTTGAAGATGTCGCGGACGACCCGGACGGTCATGTCGGGCTCGCCGTAGAGCAGGCTCGGCGAGGACGTCGAGATCTGCGCGGCCTTCTTCTGGATGTCGGCCCACTGCGCCTGCAGGCGCTCGACGTCGCGGCGCAGCTCGTCCTCGCTCGCGCCCTCGGCGGCGGTGCGCACGATGACGCCCGCGTCCTCGGGGACGATCTTCTTGAGGATGGTCTTCAGGCGCGCGCGCTCGGTGTCCGGCAGCTTGCGGCTGATGCCGGTCATCGAGCCCTCGGGCACGTACACGAGGTAGCGGCCGGGCAGCGAGACCTGGCTGGTCAGGCGGGCGCCCTTGTGGCCGATCGGGTCCTTGGTGACCTGCACCAGGACCGACTGGCCGGACTTGAGGGCGGCCTCGATGCGGCGCGGGCCGTGGCCCATGCCGAGCGCCTCGAAGTTGACCTCGCCGGCGTACAGGACGGCGTTGCGGCCCTTGCCGATGTCGACGAAGGCGGCCTCCATCGACGGCAGCACGTTCTGGACCTTGCCCAGGTAGACGTTGCCGACGTACGAGGTGGCCTGCTCCTTGTTGACGTAGTGCTCGACGAGCACGTTGTCTTCCAGGACGCCGATCTGGGTGCGCTCGCCGTTCTGGCGGACGACCATCACGCGCTCGACGGCCTCGCGGCGGGCCAGGAACTCGGCCTCGGTGATGATCGGGACGCGGCGGCGGCCCTGCTCGCGGCCTTCGCGGCGGCGCTGCTTCTTGGCCTCCAGGCGGGTGGAGCCCTTGATGGACTGGACCTCGTCGGAGGGCTCGCCCTTCTCGCGCGCCGGGCGGGGCTCGCGGACCTTGACGACCGTGCGGACGCCGTCCTCGTCGGTGCCCTCGGCGTCGGTGGAGGCGTCACCGCTGCGGCGACGGCGACGGCGGCGACGGCGGGAGCTGCTGCTGCCCGCGGCGGTGCCGTCGTCCTCGGCGTCCTCGGCCTCGTCCTCGGCGTGGAGCTCGTCGGCCTCGTCGGCCTCCCCTGACTCCTCCGCCTCCTCGGCCTCCTCGATCTCGGCGAGCTCGCCGCGGCGACGGCGACGGCCGCCCCGGCGGCGACGGCGGGACGGGCGGTCCTCGTAGTCGTCGGTGTCGTCGGCCTCGGCGGCGTCGACGGCCTCCTCCGCCTCGGGGGTGGACTCGACCTCGGGCTCGTCGGCGACGGTGGCCGGGACGGGCTCGACGGCGACGGGCTCGCCACGGCGGCGACGGCGGCGGCGCGAGCCGGTCTCGGCGGCCTCGGGGGCCTCCACGACGGCCTCGGCGACGGCCTCCGCGACCTCGGCGTCCTCGGTGAGCTCCTCCTCGGCCTCGTCCTCGGCGGCCTCGGCGGCGGCGATGTACGCGGCCGTCTCCGGCGTCTGGAACATCGGCTCGGTGAAGACCGGCGGCTGGAACACGGCGACGGCGGGACGCGCGGCACGGCGGGTGCGGGGCGCCTCGGCCTCGGCGGACGGCTCGGCGGTGAACTGCGGCGAGGTGGCGCGGCGGCGGGTGCGGCCACGGCTGGCGGCCTGCTCGGCGGCGGCGACCTCGGCGGCGTGCGAGGCGATCTCCTCGACGGTGTCCGCGGGCAGCGCCTCGCCGGAGGTCTCGGCGGCGATCTCGGCGGCGGCGTCGGGGGTGACGACGGGCGCGGCGGCCTTGCGGGTGGCGCGGCGACGGGTGCGCGGGGCCGGAGCGGCCTCCTCGGCGACCGGCGCGGCAGCCTCGGCGGCCTCCACGACCGGCGCGGCCTCGACCACCGGCTCCGGCGACGTGGCCTTACGCGTGGCCCGGCGACGGGTGCGCGGGGCGGGGGCGGCCTCCTCGGCGGCCGGGGCGGGAGCCTCGGCGACCGGCGCGGCAGCCTCGGCGGCCTCCACGACCGGCGCGGCCTCGACCACCGGCTCCGGCGACGTGGCCTTACGCGTGGCCCGGCGAC